>NZ_JJNZ01000023.1 GCF_000690055.1 Pseudoalteromonas fuliginea
AATTAAATTGCACTATAACGTCGTTAAAAATTTTTTATTTAGAGCAACTAGATGCAAAAATTTTTGCCTAGTTCTAGCGTAATTTTCTTAACGTTAAATAGACCCCATATATAAGCAGATTGGTATAATACCCATCCACAATAATACTTGATCAATTTGAGGGCTTAAACCTGTCGCTAACTGTGTTAAAAATTTCTGATATGGAACAACTAAACAACGAAATTTTTACCTGGTTATCGACACGATTTTCTTATCGTTAAATAGACCACATTTAAGCCGCTTAGTATTATTTCGAGATTAAAGAAATGGAGTAGTTTTCATACTCTTTAATATTATTCATCACGTTCATTAGGGTGTTGTGATTACTGTTTTCGTCAGCTTTTATCAATACTGAACTTATTACATATTTTGCAGCAAACATTGCTAGGTTAGTCGACACTTGCTCTAAGTCAATCAACCTACCTGAGAAATAAACCCCATTACTTTCATCTATACTAAATAAAGCATTTTTAATCGGTTTATCTATTTGAGGGCTATCGAGCGGACGATTTAACTCAATGGCCACAGGTTTAACAAATGAAGTAGTAACAATAAAGAAAATGAGTAGTATAAATACAATGTCTAACATCGGAGTCATATATACATCAGCATTATTTTGCAGTTGAGCTAGTTTTTTTTTCATATTGGGACCTTATTTATAATTTAAAGCTGCGGCGCCACAGCAAGATTTCAGGATCCTATTAATAAAACTAGCACAGCTAAAATAAAATGTAGTTAATTAAATATTCTAATAATATTAAATATTTGTATAAATTATGTCGTTATATGTAAAATAAAACAAATGAATACTTTAAGACAATAAAAAACCCAGCGCTATGGCTGAGTGCTTGGCGTCAAAATCAAGTTTAATGGTTTTTCATGCGACTCATTTCTGCATGGCAACTCTGCATTGTTAGTAGTGTTTTAGCCAAAGCAGCTTCACAGTCAGCAGGTTGTGGTTTATCCATCGCGGCTTTAATTTCTTCAAGGGTTTTATCCTCAACTTCCTCTAGCTCCTTCACATAGGTGCTGTCGTTGTGTGAGCTAAATGTTGTAAGCAGTCCAGTGTATGCACGGCGTGCTTCAATAGCGAACGAAGAGCCATCTTCGCGTTCACCTTTTTCATTAATAGCATAGGGCTGCAAGCGCTCAACACTCACTTTACGTGCATCGATCATGCGCTGAAAAAGAGCGCCAATTGCAGGGTCTTCAATTTTTTCTAGGGCTTTTTCATAAAAGTCGATGCCACTGTTCATTACTTGAATGATGTCTGTAATATGATTTACTTCTGATCCTTGATGGGTGTTCATAATGACCTCTTTAATTAAATGAATATAAACTTCAATCTAATAAAAGCAAAGGTCATTCCATAATGCCTTTCATGTATAAGTATTTGATATTAATTGCTTTGTTATTTATTTTTAAATTACTAGGTTAATTTTTTCTATTAGCCTAGCAATTTTTACAAAGTATTGTGTAATAAAGCTACTTTAGTTCCTCGGCAACTTCAGCTACTTTTTGGCGCAACCAAATATGACTCGCATCTCGGTGTAGCAGTGGACTCCAAATCATATCAAGTTCAAAAGGAGGAATAGGAAAAGGAGGTTCTAGTATTTTAAGTCCTGGATCGTCGACATAAATATTAGCGGCTTTAGATGGTAGAGTGGCAATAAGGTTTTTCTCTTTTGCTAAATGAATCGCTACATGGTAATTACGCGTAAATGTAGCGATATTACGATGTTTACCAAAGTGAGCGAGGGCTTCGTCAACCCACCCTAGCTTTTGCACGTCTTTTGGATCCATTCCTACACCAACACCAAAACCTGTTTTACTTACCCAAATATGGCGTGCTTTTAAATAGCTATCAAGGCTAAAGCTTTCAATTATTGGATTATCGGCTTTTACTAAACAGCAAAAACTGTCTTTCCAAATACGCTTATGATGAAAAGATTGTGGTAAGTTTTCAAAACGATTGATAGCCATATCAACTTTACCATTTTCTACATCATGAAAAGTCACATCACTTGGGGTAAGTATATCTAATGTGGTGTCGGGTGCCTCGTCATGTAATTTACTAAGCAGTTTAGGCGCTAGGGTACTTGCAGCGTAATCGCTGGCCATAATCCTAAACACACGTTTACTTTGGCTTGCCTCAAATTCTCGATTAGGTGCTAGAGTTTCTTCGAGAGTCATTAATATGCCACGTATAACAGGTTGTAACTCCAAAGCACGCTCAGTTGGGACCATACCATCGCTGGTACGAACTAAAATAGGATCGTTAAATAGGTTACGAAGACGTTTAAGGCCATTACTCATTGCAGGTTGTGTAATACTCAACTGGTTTGCAGCGCGTGTTACGTTGCATTCTCGTAGTAGTGTGTCGAGGTAAACCAGTAAATTTAAATCTATTTTACTTATATTCATTGTGTGTCCTTTAGCGCCTACCAGTGGTGAATAAAGCGCTGTGCTGTCGGGTATGGGTAAATATGACTCACATGCCCATTTTTTATGTTTTGCTGTGCTTGTTTCCAAAAACTAACATCAACTAATTCGGGATGTGTACTTAATAAAAACTGTTTATAAGTTGGGTTAGGTGTAACAAAAGTACATAACTGCTCCGGGAAAACATCTTGTGGAGCGACAGAGTAACTTTGTTCACTCATTAAATAGTCATCGTAATTTTTAGCTTTAGGTAATTCTCTAAAGTTCATATCTGTAAGGTATTGTACTTCGTCGTAATCATAAAAAATAATACGTTTATGTTTACTTACCCCAAAGTTTTTTAATAGCATATCACCAGGGAATATATTAACGGCAATCATTTCTTTAAGTGCTTGGCCGTACTCCTCTATTGCATCTGCTGCACTTTCGTCATCAGCGTTTTCTAAAAACAGATTTAGTGGTGTCATGCGCCGTTCAATGTAAAGGTGTTTTATAATCAACCAATCGCCTTCAATTATCATAGAGGAGCCAATTGTTTTATGTAATTGCTCAAGCAAATTACTATCAAAACGAGCCAAAGGAAATACGACATTAGAATACTCTATAGTGTCAGCCATACGCCCAACGCGATCGTGACTCTTTACGAGCTGATAGCGCTTTAAAACGGTGTTGCGACCAAATGGTTTGCTTTCACTAAATTTATCTTTAATGACTTTAAATACATAACCAAAAGAGGGGAGGGTAAATACCATCATCACCATGCCCGGTGTACCAGGTGCAATTGTAAACTCATCACTTGAATGCGTTAAATGACTTAAAAACTCGCGGTAAAATTCAGTTTTGCCTTGTTTATGAAAACCGATCGCGTTGTATAGCTCTGCAATTGTTTTGTTTGGCATTAGCTGATTTAAAAACCTTACCAACGCTGAAGGTGCATGAGTTTCCACCATAAAATAAGCACGCGCAAAGCCAAAAATAACACGCATTTGTGATGATTTAGTGAGCAAGGCGTCTAAGTATAAGCCTTTATCTTTATGATGTAGTACTGCAATAATAAAAGGTTGCACACCGCTTTGAGAAACTACACGGCCAACAATATACGCCGCTTTGTTACGATAAAATGCAGTATGCAATATATCAAAGCGCATTTGCCAAGGTTGGTGGTGAGTATCGGGGGCTTGTTTGTAAAATGCTTTAACAAGCAAGCGTATATCTCGTTCTAAATCTACAAATGGGGCTTTAAAATCAAAGTGATTGATAATACGTTTTATCGTAGGCTTTAAACCATCAACTACCGGAAAATAACTTCTATACTCGGATTCAACCGGTACAGATGGCGCGTCTTTTAATGTGGCTTGTACAAATATAAAGTCATTATGAAAGTAACGTCTATGGTAAAGACGGCAAAATACAGAGTTATAAAATGTTTCGGCAAGCTCTGCTTGTGGATGAAAGCATAAAAAGTGTTGATATATTTTTTTTACTGCAAGCCAAAGAGACTCATCAAGGGTATCTGTAGGATGTTCTATTTTTAAAAATTGTGTCGTTTCGTTAACACGATCATCATAATAGCTAATACGTAAGCGGCTTATATCGTTAATTGCTTGCCAATCTTTATTAGCAAAAGCGAGAGGGGCTTTTGCCGTGGTTTTTTGAAATAGCTTATAGTGCTTTTTAAAGCCAGTTAAAATTAGTTCAGCAATACGATGTGGCTGCATAAGCATTCCTTAGTATACGTTAGAGTTTATACTCTATTGTGTTAAGGGTATGTTATTTTAAGTTTAAAACCAAGCTAAATTACGAACACGCTCATAATGCTTTATGAGCGTTTTATTTGTATATTAATATTTTTTTTTCTAGTTCTTTAATTTTTTTAGCAATAGCAGATACTTCTTTTTTATATTCTTTATTAATTCGTTTAATGTTCTTGGTAATATCTTTAGTAATTATATTTTTCTCATCGTCGGCTAAAATATGGTTAAGGCGCTGTTGTTGCTTGTATTCAGCTCGCTCTTTTTCACGATCGAGTATCGTTAATTTATGGTTGTTACTGCGAAGTTCAGCTTGTAACCCAGCCAAAAGCCTTTCTCGCTCAAGATCGTTTAGTTGTTTTCTATAATCAACTTCAGGGCCATTTTGCAGTATGTTTGTGGTATTTACTTTGTGTGTAGTTGCGCGATGATCGCAAGGAAACTGAGAAAAAACAGTCTCTTTTTCTGTCACGCATTTGTAGTAAGTCGTGGCGTTATTATAAAAGCAGATAAAGATGCAAAGTGAATAAAATAAGTAACTAACAAGTTTAATCATAGCAGGGCATCCATGAATTTATTTTGCGTTGCTAAAAACGCGGTTCCAAAATAAAAACTATAACCTAGCTTGACGTTATAGCAAGCTAGGTCAGGATTACAGTTATTGAGTGAAAGTTTTTAACTTCTTTATGCTTTGTACTAAAAATGGAATATCTAAACCTTGCTCAATAGAGAACCCTTCAGCGGCAGAGATGTTTTTAAAATTCCCATCAGAGTCTATTAATGTGATCCTATCTTTTTTGTATGCTATGACTACACCTTGGGAGTAATTAACACCCATATTGTCTTTTTTCTTGTATAGATTAACACCTAACATTGTTTGTTTGGCAATCGCTTTACAATTTAAGTACTGACCGACACTAGTCGCAATTAAATCACTTGGTTGAATTAAGCCTTCAACTTTTGAGATTCTTTTATCTGAGCTGTATAAGGTTGATGTACTTACCACTTCTTGAGTATCATTTACTAAGCTAAAAGCAAATATTTGCGTTGTGTTATCGCGTGGGGATACAACTTTTGAACCGCTAATAACTCTAATCGCACTGTTAGTGTGAGCTTGGTCATTAATAAAACTCAGCTCGTCAATACCACTTACTTCAATACTGCGACGTTGGCTCTGCCATGCTGGAAGAGTGTGCTCTTCAATTATCGCAACTTTATAAAAGGCAGGTAAACCGTATACCAAACTAAATAGCATGTCGCTATGATTAGTTGGCTGTAAAAACTGCTCTGTTTTATGTAGGCCTTTATTTTCTGAAATAAAGTCGGCTAATTGTTGGTCGGTTTCAAAAACAAAAATGTCGATATTAGCCTGAGTGTAATCTTCACATTTCTCAAGAGGAGTTGGTATTTGGTAGTTAATATTTTGGTTATTAATTTTAACGCTATGAGCTTGTTTATATGTTTCGATATCTAGTAAATCATTTTTAGCTAACAAACTTTTAGCTGTTGTAGGATATGAAAGTGGTAAAACATTATCTTGCTTTGTTACATCAAATTTTAAGTTAGCATCTGCCCAAATATGAATACTGTGGCTAAGCGCAAAACATATAACTAAAAATGAGCTTGCGTAACGTGCAAATTTAAACTGTTTTAGACGCGCTAAATGCCGCCATGTAAGATTACTGGCAACGAGTTGAAAACCTAAGATTAGCAGAACAATACCGCCGGCAAAAAGAGTTGTTAAAGCAGGCGAACTTGTTAATCGATGCCACAGTAGTGAGATGATTTCAGGCAAAGCAGAAGTGCTTAAATGATAGCCCAAATTAACATACACATAAGCATCAAGAGTAAGCAGTGATGCGCCAAACGTAGCAATTACAGCAGCCATTCCACGAATGTGCCTAGGATAGGGGAAAATCAAACTAAGCGGAAATACCGTCAGCACAAATGCTAAAAAGGCAATAAAACTAGTGTGGCTAAGCCATGTCACTAGCATATAAGTTATGCCCATAAAGCTAGTTGGTGGCGAATCGGCAAATAAATAGCTTAAGCTAATAAATAGCGCTAAGCCGATGTTGGCAAAGGTGAACCAATGCCCCCAGCTTAATAACTGACTCGCTTTTGATGAAAACTGATTGTGCTGCGATAAGTTCATAGAGTTTATTTAACCGACTGTGACAATGCTTTTGCAAAGTTCTCAGTTACGGCTTGTCTTTTCCCTGTTGGTACATGCTCTTTTAAGATATGCGTGATAGAATTTCCTAAACACATAAGGCTTAAATCAACCGGTGCATTATGTTTAGTTAGCACATCAATAAGCTGATCGACGATTTGTTCTACTTCTTCATTAGAGTATTTTGATAAGATTGGCATCAGTTGGTTCAATAAAATAGTTATATTCCCGTATTTTAACACTAGAGGCGTGAAAAACAAAGATGACAACAGACGTTAAAAAATTAGTCGTTCATTATGTAGACAAAAAAGACGACGATACGCAAATTCACCTTCGAAATGATGAAATGATCATCAACGATAAAGTGGCCGTGTTCATTGAGCAGTTACATCATGCGTACAACGGTAAACCTGGTAAAGGTTATTGTGCTTTCAGTGGAGATAAAAACAGTATTGTAGCATCAGCAATGCAAAGTTACCGTAATGATGAGTTGGGCTTTTGGCATATGACAGAGCAAGCTTCAACAGTCTTAAAAGAAGAGCTTGATAAGTATGCTTTTAGCGAAACAGGTTATTTAGTATTTTGTCATTATCAGTATGTTGCTACCGATTACATGTTAATTGCGATGATTAACATCAAAGAACATTATTCAATGACTTCAGAGCTTGATTTAGCAGCTTCTCGCCATTTAGATATATCGCGTATGCAACTCGCTGCTCGCATCGACTTAACAGCGTGGGATACACAAGCTGACGACAACCGTTATATTTCATTTATCAAAGGACGAGCTGGACGTAAAGTTGCTGACTTTTTCTTAGACTTTTTAGGTTGTGAAGAGGGTATTGATTCAAAACAGCAAAGCCAAGTAATGCTTAGCGCAGTAGAGGATTATTTATCAGAGCAACAGTTTGATAAATCAGAAAAAGACGACTTACGTAAACAAGTATTTGATTACTGTAATGATTGCGTAACTACAGGCGAAGATGCCAGCGTAAGTGAGCTTTCTGCAACGCTTACAAAAGGCGATGACAGCCCGTTTGATAGTTTTTGCAAAGAGCAAAGCTATGACTTGGAAGAAACCTTCCCTGTAGATAAAAAAACGGTAACCAGTATGGTTAAGTTTTCAGGTCTAGGTGGTGGCGTAAGTGTAAGTTTTGAGCGTAAACATTTAGGTGAGCGCGTTACTTATAATGAAGCGACTGATACCTTAGTGATTAAAGGTATTCCGCCAAATTTAAAAGATCAGTTACAACGTTTTATGGAACAAGAGCAAGAATAAACGTTACATAAATAATGTTTTAGCTTTATTGAAAACGCGGCAAGTAGACCGCGTTTTTTTTATGAGAAAACTTATTTTTAAACGCCAGCATACAGTTTATGGATTTAACGTTTGGTGTTTACCTGTAGACGTAGAGCTTGCTCACGTTAGAAGCGCAGCTTCTCAAAGCTTTAAATGGTGAATTAAAAAAGGTGAGGTGAGTCTTAATGTATTGCAATGCATTAAAAAGGTACTGTTAGTTAACAATTTTGGTAAAAACGTCGTTTTTAAACGCCAGCAAGCTGTGCGTCTACAGGTTATGGATTTAACGTTTGGTGTTTACCTGTAGACGTAGAGCTTGCTCACGTTAGAAGCGCAGCTTCTCAAAGCTTTAATGGTGAATTAAAAGAGGTGAGGTGAATTTTAATGCATTGCAATGCATTAAAAAGGTACTGCTAGTTAACAATTTTGATAAAAACGTTATTTTTAAACGCCAACATACAGTTTATGGATTTAACGTTTGGTGTTTACCTGTAGACGTAGAGCTTGCTCACGTTAGAAGCGCAGCTTCTCAAAGCTTTAAATGGTGAATTAAAAATGGTGAGGTGAGTCTTAATGTATTGCAATGCATTAAAAAGGTACTGCTAGTTAACAATTTTGATAAAAACGTTATTTTTAAACGCCAGCATACAGTTTATGGATTTAACGTTTGGTGTTTACTTGTAGAGCTTGCTCACGTTAGAAGCACTTTACATAGCACTTAAAGCAAAAAAGCCCCGCTATTGAGTAAATAGCGGGGCTTTTTAATGAGCGTTAGTTACTAATCAGCACTCATTGTTTTAGTCATTGCAGAGCTTGCACGACCAGCAGGTTTGATTGAGCCTGCACGTAAGCCACTGTCGGGTACTAGTTCACGTTTGTCGTGAGCCATTGCAACAGAGATATGTTTTACTTCGCTATCAGCTACAGGAGTAGGTTGTGCCATTGGCGCACTTGCAGATCCTTGCGAAACGACGGTTTTAACATGCTGTACTGATTTTTCAACTTTAGCTGGTTGCTCA
>NZ_JJNZ01000024.1 GCF_000690055.1 Pseudoalteromonas fuliginea
ATTGCTGCAGTTAGTGTAGTTTTACCGTGGTCAACGTGGCCGATTGTACCAACGTTTACGTGCGGTTTTACGCGTTCAAACTTTTCTTTTGCCATCTTAAAAAATTCCTAATAAAGAAATTAAAGCCTGACTCACTATTGAGCCAGACAAGCTAAAATTATATAACAGCGCGAGCTGAAATTATTGTATCTGCAACATTTTTAGAGGCTTCAGCGTACTTCACAAACTCCATAGAGTATGAGGCACGGCCCTGAGTTGCAGATCGTAAAGCAGTCGCATAACCAAACATTTCAGAAAGAGGAACTTGCGCATTAATTTGCTTAAGCCCACCTAATGCATCTTCCATGCCTTCGATTATGCCGCGACGACGGTTTAAGTCGCCAACTACATCACCCATATTTGAATCAGGAGTGAGTACTTCAACCTTCATTACTGGTTCTAAAAGTACAGGGTTAGCTTTAAGCGCCCCATCTCTCATTGCCAGTGAACCTGCTATTTTAAATGCCATTTCATTCGAATCTACATCATGGAATGAACCATCATATAAAGTCGCTTTAACGCCAAGTAATGGGTAGCCTGCCAGTACACCTTGAGACATTTGCTCTTGGATACCTTTGTCTACCGCAGGGACGAACTCTTTAGGAACAGAACCACCTACGGTTTCGTTAACGAACTCGTAAATTGGTGACTCATCATCCGTGATATCCATCGGTTCAAGTTTAATCCAAACGTGTCCATATTGGCCACGACCACCTGACTGACGTATAAACTTCCCTTCAACTTCAACAGTTGAACGAATAGCTTCTCGGTATGAGACCTGCGGCTTACCAACGTTACATTCAACACTGAATTCACGTTTCATACGGTCGACGATGATATCTAGGTGAAGTTCACCCATGCCAGAGATTATAACCTGGCCTGATTCTTCGTCAGTTTGTACGCGAAAAGAAGGGTCTTCAGCAGCTAGTTTTCCTAGCGCGATACCCATCTTATCTTGGTCAGCTATAGTGCGAGGCTCAACCGCAATAGAGATTACTGGTTCAGGGAATTCCATACGCTCAAGCGTAATAATAGAATTCGGATCACACAGTGTTTCACCTGTTGTTACGTCTTTAAGACCAATAGCTGCCGCGATGTCGCCTGCGAAAACTTCTTTGATCTCTTCACGAGAGTTTGAATGCATCTGTACGATACGGCCAAGTCGCTCACGCTTACTTTTTACTGGATTATATACCGTGTCACCCTGTTTAACAGTACCAGAGTAAACACGGAAAAAGGTCAAAGTCCCAACAAACGGGTCTGTTGCAATCTTAAAAGCGAGTGCAGCAAACGGCGCTTTATCATTAGCCGGACGCTCTTCCTCAGTACCATTTTCTAAGATACCTTGGATTTGTTTCACTTGTTCTGGTGACGGCATATATTCAACAACGCCATCAAGCACAGCTTGAACGCCTTTGTTTTTAAATGCGCTACCACAAGTAACTGGAACAATCTCATTAGCTAATGTTCGTTGACGTAAAGCATTTTTAATTTCTGCTTCACTTAACTCTTCACCTTCTAAGTATTTATCCATTAGTTCTTCTGAGGCTTCAGCAGCGCTTTCAACTAAATGAGAGCGCCATTCTTCAGCCAATTCCAGAAGCTCTGCCGGTATTGCCTCATAAGAGAAAGTCATACCCTGGTCCGCTTCGTTCCAGTTAATCACTTTCATTTTTATAAGGTCAATAACACCTTTAAAGTCGTCCTCAGCGCCTACAGGCAACTGAATTGGAACAGGCGTTGCTCCAAGACGAGATTTCACCTGGCTAACCACAGCTAAGAAGTCAGCGCCCGTGCGATCCATTTTATTTACGAAGATCATTCTCGGAACTTCGTATTTGTTCGCTTGACGCCAAACTGTCTCAGTTTGCGGCTGTACACCAGATGAAGCACAAAGAACAACTACCGCACCATCTAGTACGCGTAAAGAACGCTCTACTTCGATAGTGAAATCTACGTGTCCTGGAGTATCAATAATATTGATACGATGGGCGTCAAATTGAGCATCCATCCCTTTCCAAAAACACGTTGTTGCAGCAGAAGTGATTGTGATACCACGCTCTTGTTCCTGCTCCATCCAATCCATAGTTGCAGCGCCATCATGTACTTCACCGATCTTATGAGAAAGACCCGTGTAGAACAGAACACGTTCTGTTGTGGTGGTTTTGCCTGCATCTACGTGAGCAACAATACCTATATTACGATAGCGCTCAAGTGGAGTTGTACGTGCCATATGATCCTCTTAAAGGTTAAAGACAGATTACCAACGGTAATGAGCGAATGCTTTATTCGCTTCAGCCATACGGTGAACGTCTTCACGTTTCTTAACCGCAGTGCCTTTATTATCAGAAGCGTCAACGATTTCTTGAGCTAAACGTAAGCCCATAGATTTTTCGCCACGCTTACGTGCAGCGTCTACTAACCAACGCATACCTAATGCGTTACGACGAACTGGACGTACTTCAACTGGTACTTGATAAGTTGAACCACCAACACGGCGAGATTTAACCTCTACCTGTGGGCGGATGTTATCAAGTGCAGTTTCAAAGATTTCTAGGTGCGACTTGCCTGATTTCTCAGCAGCCACGTCTAGCGCACCATAAACAATTTTTTCAGCAGTAGATTTCTTGCCGTCTAACATCACGATGTTAACGAATTTAGCAAGAAGTTCCGATCCGAACTTAGGATCTGGAAGAATTTTACGTTGACCGATTACGCGTCTTCTAGGCATTTTGTATCTCCGGTTTATTCAGGTTTGCTCTTTCGAGTCAATCACCCAAAACAATAATTATAAATATTTAGTGCTTGGCCTTACTAACGGAATACAATTACCCTTTAGGGCGTTTTGCACCGTATTTAGAACGAGCTTGACGACGATCGCTAACGCCTGCACAGTCAAGTGCACCACGAACAGTGTGAAAACGCACACCTGGTAAATCTTTAACACGACCACCACGGATTAGGATTACACTATGCTCTTGAAGGTTATGACCTTCACCGCCAATGTATGAAGTTACTTCGAAACCGTTAGTTAAACGTACACGTGCTACTTTACGTAACGCCGAGTTTGGTTTCTTAGGTGTAGTTGTATATACGCGAGTACATACACCGCGCTTTTGCGGACACGCTTTTAGTGCAGCTGAGTTACTTTTCGTAACCTTGCTACGGCGTGGCTTACGCACTAGCTGGTTAATAGTTGCCATTTAAATAGCTCCTGAAATTAAAATTACTACTGAAAAAAATAAAAAATCCGCCCTTTATTTACGAGCCTGCATTAAGCACACAAGTAAATGGGTGGCGGAATTTTAATGAGCAAAGTTTAACCTGTCAACCTAAACTAATCGCAAGACAGCATATAACTGCCTTACGATTACTTAATCTATTGATTAAGAACAGTTTATTGATTTCCAGACAAATCAGCATTTAGAGCGTCTGTAAGTGCTTGAGTTGCCTCTTCTGCACTTACTGTTTGCTCTTCTACGACTACTTTGCTTTGTTTACGGCGAGCCATACGTTCTTGATGATACGCAAAACCGGTACCGGCTGGGATCAAACGACCCACAATTACGTTTTCTTTAAGACCGCGAAGCTCATCGCTCTTACCATTCACTGCCGCATCTGTAAGAACACGTGTTGTCTCTTGGAAAGACGCTGCAGAGATGAAAGATTCTGTTGCTAGTGATGCTTTTGTGATACCCATTAATTGGATTTCAAACTTAGCTGGGATCTTACCTTGTTTTTCAAGGTCACGGTTTGCGATATTAACGCGCGCCACTTCGATTTGTTCACCAGCTAAGAAGTCAGTATCACCACCGTGTATAATGGTACATTTACGTAACATTTGACGGATAATTGTTTCAATGTGCTTGTCATTGATCTTAACGCCTTGCAAACGGTAAACCTCTTGCACTTCGTTAACGATGTAGTTAGCAACATGAGTCACACCACGTAAGCGTAAGATGTCATGTGGTGATTCAGGACCATCGGCGATAACTTCACCTTTAGACACTTGCTCACCTTCAAACACGTTAAGTTGACGCCACTTGTGAATCATTTCTTCGTAATGATCACCTTCTGGTGGAGTAATAACTAAACGCTTCTTACCTTTAGTCTCTTTACCGAAGCTAATTGTACCAGTTACTTCAGCTAATATAGCTGGATCTTTTGGCTTACGAGCTTCAAATAAGTCGGCTACGCGTGGTAGACCACCCGTGATATCACGAGTTTTCGAACCTTCTTGCGGAATACGTGCTAACACGTCACCTGGGTTTGCTGTAACGCCGTCAATTACTTCAATCGTTGTGAATGAAGGAAGACGTGTTTCTTGCAAGCCGCGCTCTTCACTTTCGATGATAAGCTTTGGTTCTTTCGTATTTACTTTAGCAAGGTCTTTAACAACTACACGGGTTAAACCAGTTAGTTCATCAGTCTGTGCTTCAGTATTTGAGTCATCA
This sequence comes from Pseudoalteromonas fuliginea, assembly GCF_000690055.1. GTDB lineage: Bacteria > Pseudomonadota > Gammaproteobacteria > Enterobacterales > Alteromonadaceae > Pseudoalteromonas > Pseudoalteromonas fuliginea. The sequence goes on from NZ_JJNZ01000024.1 coordinate 4,494, forward strand.
ATATCGCTGAACGATACTTTTGATTTATGCTCAAGAACGATTGGGTGACTATGCGGGTCCCAAGTAGCAACGATGTCGTTACCTTGAACTTCTGCATTATCTTTAACTGTTAATACCGCACCGTAAGGTACTTTATAACGCTCTTTCTCACGGCCATGACTATCGATGATAGTAATTTCCGTTGAACGCGAAGTAATAACAATCTTATCGTCTGTATTTAATACATATTTAGAGTTATGCAGTTTTAACGTACCGTTAGTTTTAACTTGTACATTATTTTCTGCAGACGCTCTAGATGCTGCACCACCGATGTGGAAGGTACGCATCGTAAGCTGTGTACCTGGCTCACCGATTGACTGTGCTGCGATAACACCTACTGATTCACCAGCGTTGATGATATGACCACGTGCTAGGTCACGACCGTAACAGTTAGCACAAACACCAAAGTCATTATCACAAGTGATAACAGAACGTACGCGAACTTCATCTACTGAATGTTCTTCTAAAAGATCACACAGTTTTTCGTCTAGCATGATATTACGTTCAACAAGCACTGTATTAGTACCTGGAATTACAATATCTTCAGCAACAACACGACCTAAAACACGTTCGCGAAGCGCTTCTACAACATCACCACCTTCAATAAGCGGTTTCATTGTTAAGCCATCTTCTGTGCCACAGTCATCTTCATTGATTACCAAATCTTGTGCAACGTCTACTAGACGACGCGTTAGGTAACCCGAGTTTGCTGTTTTAAGTGCTGTATCGGCAAGACCTTTACGCGCACCATGCGTTGAGATGAAGTACTGAAGTACGTTTAGACCTTCACGGAAGTTAGCTGTGATTGGAGTCTCGATGATTGAACCATCTGGACGTGCCATTAGACCACGCATACCCGCCAACTGACGAATCTGTGCAGCACTACCACGAGCACCTGAGTCGGCCATCATAAACACTGAGTTAAATGACGGTTGCTCTACTTCTTCACCCTTTGCATTGATAACTGTGTCTTTCGACAAGTTAGACATCATTTCACGTGATAAGTTTTCGTTAACACGTGACCAGATATCGATAACTTTGTTGTACTTTTCACCAGCCGTTACAAGACCTGATTGGAATTGTTGGTTGATTTCAGTAACTTCAGCTTCAGCTGATTCAATTATCTGTGCTTTAACCGGTGGGATAACTAAGTCATCAATACCGATAGAAACACCTGACTTCATTGCATAATGGAAACCGGTGTACATAACTTGGTCAGCAAACACAACAGTGTCTTTAAGGCCTAGACGACGGTAACACTCATTCAATAAGCTAGAAATCTGCTTTTTACCAAGCGGCTGATTGATTGACGCAAACGGCATACCAGTTGGTAAAATTAGAGACAAAATTGCACGACCGACAGTTGTATCGATAACAGTAATAGTATCTTCTACTACACCATCTTCGTTTTTAACTGATTGGCTAATACGTACTTTCACGATTGCGTGAAGGTCTGCATTGCCACTGCGGTATGCTTTTTCTGCTTCTTTTGGATCTTTAAATATCGCGCCTTCGCCTTTAGCGTTAATGCGGTCACGAGTCATGTAATAAAGACCCAATACAACATCCTGTGAAGGAACGATGATTGGCTCACCATTCGCAGGAGATAGAATGTTGTTTGTTGACATCATCAATGCACGAGCTTCAAGCTGCGCTTCGATTGTTAACGGTACGTGTACCGCCATTTGGTCACCATCGAAATCGGCGTTGTACGCCGCACATACTAATGGATGCAAATGAATCGCTTTACCTTCGATAAGCACAGGCTCAAACGCTTGGATACCCAAACGGTGAAGTGTTGGTGCACGGTTAAGTAATACCGGATGTTCACGAATTACTTCGTCAAGTACATCCCATACTTCCGGAACTTCACGTTCTACCATTTTCTTAGCTGCTTTGATCGTCGTAGCCATGCCGCGACGCTCTAGTTTGCCATAGATGAATGGTTTGAATAGCTCAAGTGCCATCTTCTTAGGAAGACCACATTGGTGAAGCTTAAGTGTAGGACCTACTGTAATTACAGAACGGCCTGAATAATCTACACGCTTACCAAGTAAGTTCTGACGGAAACGACCTTGCTTACCCTTGATCATATCAGCAAGAGATTTAAGAGGACGTTTGTTAGAACCTGTAATTGCACGACCACGACGACCGTTATCAAGTAGCGCATCTACCGCTTCTTGTAACATACGTTTTTCGTTGCGTACAATAATGTCTGGTGCTGCTAAATCTAGTAGACGTTTAAGACGGTTATTACGGTTAATAACACGACGGTAAAGGTCATTTAGATCAGATGTCGCAAAACGACCACCGTCTAATGGTACTAATGGACGTAGATCAGGTGGCAATACTGGAAGTACTGTCATGATCATCCACTCAGGGTTATTACCTGATTGGTGGAACGATTCCATTAACTTAAGACGTTTAGTGATTTTTTTACGCTTAGTTTCAGAGTTAATTGTTGGTAACTCTTCACGCATCTCAGCAATTAATTGAGCAAGATCAAGTTCACGAAGCAAGTCTAAAACTGCTTCAGCACCCATCTTCGCTTCAAACTCATCACCGTGCTCTTCTAGTGCATCTAGGTATTCTTCTTCACCTAATAGTTGACCACGCTCAAGCGTTGTCATACCAGGCTCAGTCACTACGAATGATTCGAAGTAAAGAACACGTTCAATATCACGAAGCGTCATATCTAGCATTAAGCCAATACGTGACGGTAATGATTTTAAAAACCATATATGTGCAACTGGGCTCGCAAGGTCAATATGACCCATACGATCGCGTCGCACTTTAGTTAGTGTAACTTCAACGCCACACTTCTCACAGATCACACCACGGTGTTTAAGGCGTTTATATTTACCACATAAACACTCATAATCTTTCACTGGGCCGAAAATACGGGCACAGAATAAGCCATCGCGCTCAGGCTTGAAAGTACGGTAGTTAATAGTCTCAGGTTTCTTTACTTCACCGTATGACCATGAACGAACCATGTCTGGTGAAGCAAGACCAATGCGAATTGCATCGAATTCTTCGGTCTTATTTTGTTGCTTCAGAAACTTAAGTAAGTCTTTCACCTTAGCTCTCCTGTCGGAGTTAATCTTGAGGACGGGTAATCTCGTCCCTACATTCTATTCAGCCGTAACAGATGCTGCAGCGTTAACTGCAGCACCTAATTGGCTTAATTTTCTTCCAACTCGATGTTGATACCCAGTGAGCGGATTTCTTTCAACAATACGTTGAACGATTCTGGCATACCTGGTTCCATTTTATGGTTACCATCAACGATGTTTTTATACATCTTAGTACGACCGTTCACGTCATCCGATTTCACTGTTAGCATTTCTTGTAGAGTGTAAGCAGCACCGTAAGCTTCAAGTGCCCATACTTCCATCTCACCAAAACGCTGGCCACCGAACTGTGCTTTACCACCCAGCGGCTGCTGAGTAACAAGGCTGTAAGAACCAGTAGAACGTGCGTGCATCTTATCATCAACCAAGTGGTTAAGTTTAAGCATGTACATGTAACCTACAGTTACTTGACGTTCAAACTGATCGCCAGTACGGCCATCATAAAGTGTAACCTGACCACTTCGAGGATATCCACCAAGCTCAAGCATGTCTTTGATTTCGCTTTCTTTCGCGCCATCAAATGCAGGAGTAGCAATTGGTAAACCACCTTTTAAGTTTTCAGCTAGACGACGAATTTCGTCATCAGTGAAGCTAGCAATATCTACTACTTGGCGAGATTCACCAATTTCGTAGGCTTGCTTGATGAATTCACGTAGCTCATGAAGCTCACGTTGCTCTTTCATCATTTCTTCAATACGTTCACCGATACCACGTGCAGCTAGACCCATATGTGTTTCAAGGATCTGACCGATGTTCATACGTGATGGTACACCTAGTGGATTCAATACGATATCTACCGTACGACCTTTATCATCGTAAGGCATATCTTCTACTGGTACGATAGTCGAGATAACACCTTTGTTACCATGACGACCCGCCATTTTATCACCTGGTTGAATACGACGTTTAACAGCAAGGTATACTTTAACAATCTTAAGTACGCCTGGTGCTAAGTCATCACCTTGGGTAATTTTACGACGTTTATTTTCAAACTTTTTATCGTATTCAGCTTTAAGCTCATCGTACTGTGCAGCTAGTTGCTCAAGTTCAGCCTGCTTGTCTTCTTGTGCAAGGCTTTGAGTAAGTAGTTTTTCAGCATTCAGTGACGTTAGTTTCTCTTCTTCGAAGCCTGCATCAACAAGTAACTTGCGAGCACGTCCTAAAACGCCAGCTTCTAAAATACGGAACTCTTCGTTGAAGTCTTTCTTCGCTTCGCGAAGCTGCATATCTTCAACTTCTAACGCACGTTTGTCTTTTTCAACACCATCACGGGTGAAGACTTGTACGTCAATTACAGTACCAGTTACAGAATTTGGTACACGTAAAGAGCTGTCTTTAACGTCAGACGCTTTTTCGCCGAAGATAGCTCGTAGAAGCTTCTCTTCAGGTGTCAGCTGTGTCTCGCCTTTAGGAGTCACTTTACCTACTAGAATATCGCCGCCTTTAACTTCAGCACCAATATAAACAACACCTGATTCATCAAGCTTGCCTAGTGCAGATTCACCCACGTTCGGGATATCTGCAGTGATCTCTTCAGGACCTAATTTAGTATCACGGGCAACACACTGTAGTTCTTGAATATGGATAGTCGTTAGACGATCTTCTTCAACTACGCGCTCTGATAGTAAGATTGAATCCTCGAAGTTATAACCGTTCCATGGCATGAATGCCACGCGAAGGTTTTGACCAAGGGCTAAGTCACCTAAGTCAGTCGAAGGACCATCTGCTAACACGTCACCACGAGTAACCGGTTCGCCAACCATACAAGTTGGTTTTTGGTTAATACATGTATTTTGGTTAGAACGTGTGTATTTGGTTAAGTTGTAGATGTCGATGCCCGCTTCGCCAGGAACGCGTTCTTCTTCATGTACGTTTACAACGATGCGACTTGCGTCAGCATACATTACTTCACCACCACGTTTTGCAACGATAGTAACACCAGAATCTTTCGCTAGTGTTAACTCAATACCTGTACCTACTAACGGCTTATCCGCTTTCAATGTTGGTACTGCTTGACGTTGCATGTTTGAACCCATCAATGCACGGTTAGCATCATCGTGTTCTAGGAACGGGATAAGTGCTGCCGCTACAGAGATCACCTGTTGTGGTGATACATCCATATATTGCTGATCCATACGACCCATAAAGGTAGATTCACCTTTGTGACGACATGGAATAAGTTCATCTACAAACTCATTGGTTTCAGTTAAGTTTGAATTCGCCTGTGCGATAACAAACTGACCTTCTTCAATGGCTGATAGGTAATCAACTTCATCAGTTACAACACCGTCTACCACTTTACGGTAAGGTGTTTCTAAGAAACCGTAGTCATTTGTACGTGCGTACGTAGACAATGAGTTAATTAGACCGATGTTTGGACCCTCAGGAGTCTCGATTGGACATACGCGACCATAGTGAGTTACGTGAACGTCACGTACTTCAAAGCCTGCACGTTCACGAGTTAGACCGCCCGGACCTAATGCAGAAATACGACGTTTGTGCGTAACTTCTGATAGTGGGTTATTTTGGTCCATAAACTGTGATAACTGAGACGAGCCGAAGAACTCTTTAACAGCAGCCGAAATAGGCTTAGCGTTAATAAGATCTTGTGGCATTATTGCGTCAAGGTCACCTAAGCTTAAACGCTCACGTACAGCACGCTCTACACGTACTAGACCAACACGGAATTGGTTCTCAGCCATTTCGCCAACACTACGTATACGACGGTTGCCTAAGTGATCGATATCATCAACATCGCCTTGACCGTTACGAATAGCAATTAATACTTTCATAACAGACACGATGTCTTCTTTGCTTAATGTGCCTGGGCCTGTGTCTGTATCGTAACCAACACGGCTATTGAACTTCATACGACCTACAGTAGATAAGTCATAACGTTCTTCAGAGAAGAATAAGTTCTGGAATAAGGCTTCAGCCGCGTCTTTCGTCGGTGGCTCGCCTGGGCGCATCATGCGATAAATTTCTACTAGTGCTTCTAAACGGCTGCTTGAAGAGTCAATATTCAATGTATTTGACATGTAAGCACCGCTGTCCACTTCATTGATATATAACGTATCAATTTTAGTGTAACCAGCTTTAACCAATTCAGCCATTAGCTCAAGAGTTAGTTCATCATTCGCGCTTGCTATAACTTCACCCGTTGACTCGTCAACGTAGTTTTTAGCTATAATACGGCCAATAATGTACTCATGAGGTACTTCTAGGCGGTTAATGCCTTTCTTCTCGATGCTCTTGATGTGGCGAGCCGTAACACGACGACCGCTTTCAACAAATACTTCACCGTCTTCGCTCTTGATATCAAAAGCGGCAGTTTCACCACGTAAACGCGAAGGCACAAGTTCCATAAGAACTTTACCGTCAGCTACTTCAAACGTCGTGTTGTCGAAGAAGATTTCTAGGATTTCTTCACTAGAGTACTCAAGTGCACGTAGGATGATAGACGCCGGTAATTTACGACGACGGTCAATACGTACATATAAGTTATCTTTTGCATCAAATTCGAAGTCTAACCATGAACCACGGTAAGGAATAACGCGTGCGTTATATAATACTTTACCTGATGAATGAGTTTTACCGCGGTCGTTATCAAAGAATACACCAGGGCTACGGTGTAGCTGAGAAACGATAACACGCTCTGTACCATTGATTACAAAGGTACCGGTATCGGTCATGAGCGGAATTTCGCCCATGTAAACTTCTTGCTCTTTAATGTCTTTAACTGTGCCTGGAGCTTCTTTGTCCATAACAACAAGACGCAGTTTCACGCGAAGTGGAGCAGAATAAGTCACACCGCGAATTTGACATTCTTTTACATCGAAAACTGGCTCACCAATACGATAACTTACGTATTGAAGCTCAGAATTTCCCGAGTAGCTTTTAATAGGGAACACAGAACGGAAGGCAGCTTCCAAACCATGATCGCCATCAGCGTCCGGCACTAAGAATTTTTTAAACGATTCTAACTGTGTAGACAGTAAAAAAGGTATATCCAAAACTTGTGGACGTTTACCAAAATCCTTACGGATACGTTTCTTTTCAGAATAAGAGTAAGCCATGGGGTTCCTCAGCTTGCTGATCTTTGACCCGACCTGTTCTTGTAAGAACAGACTTAACTGGCAGCTATGCCAAGATTTTTACAACATTTAACTGTTGTTCTAATTAGATCCCACTTTAACACTAGCAAACTATAAAGCGTTGAAAGTAAAGAAAAAATCAGATTTTATTTGAACTAAAAGAGTGGATCACTCTATAGCGCAAAAAGGCCGGTGATTAAATAATCACCAGCCCTTGCCTGATTTCTCAGGCAGCGAACTTAGCAAAAGCTAAATTACTTAACCTCAACTTCAGCACCAGCTTCAGTAAGATCTTTTGCAAGTGCTTCAGCTTCTTCTTTAGATACACCTTCTTTAACAGGTGTAGGAGCAGCTTCAACAAGAGCTTTCGCTTCTTTAAGGCCAAGGCCAGTTGCGCTACGAACAGCTTTGATTGCAGAAACCTTATTAGCGCCAGCGCCAGTAAGGATTACGTCAAATTCTGTTTTCTCTTCAGCAGCTTCAGCAGCTGGACCAGCTACCATTGCAGCTGCAGCTGTTACGCCGAATTTTTCTTCCATTGCTTCGATAAGAGCAACAACGTCCATTACTGACATTTCAGCAATTGCGTCAAGGATTTGGTCTTTAGATACAGACATTACAAATTTCCTAATAATTAACGGACATTACGTCCAAATAAATTTTACACCGAAAGTGATTAAACAGCTTAAAATTAAGCAGCTTGCTCTTCTTTCTGTAGACGTACTGCTTCAATTGTTTTACACAATTTGCCAGCAGACGCTTCTTTCATAGCACTCATTAAGCGTGCAACAGCTTCATCGTATGTAGGTAATGTAGCAAGCATTGCTGCATTAACAACATTTCCTTCAAAAGCGGCCGTTTTTATCTCGAATTTCTCATTCTTTTTCGCGAAATCTGAAAAGATACGCGCAGCAGCACCTGGGTGCTCTGATGAGAAAGCGATTAAGCTTGGACCAACAAATGAATCAGAAAGACACTCAAAATCTGTTCCTTCAAGAGCACGTTTTGCTAAAGTGTTACGGACAACTTTCATCCAAACACCGTTTGCACGAGCTTCTTTACGAAGGGCAGTAATTGCGCCAACTGTTACACCACGAGAATCTGCAACAACTGCAGATAGAGCACCATTGGCTGCTTCGTTGACTTCAGCAACTATTGCTTTTTTGCCTTGAAGATTTAAAGCCATGGGTGTTACTCCTGGTTTAATGGGGATACCGATTATCGGATTCCCCTGTTTTACTCTTCCCTACCAAACAAAGTAGAGATGCTTTTTACGGCGAGAGCCAGAAGGATTAGGAAAAATCTATCTGGGGTCTACACCGTCTACGTAGGTGAATATTAAGGCCGGAGCCACCTACGGTCTTGGACGGAAGCCCAATTTATCGTTAAACCCTAAGGCTTAACGAAATTATGGACTTCAACCCGAATTCTTTACTTTGCCGACTAATAAATTAATCAACAAAATGGCGCGAAATTATAGTACAAATTTCACGCCATGTAAACACTAAATTAAGCTACAGTTGTAGTTAAAGTGCTTTGGTCAACAGAAACACCTGCGCCCATTGTTGTAGAGATAGTTACTTTTTTCAAGTAAACACCTTTAGCTTGAGAAGGCTTAGCCTTCTTAAGTGCAACAATTAGTGACTCAAGGTTTTGTTGAAGTTGCTCAGCTGTGAAATCAACCTTACCAATAGTAGTATGGATGATACCATTCTTGTCATTACGGTAACGTACTTGACCAGCTTTAGCATTTTTAACTGCTTCTGCAACGTTAGGCGTTACAGTACCAGTTTTAGGGTTTGGCATTAGACCACGTGGGCCTAAGATTTGACCTAGTTGACCAACAACACGCATAGCGTCTGGTGATGCAACAACAACGTCAAAGTTCATCTCGCCTTTTTTAACTAGCTCAGCAAGATCTTCCATGCCTACTAATTCAGCACCAGCTTCTTTCGCAGCTTCTGCGTTAGCGCCTTGTGTGAATACAGCAACACGAACGTCGCGACCAGTACCGTTAGGTAGTACAGTAGCACCACGAACGTTTTGATCAGATTTACGAGCATCGATACCAAGGTTAACGGCAACGTCAACACTTTCTACGAATTTAGCTGTCGCTAACTCTTTTAAAAGAGCAACTGCTTCATTGATTTCGTAATCTTTAGTTACTTCCACTTTTTCGCGGATAGTACGCATACGTTTAGTTAATTTAGCCATTTCTTAGTCCTCTACGTTCAAGCCCATCGCACGCGCAGAACCTGCGATAGTGCGAACCGCTGCGTCCATATCGGCAGCTGTAAGGTCAGTTCGTTTTGTCTCAACGATCTCTTCAAGTTGAGCACGAGTTACTGTGCCTACTTTATCAGTGTTAGGACGGCCTGAGCCTGACTTGATACCAGCAGCTTTCTTAAGTAAGTAAGCAGCAGGTGGCGTTTTCATGTCGAACGTAAATGAACGGTCACCGTAAACAGAGATCACTACAGGAACTGGAGCGCCTTTTTCGATAGACTCTGTACGTGCGTTAAACGCTTTACAGAATTCCATGATGTTTACACCGTGTTGACCTAGTGCAGGACCTACTGGAGGACTAGGATTAGCCATACCAGCGGCAACTTGTAGCTTGATTAGAGCTTCAACTTTTTTAGCCATTATAAATACCTCATTTGGTGGGTCTCAGCCTTGTGCGCGCGAGGACGCGTACTCTAACGGCTTCCCAGTTTAAAAATTGGTTTCGTACTTTTTGCACAGTAAAAATAAATTTTACCTTAATACAAAAAGGCCGCTGATTATAAGATAATCAGCGGCCTTTTTCAAGCTTCGTGCCAAAATTTAAAAAAATAGTGGCGAAGCTTTTTTAATCAATTACTTATCTTGTTCAACTTGACCAAATTCAAGCTCAACTGGCGTAGAACGACCAAAAATAAGTACAGATACTTTTACGCGGCTTTTTTCGTAGTCAACTTCTTCAACTACACCACTGAAGTCTGCAAATGGTCCATCTGTAACGCGTACAACTTCACCTGGTTCAAATAATGTAGCAGGTTTAGGTGCTTCAGCATTTTCTTGTAAACGATTAAGAATGCGTTCTGCTTCTTTAGGGCTGATAGGAGCAGGACGATCAGACGTTCCACCAATAAAGCCCATTACGCGTTCAGTGCTGTTCACTAAGTGCCAGCTTGCGTCGTTCATATCCATTTGTACTAATACATAACCTGGGAAGAATTTACGCTCAGACTTACGCTTTTGACCAGCACGCATCTCAACAACTTCTTCAGTTGGTACTAATATCTCACCAAAGCTCGCTTCAAGACCTTCAATTTTGATATGTTCAATTAACGTTTGTGCTACACGCTTTTCGTAACCAGAAAAAGCCTGTACTACGTACCAACGTAATTTAATTTCTTTGTTCTCGTTCTCATCCGACATGGGATCAGATCTCCAATCCAGTTAAAAAGCCAACAGCGCGGAATAAAATGCCATCTAATCCCCAAAGGATAAGTGCCATAATCACTGTTGCAACCATTACAATTAATGTCGTGTGGGTAGTTTCTTGGCGAGTTGGCCAAATAACTTTGCGTACTTCAATTCGAGCTTCTTTAGCGAAAGCAAGAAAGTTACGTCCCTTAAATGTTTGTGAGGCAATTGCTAATCCGGCCGCTATTGCAACAACAACGCCGATAGCACGTAGTAATACAGATTGATCTGCATACATATGATTACCAACAACTGCGCCTGCAAGTAGCGCGATTGCTACTAACCACTTTACTGACTCCATCGCACTTGATGGTGTTTCTACATTCGTGCTCATAATATTATTACCTTAACTACAGACACAACAACCCTACACTACGGCAGGGTTAATCCATTAAAATCTAAACTTAAAAACAGACTTAATTTAAACCGGTTTTTAATCTCAGACTACTCAATCACAAGTAAAACTGGCAGGGGCGGAGAGACTCGAACTCCCAACCATCGGTTTTGGAGACCGCTGTTCTACCAATTGGAACTACGCCCCTGCAAAGTGGATGCCTATTATACTTACGCAGTTCATTAACACAAGCCTAAAAGATACCCACAATGCAAAATCTCAACATTGCATTGAAAAATCAATCTTAACATTGATTAAAAAGCAGTTTATGATTGACCAGATACTCGGTTTTTACTTAGCCCACTAGGCTACAAAACTCGCGCCGCGACTAAATCGCCCCTAGATTGAACAAATTTCAATCCACAAAGGTCAACACGCCCTAAGGGATTCACAAGAGATAGGAAGTCTGTGAAAGCAATTAAAACAATCATAAAATATAAAGTCATCAGCCTTTTATTATTATTTCATACTAGCTCGCTCGCCCTACCACTGTACTTAGATACATATACAAATGAACAAGGTTTATCTCAAAATTCAATCACCTGCAGTACCACTGATGAAAAGGGGTTTCATTGGTTTTCGACCCAAGGCGGCTTAAACCGATTCGATGGATATGAATTTAAACACTATAAATTCAATCCTTCACAATCGAGTATTTCGGGGAATTGGATTACAGACTGCCTGAATTTAGAAAACGGCCAACTTTGGTTTGCGACGACAAGTAACGGCCTCAACTTATTAAATACTGAAACAGGAAGTTTTAGTGTTTTTAACCAGTATTCAACCCCCTCTATTACAAACCAACGCATTTCAACAATAACCTCTAACTCCCCAGAAACAATTTGGATTGGTCACGATAAAGGGCAACTTACTCGGTTAAATACAAAAACAGGTACTACCGAGTTATTTTCTTATCAGAGCACAAATCAATTAAATGTTGTTTTTAAAGATATGCTTTTTGATGATAAAAAAAACCTTTGGTTAGCAAGTAATATTGGGCTTATTAAGTTCGATTCAAAAACAAATCAGTTCACATACATACCTAATAGCCCTAAACAGCTCTGGCAATTAAAAAAAGCACCAAACGACAAATTTATTATAGGAGGCAAAACTGGTCTAAGTGTTTTTGACTTAAACACACTCGCATTTTATAACTTTGAGCAACTCAAAAATGTTTGGGTAACTGATATGCTTATTGATGATGAAAAAAACCTATGGGTAAGCACTTATGGCCATGGTCTTTATTATCAAACTAAAGATATTTTATTAAGTAAACAGTTTCAGCAACTTACTTACTCTCCAAATTTAAAGCATGGCTTAGCTAACGACCACTTATTGTCACTTTACCAAGACCCTAAAGGGATTATTTGGATTGGTACAGATGGTTATGGGTTACATCGCTATGATAAAAGACAGATTCAGTTTGGTCATCAAAAGCATCAAAGCAATAACTCGGCTTCGATTTCGAATGACTTTGTAAGAGCAATACTCAAAGATAGTAACAACATACTCTGGGTGGGCACGCGCGACGGACTTAACAAACAAACTGACACAGGATTTAAACACTATAAAGCAGATAAAAACCACAATATTGGCCTAACTAATAACAATATATTTAGTCTTTATGAAGATGCCAATAAGCGCATATGGGTAGGCACGTATGGAGGTGGTTTACTGCTTTATAACCCAGTTAATGATAGCTTTTCAGCTTTTACTATGCAAAGTCACCAACTCAGCAGTAACCGTATTTATGCAATCGAGGGCGACCATATTGGTAATTTGTGGCTGGGCAGTAATGAAGGATTAACGCGATTTAATCCCAATACATTGCAAGTTACACACTTTAAATACAGCGCAGATAAAAATAGCATCTCAAATAATACTGTTTTTAGTATTACTTATGACGGTGAGAACAACGCGATATGGGCTGGAACCCGCGTAGGATTAAATAAATTTTCTTTAAATGATGAAACTTTCACCCATTACCAAAGCGATCTTAAAAAGCCTAATAGTTTAACGCATGACATGGTTACATCCTTGCATTTACAAGATAAAAACACTTTATGGGTAGGTACTTTTGGCGGGCTAAATAAGTTAAATATCCAAACAAACAAAGTAATAAACATTACAGAGTTCGATGGCTTGCTTAACGATAATATTTTTGCAATTAAACAAGACAGCAGCGGTTACTTGTGGCTAAGCAGTAATCAGGGGTTAACCCGTTACGCTCCTCAAACTCAACAAATGCAGCATTTTTTACCCGCAAACGGTATACAGCACCATTCTTTTATTTTAGGCGCCGCTTTTCAAGCGAATGACGGCGAGCTATTTTTTGGTGGTATTAATGGTTTTAATCAATTTGATCCGTTAAAACTAACTCTAGCAACCAAACCTCCAGAACCCGTTATTACAGACTTACTTATTTATAACCAGTCAGTCGCGACGCAGCAATATATAAAAACCAATACTCAAGCGGCTAAGCTTATAAGCTATACAGACAGACTCTTTTTTAAAGAAGAAGATGGTGTTATCGGTTTTAAGTTTTCTGCTTTAAACAGTGCAGAGCCCCCTTCTCAATACCAATATGCTTACAAGTTAGCTGGGTTAGATAAGCAGTTTTTATACGCAAACAAAAACCAGAGGCAAGTTAGTTATTCTCAACTTCCCGCAGGAAGCTATCACTTTATTGTAAAAGTTAAAGACCAATACGGCCAATGGAGTGATGATAAAACGATGGTTGCGCTTACGGTTACTCCACCTTGGTGGAAGAACAATGTTGCTTATGTCACTTACATCATTATCGTATTATTTATAATGTGGTTAATTATAACAGCAAGGTATAGAGCTAAAGTTGCAGAGCAAGCAAACTTAAAAGAGAGAGAACTTAGCAGCTTAAAAACCCAGCTATTAGATAACGTTAGCCATGAACTTAAAACACCATTGAGCTTAATATTAGCGCCACTTGATAGTTTACTAAAAAGTCATAAAGATTCAGACACCCAACAAAAACTAGCGATGATTCAACGTAATAGCCATAAGCTATTGGATCAAATAAACCAACTTTTGCAGCTCAGTCAGCGCCCAAGCACTGCAGTGAAACACGTAACACCCTATGCTATAAATCCGGTAGTTGAACAATTAATCGAAGATTTCACTCCTTTATTTAAACAAAAAAATATTACGTTCGAGCTTGAAGATTTAACGCAAAAAAATATTCTCATTGAATTAGAGCCAAATCATACAGTTTCTATTATCAGTAACTTATTAAGTAACGCCCAAAAATACACCCCGAACGGAGGTAAAGTATTACTTCAGCTATTAACTCAAAAACAAATATTAACCATCATAGTCTCAGACACTGGTGTTGGTATAGATAAAAAGCACCTCGAGGCAGTTTTCCAACGATTTACACGCATAGATACGAGTAATCAAAGCGGTAGCGGTATTGGCTTAGCACTTATAAAGCAGCTAGTTGAGCAATATGAAGGAACCATTGAACTTAAAAGTGAATTAAACAAAGGAAGTTGCTTCACTATTTCACTCCCAATAACTCAAGTAGACGAAACCTCTGACCTTACTGCTCTTGCTGTATCTAAAAGCAATAATTTATGTGCAGTAAAAAACAATAAAATTCTTATTATCGAAGACAACGATGAAATGCGTGATTTACTAACGTCACTCTTTATTAGCAACTTCGTATGTATAAACGCCGTTAACGGAGAGCTAGGTTTAGCTTTATGTAAAAGCGAAATGCCTGACTTGGTAATAAGTGATGTAATGATGCCTATTATGGATGGCTATCAGTTTATTAAAGCACTGCGCAGCGACACGGCTATTAGCCATATTCCGGTGTTATTACTTTCAGCAAAGGCTGATACGCGCAGCAAATTAAAGGGCCTGGACTTACTTGCTGATGATTATTTAAGTAAACCCTTCGAACCACAGCTGTTATTAAGCCGCGTTCAAGGATTATTAACGATTAGAGAAGTACTCAATCAAAATTTAAAACAACAACTACCTGCTTTATCACAAACAATCGAGCTCGACCCACAAATGGCGCAAAGTAAAGATTATGTATTTACCGAGCGTGTAAAAACGACAGTAAAAGAGCATTATCAAGACGAAGCGTTTAACGTGGAAGAATTTGCAGCTGCGCTTTATCTTAGCCCTCGCGCTTTACAATTAAAAATGAAAGCCTTGTACAACCTAACACCAAGCGATTACATTCGAAACATTCGCTTAGAATTTGCACAAGAGCTTTTAAAAAATAGTGAGCTTGCGATTGGTTTAGTAGCACAGCAAGTTGGCTTTAATTCACAAAGCTACTTTGCCCGCTGCTTTAAATCAAAATATAACATGTCCCCAAAACAGTTTCGTGAAAAATCCTCATAAATTTCGCCTGTGTGACTAAATATTTCGCACCAGTACTATTTTTAACCTACTGATTTAACTAAATTAACATGAATATAAATATTGAAGGAAATGCACAACATTTTCTTTAAGCATATTAATTAAGGACAGTCATATGTTAAAAGCACCACAAAAACTATTATTAACGGCACTATTAACGACCACTCTGAGCGCTTGTCAAAGCACCTCTACAAATGTCACTTCAGGTCAAAACTCACCAGACATAAATGCAGTTGCACAAGAACAATACAATGGCCCTAAAGCTCGTATTGCTGTTGCACGCTTTACCGATAAATCTAACAACTCAAAATGGTGGCGCAAAGAAATAGGCGACGGTATGGCTGATCAATTAACTACGGCTCTAGTATCAACAAACCGCTTTATTGTTTTAGAGCGCCAAGCGCTTGATGCTGTTTTATCAGAACAAGACCTAGCAGCCTCAGGTCGCGTTAGCGCTTTATCGGGTGCTGCTTATGGCGAGATTGAAGGTGCTGAAATAGTCGTGATTGCTGCGGTAACAGAATTTGATGACGATAGCTCTGGTGCAAGTGTTGGCAGTGGCGGCTTTATCGGTGATGTATTTAGCTCTGTATCTGCCGGTTTTTCGGGTTCACATATAGCAATTGATCTACGCCTTATAGATACTCGCACATCACGCATTTTAGCTGCAACGAGTGTTGAAGGGGGTAGTAAAGATTTTGATTTCACAGGCGCTGCAACCAATTTTGGTGGCGCACTCGTTGGTGGCAATATTAGTGGATGGTCAGATACCCCTAAAGAAAAAGCCCTGCGTGAAGTTATTATTAAAGCAGTTGAGTTTTTAGAAACTAAAATTCCAGATACCTACTATCGCTATAACAGTAACAACACGTTAGCACCGGGTTACACTGCGCCGCCACCAGCTACTAAACGCGCAAAAGCAGCCAGCAAGAGCGCTGTAACAGTTGATGTACCCACTCATAGAATGCCGCATTATGAGAAAATGGATTTAGCAATGTCACGCCTAAGCTTAGTTTGTTTGGGCTACCTAAGAAATCAGCCTGACTATGAAGAGTTTGAAACACAAGATGTTGAATACGATCGTAAAACAGTTATCGCGCTTCGTGAGTATCAGCAAGACAAAAAACTCAAAGTAACCGGTTTAGCTGATGAAACAACCAAAAAGTCACTTGATGACAGTGGTTGTATTGCCAAAACGAACAAATCTAGCCTCGAAAGTATAAGCAACATGTTTAAATTTAATTAATCAGTATTAGCTTTAAGCTTAAAATTGAAAACGGCTGTTATATAGGCCGTTTTTCATCCACACGTAATAACTCACCACGATAAAAATCACACACTAACCAAATTTGCTCAAATTGATAGGTTCTTGGAAAGTTAAGGTCATCGATCACGGCTTCAAAGTCAGCTTTGCGCCAAATAGTACTCGCGTTACGAATAACAAGCCAAGTACGCTCTGAATAGTAACGTT
Source organism: Pseudoalteromonas fuliginea (assembly GCF_000690055.1). GTDB lineage: Bacteria > Pseudomonadota > Gammaproteobacteria > Enterobacterales > Alteromonadaceae > Pseudoalteromonas > Pseudoalteromonas fuliginea. The sequence goes on from NZ_JJNZ01000024.1 coordinate 21,507, forward strand.
TTTTCGCTTTTTGTTTCAGCAACCGCTCTAATGCAGCCCGCAATCTGTGTTCACTTGGCTTTTGTGCCACGTCTGCCAAATCTCGTTGCATTTGCATTGACAGCGGGCGTCCTAAAACAGCCATCGCTTCTGTTTCGCTGGCATATAGATGAGCAATTTCTATATCAAGCTGTTCATTCTCTTGATAACAACTAACGTCAGGTTTATTCGGCTCATTATGCCAAATATTACGCATATGAATGCCTTGCTGTTGCTCATAACAGCGTAAAAACAATTTAGCCGCATCATGCTCTAACTGACGCTTTTCCTCATCACTGCTGCGTTTCATTCAACACCTTGTAAACATCATTCAGTAAGCTTGAAGCACCAAACCTAAATGTCTTTGCTTGCAGGTAATCATCCCCCATTATTACGCGTGCAAGTGCTAAATAATCACTGGCATCTACCACTGTTTTAACACCACCGGCGGCTTTAAAGCCAACATGCTTACCAGTATTTTTAATTGCACTGAGCATAATTTTTGTTGATTCAAGCGTGGCATTTACAGCGACTTTACCCGTACTGGTTTTTACAAAATCAGCACCGCCTTCAATTGCAAGCTCTGTGGCTTGAGTAATAAGCGCGTCAGTTTTTAGCTCGCCGCTTTCTATTATTACTTTTAGCTGGGCGCGCGACCCACACGCTTTTTTACTTTCACTTACATAACTAAGTACTGCTTGAGCATCGCCCGCGATTAACTTTTTATAAGGAATAACCAAGTCAATCTCATCAGCACCGCGCTCTATTGCAATAAGTGTTTCGTTAATTACATCACTTATTGGTGCATCACCCGTTGGGAAGTTAGTGACTGTTGCCACTTTTACATGGTTAAGCTCACGTGCTGCGAGTGCTATTTTTGCATCATCAACAAAGTCGCTATAAACACATACGGCGGCAGGCGTGCCCAACGTCGGATTTATACTATTAACAAGCGCTTGAATGTCTGTAGTTGTATCGCTGGTATTTAAGCTTGTTAAATCCATCAGTGCTACTGCTAATGCAGCTTCTTTTTGTTGTTGTGCCATGTAGACTCCCTTGCCTATGTAATACCAATTTTATTAAAAACATGATCATTTTAGCGTATTAAATAACTCACTAACGACGTTAAAAATTATTTATATAGAACAACTATGTATCATAATTTTAGCCTTGTTATTGAGCTATTTTCTCGTCGCTATAATAGATCACTAATTTAATGCAATTGGTATAAGTACAAAATTTAATATACCCCCATATTAACAAATTAAATCAAACTCGCTATAGCTCATAACCAAACACTATAAGCTGATTATTTTACTTGTAACTCGTCGTAATCCCTTGTTAACTAACTCTTAGGCCTAAAAAGCCCACCTATTATAACTTTTGGTTATATCAACTTGGTTTTAATTATTTTTTACTTATTGATAGCCGCTATATTCTGCTCATCAGAATAAAGCGTTTTCTTATATTTGAATTTGTTTAGGGGTCTTATTAACGTGCAGTATTTACCTATCTTTACCAAACTCGACAACAAACCAGTATTGGTTGTTGGCGGTGGAGAGGTCGCATTACGCAAATGTCGCGCGTTTTTAAAAGCGAGAGCAAGCGTTACTTTAGTAGCACCTTGGTTTTGCGACGAACTAAAAGAGCATGCACATAATAATGAAGTAACGCTTATTGATGCTTATTTTGATGAATCGCACCTTGATGGCAAAATGCTTGTTATTGCAGCAACCGACCGCGATGAAGTAAACAACAACGTATTTGAACTTGCCAATGCCCGCAATGTATTTGTAAACGTGGTTGATGACCAACCTAAATGTACGTTTATATTTCCATCCATTGTTGATCGCGACCCAATTACGATAGCTATATCAAGTGCAGGCACAGCGCCGGTACTTGCACGTCGCTTACGCGAAAAGCTCGAAACCCTTATTCCGCATCATATTGGCCCACTTGCAACACTTGTCGGTGGCTTTAGAGGCAAAGTAAAAAAACGCTTTAAGCATTTTTCAGACCGCCGCCAATTTTGGGAAGGCGTGTTCGACTCATCTGTCGTGAGTAAAGTACAAACCGGCGATACCCAAGCCGCACAGCAGCAACTAGAGCAAATGCTAGATGCTAAAGCAGAACCTGAAGGCGAAGTATATGTAGTCGGTGCAGGCCCTGGCGATCCAGAGCTTTTAACACTTAAAGCACTGCAACTTATGCAACAAGCCGATGTGGTTGTATACGACTTTTTAGTCTCTGACGAAATTATGGAATTAGTGCGTCGTGATGCTGACCTTATTTGTGTAGGCAAACGTTTAGGCGATCATAGTGTTGTTCAAGATGACACCAACCAAATGCTGGTCGACCTTGCTAAACAAGGCAAAAAAGTGTGCCGCATTAAAGGTGGCGATCCGTTTATTTATGGTCGTGGTGGCGAGGAAGTACAAGTACTAGCTGCTAACAACGTAAATTATCAAATTGTACCGGGTATTACAGCCGCTGCAGGTTGTAGTGCGTATGCGGGTATTCCGCTAACGCATCGTGACCACGCACAAGCCATTCAATTTGTAACTGGCCACTGTAAAAAAGACGGTCAAGAACTTGATTGGCAATCGCTGGCAAAAGCAAATCAAACGCTTGCTATTTACATGGGCGTAATTAAATCGCCGCACATACAAAGCGAGCTTTTAAAGCATGGTCGCAAAGCCGACACCCCTGTTGCCATTATCGAAAACGGTACACGTAAAAATCAGCGTGTAGTAACAGGCCAATTAGGCGAACTTGCCGACTTAATCCAGCGCAACAGCATTATATCGCCTGCGCTACTCATTATTGGCGAAGTAGCCGCCCTGCACTCGCAACTAGCCTGGTTTGGGGAAAACGAGCAAACAAGCAGCTTTGCACAGCCGCTAACAGATGTATCAAATACATAACCGAATTTTAAATTTGTAACTTTTAATCATTTTAGTAGGACGACTAACAATGGCTTTAACTCACCTTCAGCAACTTGAAGCTGAAAGTATCAAAATCATGCGCGAAGTCGCCGCTGAGTTTGAGAACCCAGTAATGCTTTACTCTATTGGTAAAGATTCGTCGGTACTTTTGCACTTAGCGCGTAAAGCATTTTACCCTGCAAAAATTCCGTTTCCGTTATTACACGTAGACACCAATTGGAAGTTTCGTGAAATGATTGAGTTTCGCGACCGTATAGCTAAAGAATACGGCTTTGATCTACTGGTACACAAAAATCCAGAAGGCATTGAAATGGGTGTAGGCCCGTTTACGCATGGCTCGGGTAAACATACCGACATAATGAAAACCCAAGGCTTAAAGCAAGCACTTAACAAATATGGTTTTGATGCTGCATTTGGTGGCGCACGCCGCGACGAAGAAAAATCACGCGCAAAAGAGCGTGTTTACTCGTTCCGCGATAAGCACCATCGCTGGGATCCTAAAAACCAACGTCCTGAGCTTTGGAACACCTATAACAGCCAAGTTAATCCGGGCGAAAGCATTCGTGTTTTCCCGTTGTCTAACTGGACTGAGCTTGATATTTGGCAATACATTTACCAAGAAAACATCGACATGGTACCGCTTTACCTAGCAAAAGAGCGCCCTGTTGTTGAGCGCGATGGCACCCTAATTATGGTTGACGATGAGCGTATGCCACTTAATGAAGGTGAAGTACCGCAAATGAAATCTGTACGTTTTCGTACATTAGGCTGCTACCCACTTACCGGTGCAGTTGAGTCAACAGCAAGTACTTTAACCGAAATCATCGAAGAAATGCTGCTATCTACGTCATCTGAACGTGAAGGTCGTGTTATTGACCATGATTCAGCCGGCTCAATGGAGAAGAAAAAACGTGAGGGGTATTTTTAATGTCTAGCCAAAATAACGATACATTTAACGAAGTAAAAGAAATAGGCATAGACGCCTACCTAGCACGCCAACAAGACAAAAGCTTATTACGCATGCTTACTTGTGGCAGCGTAGATGACGGTAAATCAACATTGATTGGCCGCCTACTGCACGACAGCCACCAAATTTATGAAGATCAGCTAGCAGCCCTTCATAAAGATAACGAAAAAGTAGGTAATGCAGGTGAAGATCTTGACCTTGCATTATTAGTTGATGGCCTACAAGCTGAGCGCGAGCAAGGCATTACCATTGACGTAGCGTACCGTTACTTTTCAACGGCTAAGCGTAAATTTATTATTGCCGACACACCTGGGCACGAGCAATACACACGCAACATGGTAACGGGTGCATCAACAAGTGATGTCGCCATTATTTTGGTTGATGCGCGTTACGGTGTGCAAGTACAAACCAAGCGCCACAGCTTTATTTGTGACTCGCTGGGCATTAAGCAGTTTGTTGTTGCCGTTAATAAAATGGATATCGTTGATTTTGACGAAACCGTGTATGAAAAAATTAAGGCCGATTACCTTAAATTTGCTGAGCAACTTAACGTATCAAACATTAAGTTTGTGCCTATGTCGGCGCTTAAAGGCGACAACGTAGTAACACGCTCTGCACATACACCGTATTACACCGACAAGCCGCTACTAGAATTACTAGAAGATTCGCCAGCAGCCGAAACAGATACAGGCTTTGAAGCGCGCCTACCGGTGCAATATGTTGTGCGTCCTAACTTAAACTTCCGTGGTTTTCAGGGCACACTTACATCGGGCAAGATGCACGTAGGCGATGCTGTAAAAGTATTACCGTCGGGTAAAACATCAAGCATTAAAGAAATTGTTACCTTTGATGGCAACCTAGACAGCGCCGAAGCTGGCCAAGCAATTACCGTTACCCTAAATAACGAAATTGATATTAGCCGAGGGGATGTAATCGTTCCTGCAAACTCAACGGCCGTGGTTACCAACCAGCTGCAAGCTAAAATTGTGTGGATGCATGAATCGCCATTAGTATTAGGTAAAAGCTATAACCTAAAACTAGGCAGCAAAAACACCTCAGCTATTGTTACAAAAATTGATTACACAATTGATGTGAACACGCTTGAGCACGGCACTAGCGACTCATTACAGTTAAACGAAATTGCGATTGTAACACTTGAACTAACCGAAACTATTTTGGCAGACGAGTACCACAGCAATCACGAAACAGGCTCGTTTATATTAATCGATCGCTTATCAAACCTAACAGTTGCTGCGGGTATGATTGAGCAAGTACTGCAAAGCCAAGCACAGCAAAGTAACTTTAGCGAATTTGAAATTGAATTTAACAGCTTAGTACGCAAGCATTTTCCGCATTGGCAAGCGCTTGATATTTCTAAGTTATAAGTTAACTTTAGCCTGTTAGGAATTTAAAAGCATGGTAGAACAGCTCGTTTTAACAGGCATTATGCTTACCTTAGTCGGGTGCCTTTTTGGCACCCGTATTAATCCAGCATGGTTATTTGTAAGTGCCATTGGTACTAGTTATTTAACCGGATTAATTGATCTTGAAAGCATGTTAATTAATTATGCTAACCCGTCGCTTATCACCTTAGTACTGTTGGTGTTAGTGTCGACCGCAATAGAAAAAACCACCCTAATTCAAAAGTTAGCGCAATCGCTATCCAAAGGTAGTTTAGTAAAGTCGGTAACAAAACTGGGGTTATCAACCGCCTTTTTATCGTCGTTTACTAACAATACTGCCGTTGTTGCATCGCTTATTACCGCGATAAAAGACAATCCTAATCACTCCCCTTCAAAGCTATTATTACCGCTGTCGTACACTGCTATTTTGGGCGGCACTATTACGCTTATTGGTACATCAACCAACTTAATCGTTAATGGCTTTGCTGTTGATGCGGGCATGGAACCGCTGGGCTTTTTTGACTTTACCTTAGTGGGTTTAGGCGCGTTAAGCGTAGGCCTAATTACCATTTTAGTAATGCTTAAATACTTACCCGACAACGGTAAAAGCGACCAAGAAGTAGTGCCTTTTTACCTAGAAGGTAAAGTACAAGCAAGCTCAAAATTAATAGGCCAAACCGTAGAAGAAAACGGCCTGCGTGATTTAAAAGACTTATTCCTTGCTGAAATCATTCGCGACGGGAGCCGCATTTGCGCAGTCACTCCACAGCAAATTATTCAAAAAGACGACGTGCTGCTGTTTGTAGGTGACATAAAATCGGTGCCATTACTTACCCGTTTCGACGGCCTAAAAGTAGTGCACGAAAATCATCAAAAAGACATAGAACACTTAGTAGAAGTAGTCGTAAGTCAATCTTCAAAATTTATTGGCAAAACCGTAAAAGAAGCCCGCTTTAGAGAGCAGTTTCATGCAGCCGTTATTGCTATTCGCCGTGGGCACGACCGCTTACAAGGCGGCCTTGGGCAAGTGCAATTACAAGCTGGCGACTCACTTATACTCGCACCAGGCAAAAACTTTTACAGCTTGCCTAATTTAAAGCGCGAATTTGTGTATATTTCAGGGTTTGACTTACAAGCCCACCTTGCGCCTAAACAATCAAATATTGTGCTACTGTGCTTTGCCGCAGTACTGGGTTTAAGCATTATTGGCATAGTGCCGCTGGTTAAAGGCTTATTAGTATTACTGATTGGCTTAATGCTCAGTGGCACAATAAAACTTAACGAAGTAAAACGCCGTTTTCCTATCGAGTTATTAGTGGTAGTAGGCAGCGCCATTGGCCTTGCTAAGTTAATGATAGGCACCGGACTTGCCGGGCAAATATCCGACGCCATGTTTATGGTACTTGGGGATTTTGGCCCGTACGGCGCGTTTATAGCCATATTTTTAATGACCGTATTATTTACCGAGCTTATTACTAATAACGCAGCAGCTGCCTTGTCGTTCCCTGTTGCTTACTCGCTCGCGGTTGGTTTTAATGTAGACCCGCTACCGTTTATTATGGCAGTTGCCTTTGGCGCATCAGCCAGCTTTATATCGCCATTTGGGTATCAAACTAATCTAATGGTTTATAGCGCGGGTAACTATCGCTTAAAAGATTACATAGTGATGGGCTTACCCCTTTCTATTATTTATTCAATCACGGTATTAACCTTGATCCCGCTGGTATTTCCGTTTTAATACCTGCGCTCACAGCATAAGAGACTCTCACTATGGATGAAAATATAGTTTGGCATAACTACGCAACGACAAAAGCACAGCGTAGTGAGCAAAAAAAACATAAGCCCGCTATTTTATGGTTTACCGGCTTTTCAGGCTCTGGCAAAAGTACCGTAGCAAACGCACTAGAAGCGGCGCTTAATCAGCAAGGTACGCACACTTACCTGCTCGATGGCGACAACGTACGCCACGGTTTGTGTAAAGATCTAGGCTTTAGCGACGAAGACCGCATTGAAAACATACGCCGCGTGGGCGAAACTGCAAAACTAATGACCGACGCTGGCTTGTTAGTACTTACTGCGTTTATATCGCCTTTTAGAGCAGAACGTGACATGGTGCGCAGCTTAGTAGATGACGGCGAATTTATCGAAGTATTTATCGATACCCCACTGGATGTATGCGAAAGCCGCGATCCAAAAGGCTTATACAAAAAAGCCCGCGCTGGAGAGATAAAACACTTCACTGGTATCGATTCAAACTACGAAGTGCCAAACAATCCAGAAATAATTTTAGATACAAGTAAAAACACCCTAGACCAATCGGTTACACAACTGATAACGTATCTAAAACAAAAGCACATAATATAGGTTAACCCCATGAATCAAACCGAACTGCTAGAAGAAACCCTCATCCTTGCCCGCAAAGCAGGCCAAGCGATAATGGGAATTTACGAAAAGGATTTTAACGTTGAGTACAAAGCCGATGAAAGCCCCGTAACCGACGCCGATTTAGCAGCTCATAAACTGATTGTGGCAGGGCTTCAACAGCTCACACCTGATATTCCAATACTCAGTGAAGAAAACGCCGACATAAGCTGGGATATACGCCAAACGTGGAAAAGCTACTGGTTAGTTGATCCAATCGACGGCACTAAAGAATTTATTAAAAAGAACGGTGAATTTACCGTAAACATCGCCCTAATCAAAAACGGCATTCCTATTTTAGCCGTAGTTGATGCACCCGCCCTTGGCGTATCGTACTTAGCTGCCGAAGCCATTGGCGCATTTAAAGATAAAGGCGATGAGCGAATTGAGCTTAAGGTAACTACCAAACCTAACAAAGGGTTAATTCGTGTTGTAGGCAGCCGCTCTCACCCATCACCCGATTTAGCCGAGTTTGTGAAACGCTTTGATGAGGTTGAAATGGTGTCTAAAGGCAGCTCACTAAAACTGTGTTTAGTCGCCGAAGGCAGCGCTGATATTTACCCCCGCTTAGGCCCAACCTGTGAATGGGATACAGGAGCAGGCCATGCCATCGCCGAAATAGCCGGTGCTAAAGTCACCCAACTTGATGGCAGCCCGCTTATTTATAACACCAAAGATGAATACTTAAATCCGTATTTTATTGTGAGTGCGATAGAAGAGTAAGAGCCAGAACTGTTAGCTGTTAATTCAAAAGCAGCTCAGCGTTAAGTTATTTGTAGGTCGGGATTTATCCCGTCATTTTGTCGGGCTAAAGCCAGACCTACAAAAGAGCTGCACCGTGACTACAACTCTGTATTCCGTGGGGATAGCTATGGAGATCATGCGCGTGCTTTATTTGAATATATCTTTTATTTCTTTATTCAACCTTTCAGCATTATCAAATTCAATACCTGCATCTACCGATATTGCTAACGATTTATTGGAATCAATGCCCAATAAGACATTTAGTTTCTGGTCTGCTACCCTAATATTAGATATGTCAAACTCAAAGCATTTATTAGCACAATCATAATCTCTCTCCCCTTCCTTTGTCGCAGAAATTAAAAACAGGCAGAAAAACATGTGGGCTTTTTCATTTTCAACCTTATTTAGTTCCCTAAAAAATATCATTATATTCTCTGGTTCTGAAGTGCTGGGTAATAAACCCAGTATTTCAACAACTAGTAGGTAGAATATATCCCGATCTTCGTTTGAAGCTCTTTGGTCGTCACTCTTGATCCTGATAAAAAAGAAGCTAAAAACTTCATGTGAATTGCCTAACGTTAAACATTCTGCAATTAGCCAAGCTATACTAAGTTCAATATCACAATTTTCACTGAAATTTTTGAATTTTAACTTTCTTTTATCGTTCTGACCCTCAAAAAAACCTGATAATCCCTTGGTTAGGTCATCACAGCAATCGGGTATAAAAAAGAACCGCTCTAGACCTAAACGATACTCACGCTCCAGTCCAAACCATTTATCTAAAAACTCTAGAATTTCAGCCGACTCTCTTAGCTCAACTACTTTTGCAATCAAAATTTGATCACTTAATTCTGTAGCATAGAGTTTTTCCTTTCTTGATAAACCCTCTCGTTGAATTCGATCTAAATAATTTACAGCGTTATTTGTACAGCCAACGGATTGCAAGTAGTTGAATTTTGGATTAACTGTGGCATTTGCTTCGTCACTCTTACCCCAGTCAATACTCAGCATATGCCCTACATATTGCTTTAGTTGTTCATCTTGAACACCATCATTACTTTTGCAAATCTCTATTATTTTTAACTCAAGACTTTTGGGAGCAGACCATCTATGTAATAGTTGATTTTCTTTTGTTGCTAACTTTTGATATCTGGAATACTGAACGGGGTAAACTTCTCTAAAAGCGGCCACCATCATCAATGAAATAAAATTAACTTCCCCCATCAATTTTTCAGGTTGCCAAGCTTGCTCCACTCTACGTAAAACTTTCTTTAAAACTCGGAATGAGTTTAAATGGCTATCAATATAGCTAGTAGATATTTCAAGTTTTTTCAATTCAGATGATAAGCTATCACGCTGCCCTTTGCATTGTTCATCTAGCTTTACCAAACCCCAGTGACCAATTATTTTATAACTTTCAATTTTTCTATATTTATTAGGCTTTAACGCATTTTCCAGGCAGAGCTTAGTATATTGATTCAGATAATCAAAACAGTCCAAAGCAGCAATATCTTCCCTATAATCAGTCGCTTTTGAGATCACTTCGGCAGCAACGTCTTTTTCATTTCCCATAGCGACGATAAAGTTGATATGACTTAAAGCTTCATTTTTCAATCTATCTAAAAGCGCAGCGATATCGTTTAGCCGCTTTTCACTTTCTTCATCAGTACCACGGTCAACGTCTTGCAGGGTGATCAATAATTTATGATTAGTTTCCTCTAATACTCCATTGAGTTTTTTAAAACTTTCTTCGATATCAACAGGGCCTGCGAGCAAGGTAGATACAAACTGAAATGCACTACCACCTGATTTTAGGGCTTCGGTATAGTGTTTAGGAAGCGCACGGAAAGCACACATATCAATATACTGGCTTATATCATCAATAATGTTACTGATCACCACATGAGCAACACTGCCGCTGGCTGCTCCCCATGTTGATATATCACTGTGTATCCAATAAATCTTGTTTTGTTGTTTTACTGTTAGCTTTTCTTTATCAGATGACTCCAACTTTACCTGTTTAGGCTTTTTAAGCTCGCTTGCTATTGCTGCAACAATGCTACTTTTTCCGCAACCGTATGGTCCACATAGCGCTATGTGCTGCGCCAAGTCTTCTTCATAATCATCACCTCCGTTACGCAGTCGCTCGGTGATACGCTTTGCATACACCTGTAGGTCGGGCTCTAACTTTTCTTTACTTTTAATAGTTGAGTCATCTTTGAACCACTCTCTGAAATCATCTAGATCCTTAAAATCATCACCTAAATTAACTCCAACAGAGCTGCTTTCGTTGTACGTTTTTTTTACTTCGCTGTTAGCGAGCAATCTTAAAATAACCGCAAAACAGTACAATAGGATAAATGTAATGATAATCGGCCATGGTGTATGGTAACAACCTGATGCAAGCAAGAGTGTTACTAAAATAATGAATAAGATGAACCATGACTTGTCACCCAACTTTTTGGCTTTCTCTTTGGTCTCTTGAAACAAAACAAATAATGCAGATGAAAAGAGAGTGATATGTAAATACTTCAAACTAGAAAGAAGTAGATCATCGTCAAGAAAATACGTTCTATATTCCGTATTCACAAAAAGATAAACAAGTAAGCCTGCTACTGATAACCACACTGCAATTGTCACTGGCGGATATCGCCAGTTAAATCCAATACTGCGTTTGGGGTGCGATATATAAAACTTATCAAGCAGGAGCTTTATGCCAATACCCGCTAAAAATGCACAGCTGTAATGTAGGATTGGATTCGCATTTAAAATAGCGCTCCAACTTAAATATGCCTTTTGTACAAAACCAACTTTGCTTAAAAATACAGTAATTGTTGCGGCGGTAATTGCGCACAATAAAAGAGAAAGCCAGCGTGTGGCTGTAATGGGGAGAGTTTTAACTTGCGACAACTTAATATCCTTATCAATACGTTACCTTGCCAGTGTATACCTTATATTTGTCGATTTGAACAGTCAGTGCTATCCATGATAATTTTTGTTCTTAGATTGAATAATACCGTATATCAACGTTTCACATTATTTATAGATAAAGATAAATACATGGATTTTATACAAGGAATAATAAATGCACGGATTAATTCGCTATACAGTAGAGCTATGTCCGGAAGTTAAAGGACAACTTATGCTAAACGGTAAACCAGTAGCAAACCAACTTATCCAAAGAGGCTTAACATTAGAAGATAAAGAGATAGATGAAGCCTATACTGATGAGCTCGGTTTTTACTCATTTTCCGCTAAATCAATTAAATCACGCAAGCCTGGCAGTATATTTTATGATCCAATGATCAGAGTCGTAATAGTGACTCACTTTGAAAGTTATCAGCATACTTTGTGGTTTGGATTTCAACTTGCACTTAAAACCCCAATTGGATTACAAAAAAGCTAAAGAATTCAAATGCAGATTTAAGTACTAAAGAAATAAAATATCAAATCATTGATTCAGAAGCACCCAGCGGTACACATAGTATTTGTCGCTGGGTAAACTAAATGATATGGAATAACACATTGATGTTTTATCCTGTTTATGGATAATCATCAAAATATGGATTATTAATTATCAACAAGGGATGTCGAATGCTTGGTCTAATTAAATATAAAGTTGAGCTTTGCCCAGAAGTAACAGGTCAACTTTTAAACAATGGGATTCCACTAGCAAATCAGCTCGTTGAACGTAGCTTGACCTATGATGATGAAGAGCTAGACAGTGTATATACTAATAGCGAAGGCTATTTCTCTTTCCCAGAAAAATCTTTAACCTCTCGCAAACCTGGTAGTATTTTTCATGAGCCTGTAGTTAGAATAATTATAGACTTAGAAAAAGATGGCAAGATTTTTAATCTGTGGATTGGGTTTCAGCATGGACTAAAAACACCTAAAGAATTTAAAAGACTTCTTAAAAATTTAAATGCCGATTTAACAAATGATGAAACCAAACATCACCTTATAAACCCTGAAGATTCATTGGATGAGCACTTCATTAAAAGTATTGCTCGTTGGGAAAAACAAAATTAAAAGGATTTACCGTGGCAACATTATCACCCATTTTATGCGCTGAACTTGCTAAAATTTCTTATGATATAAAAAAACCAGACCGAAGAGGTCGATACACAGTTATTGCATCAAACTATTTAGAAAATATTTTTTCCTTTGATTTATCCAACGGTCCGATAAAAGGAACCTCTGGCGGAGCAATTGCTCATGCTACAAGTCATCAAACAGGGTTTGTACTCGTTGGCAAAGGCACCTCTCCAGCTGGTCGCATGAACCCATTTAAAAACGATTTAGTACTTGCCATACGCGGGACTGCATCAATATACGATGCATCTACTGACTGTAGAGCTAATATAAGTGTATGTGACGGTGGGCATAGTGTACACGCAGGGTTTAACACTTTGTTTGAAACTTTGAAATTACAATTAGCCCCTTTATTACGTGAATTAAAGCCTAATGCTACAGTTCACTGTGTTGGTCATAGTCTGGGCGGCGCAGTTGCCTCATTAGTAGCTGACTGGGCAAAACGACGTTTTAGTTCAGACGTTAAATTATATACTTTTGGAGCCCCAAAAGTAGGCTTAACAAACTTTGCATTAAGCACAACAAATGCGTTGGAGCCCAAAAACATTTTCCGTTGCGTTAATGGTGGAGATGTTGTGCCTATGGTTCCATTCTGGCCATTCATGCAAGCTCCTTACAACGCTCCTGAATATAAAATGGATAACAATCAAATTATAGCTCCTTGGCATCATTTGATGAAATACTATACCCGAAACTCACAAAAGCAATCTTGGGATAGTATCAATAAAAGAGTGACATTTAACCCATTTAAACGCGTTACCTTAGATATTACTCATGCCACTCAAGTACAGCCTTCAATATATTGGATGAATCGCTTAAGTGAAGCCCTTATGACTGTGTTACGTCAAGCAAAACTTGGCACTTTAAACGCACTACAATCAGGCACTGCAAACGGCTTAAGCTTATACGACAAAATTGCGATGATTTTAGCTAATAATAATTTTCATACTGTAGATTTAACAGGCCCTATAAATGGATTACTTGCATGTATGCTGGCCTTTGCTGGTTATGCTAGAACTAAAATAAAGGAGTTATCTGCCGAGTTTATTAAGTGGGTATTCGAAAAAACACTTAAAATGGTTAATCGAATTGCTCAAAAAGCCCTTTCGGCAGTAGATTAAAAGCTAATAATTTCCAATAATAGTAATAAGCAAGAGCATAAAGCCTAAGCTTATTACTATTACAACCCCCACTACAGTTCACTTTTCAAACATCGTTTCATTTTCATTACACTTAGCAACTAAGCAACTAAGCAACTAAGCATGAAAACTACGTTAAAAGTTATATTATTGCGCGCAATTATTATTAATAATGGATGAGCACACACATGATAACACCTCAAGGTGTAACGCTTTCAAATACATCAATAAATAACACACTCTTTTACCTCAAAATAGAACCAGCACGATATACAATGGACGCTAAGTCTATTTGGCACGGCCATTGGTGCGGGTACTTTATTTTTACCTATTAATATTGGCATTGGCGGTTTTTGGCCGTTAATTATTTTGGCGTGTTTAGCATTCCCTATGACCTTTTGTGCCCACCGAGAGTTATCGCGTTTTGTACTTTCGTCGAAAAATAAAGATACGACTTTACCGACGTAGTTGAAGAGCACTTTGATGTAACTGCAGATCGGTTAATTTCCTTGTTGTGATTTTTATCTATATTCCCAATTTTGCTTATTTACGGTGTGGCTTAACCAATACTATTGATAGCTTTATGGTTATTCAAATGGGGATGGAATCGCCTTCTCGCGTATTGCTTTCAGGCCTATTGGTTGCGGGTATTATCCTTCGGATCTTGTTTTTAGTTTAGGACGAAAGTCAAAAGAAAAATCTGCTCCAGTTTACTCATGATGGCTGTTATAAATTTTTTCTAATTACCTACCATTAACTGAAAGCTTTTTAAAAGCAACAACCCTTAACGATTTTGCTGGGCGATAAAAGCAAGCGAGTGCTGATTGAATAAGTCAGGACGTTCCACATTACAGACATGGCCACAATGGTGAATAGTTTGCAGTACGCTATTTTTATGGCGCTTAACCATTTCTTTAACAGGGCCAAGGAACATATGATCCTCCTTACCCATAATGTACAGAATGGGAATATCAATGTCTTTTTCTTTGAAATATTGCATTAAAGGATTTACATCCATGGCTAATTTAAACCATTTTATAAACTCTTTTTGGCACAAGCGCTTTGCTTCACGAACAAACAAAAGTCGAGATTCTTTATGACGCTTTTTCGGCATCATAATAAAAGCAAATAAGCGATACAACCACATATAAGGCAGGAAGTGTTTAAAAGTATTACCTAAATAAACCAATGTATTACTGCGAGTATTAAAACGAGTAACCGCTCCACCTAGCACCATGCTAGAAACATATTGCGGCGCAATTTCAGCAATATTTCGAATAAGAATTGTGCCCAATGAAATACCAACAAAGTGTGCGCTGGTAATATTGTTATGATCTAACACATCTATGATGTCTTTAGAGACATTATTAAATGAATAATTATTATCAACAAAGTTTTGTAGTAGATTATTCGATTTGCCGTGACCGCGAAGATCAAGCAACAACACATTATATTCTTTTTTATACGCTTTAAGCTGACGAAACCAGATTGCCGAACTACCACCGGCTCCATGGACAAATACAACCCATGTTTTACTGGCTTCGTGTGGAAAAATAGTATGGAAAAGAATTTCTGTACTCATTGCAGTTAGCGGCCTATTTACTTCATTTGGCATATTCAATTGCAAGAAGTATAACGGAGTTTAATAAAAATCTCTCATGAAGTTCAGATCAATAGCTCCTACTTAACAACTTTTCGGAGCAGATTTTGATTTTTAAATAAAAACGACTCGCTTCTATTCTCAACGTATTTTAGGCGCTTGCCCGTGAAAATCTAAATACAGTTTTTTAAGTTTGTCAGGAACAAGTGGCCAACCTATTTCAATTCCAATGGGAGTAGCCTTGCAAAATAAGTGCTCAACGTAATAAGTGTCTATGTACTCAAGTTCAGCAGGACTTGCAGAGTCTAATTTTAGACTCATATATGACAAGTGCTTTAGAGCATTAGTGACTTTATTTTCGTTGAATGCAAAAGTTGTTAAGTTTGCAAACTCTTCCATGCGAAAAGTAAGCGCCCAACTTTCGTGTTTATCCATTAGCGGGATCACATCTGGAAACTTACATTGTATATCCTTAATGAATCTTATTATTTCTTGCTTTTCCATATACTCCCTTGCTGCACATAGTTATACAAATGCCATTGTACCAGCTAAAAATAATTTGGTGGGGCACGGACAAAGCCAACTGTTCTTGTCCGCGTTTACGACCTCGTTAACTTAACGTTTTGATAACCATACCCACACCATATAATTTTTTAAATGCCTAAATATTGTTTTTATTTAAGACTTACGCTCAATACGTTAAGTTTTTTTAAGGCCGAAAATTATTTTTTAGTAAGCTTCCAATCGCCCTGCACCACTTCAAAAACCCACTTAAACTATTGCTTATGTTAACTTTTTAAATAATTACGATATAAAAATATCAGTCTTCAGCAACTCTATGAAACAGCTAAACGTATATTAATTTAATATCTTCACATAAAGATACTTGACACAAAGTTAATTCTTACATATCTTTACGTCGAGATTCTTTACAACCCTTTAACTTTAAATTGGAGAACATTATGAAAAACATTATTCAAGTAGCTGGCATTATCGACCGAGAAGAAGCAAATCTAATGCTGGAGTCTGGCATTGAGTGGCTTGGCTTTCCTTTGCGCTTACCTTCTGGAAAAGATGATATTTCTGAAACAGATGCAATGAGCATTATTAAAGGCTTAAGTGAGCCTCAAGCCGGTGTGTTGATTAGCTATATGGTAGATGCTGAAGAAGTGAGCGGTTATTGCAGTGAGCTAGGTGTAAAAGCAGTTCAACTACACGGTGATATTAGTGTGGCAGAAATGAAAAAGCTTAGAGAGCTGCGCCCTGATCTTTTCTTATTAAAAAGCCTTGTTGTGAAAGAAGACAATGCTGAAGAGCTGTTAGAAATTGTTGATACCATGGCTGACTTTGTTGACATGTTTATCACTGATACGTTTAACCCTAAAACGGGTGCTAAAGGCGCTACTGGTTTAACGCATAACTGGGACGTAAGCGCTGAACTTGTTAGACGATCTCCAAAACCTCTAATGATGGCTGGCGGTTTAACGCCTGAAAATGTAGCTGATGCAATCTATAAGGTTAAACCAGCCGCAGTTGATTCACATACGGGATTAGAAGGTAGCGACGGCAGAAAAGATGCCGCTAAGGTGAAGAAATTCATTCGCGAAGCTGAAAAAGCATTTTCGGAGATCAATGCTTAATATAATTCACTGCCAGATTAACACCCCTAATCTGGCAGACTCAAATAGGGAGAGCATTATGAATGCAAATCAAGTTATTCAAATATATAAAGAAGACTCACAAATACTCTCAAGTAGTGTGATCGAGTTACCGCAAACAAATAGACTAAAATACCTGCATGCAAAAATGCGTGACAAGGTAGCTAGTAAAAGCCAATTCATTTTTTATGCTGATCAAGTGTTTCGTCTGCTGATTGAAAAAAGCTTAGAATTAGTACCATTTAAAGATCTCGATGTAACTACTCCCGTGGGAGAAACATACAAAGGCAAGCAGTTTGCAGATCCAATATGTGCCGTTTCTGTGGTTCGTGCTGGTGAAAGTATGGAAAATGAGCTGCGTCATATTGACTTAAAAATTCCCATTGGAAAAATTTTAATACAACGCGATGTCGTCACAAAATTGCCAACTCTTTATTATTCAAAACTTCCGGATCATATCGCTAAATGTCGCGTGCTGATATTCGAACCTATGTTGGCGACAGGCGGCTCTGCAATTTGTGCTATTCAGGTGCTTATAGATGCTGGTGTTTTAGAAGAAAATATCATTTTTGTTAATCTTTTGTGCTCCCCTGAGGGGATTCAAAAAGTTACTCAGCAATTTAAGAAAATTCAAATAGTCACGTCTTCAATTGAAGAGTATCTAAATGGAAACGCATTTATGATACCTGGAATTGGCGACTTCGGAGATCGCTACTTCGGTACGACCGATGTGGGGGCCGTATGACAAATAAACAACTAATACTTTGGATGTTAGTTGCTATGATTGCCCCAACAATTTGGGGCAGTACATACATAGTAACGACCGAGCTGTTACCGCCAGATATGCCTTTAATGGCGTCAACACTTCGTGCTTTACCTGCTGGTATTTTATTAGTACTGATTGGTCGAAAGCTACCTAAAGGCATCTGGTGGGTGCGTTCTATCGTGCTTGGCATACTTAATATTGGTGGCTTTTTTTACTGTTTATTTGTAGCAGCCTATCTATTACCCGGTGGTGTAGCTGCACTTGTTATGTCGTGCCAACCTATCATAGTCATGATACTTGGTGCGCTACTCTTTAAAGATACCCTTAATTTAAGGCAATTTATTGCTTGTGCAATTGCGGCTGTTGGAGTCGCGATGTTGGTCTTAGAACCAAATATGAATTTACCTGTTCAAGGTGTTATTGCAGGTTTAATTGGTGCCGCTTCAATGGCCACGGGAATAGTATTAACAAAAAAATGGGGCAAGCCTGCTGACGTTAATTTATATACTTTTACAGGCTGGCAACTCGTTGTAGGTGGATTATTTTTACTCCCGATTGGATTAGTACAAGAAGGCTTACCTAGTAACCTAACAGTGGACAATATAATTGGTTATTCCTACTTAAGTATCATTGGAGCCTTGTTCGCTTATATAGTTTGGTTTAAAGCTATTGAAAAACTGCCAGTTGTTACGGTGTCTTTTATATCGTTTGCAAGCCCAATCTCAGCAACATTATTGGGTTATTTTATTCTTTCGCAAAGGCTAACGATGAGTCAAACATTAGGCGCTGTCATTATTGTATTAGCCATTGTTATATCTCAAGTACAGCTGTTTAAAAAATCAAGTTCCAATTTTAATCTGGAACCATCATTAAACAAAAAAACTAGTTAAAGGAAGTAAACATGGACAACTTATTTACAGAAGCTCGTTTTGGGAAAATCAACGCAAGCAATCGCTTTGTAATGGCACCAATGAGTAGAAACAGGGCAACAGCTGAAGGATTAGCAACGCCTCTTATGGCAACCTATTATGCTCAAAGAGCAACAGCTGGGTTAATTATTTCTGAAGGTATTCAACCTAACCAAGTTGGTCAAGGTTTTATGAATTCCCCAGGACTACATAATTTACAACATGTGAAAAGCTGGCAGCCCATTACTGAAGCAGTACATAAAAGGGGAGGCAAAATTGTAGCCCAATTGATGCATTCTGGTCGTATTGGGCATCCTGAATTATACCCCAGTGCTCATCAATCAATAGCGCCTTCAGCAATTAAAGCTACCGGAGACGCTTTTACACCAACAGGGCCAAAGAGCTACCCTACACCAAAAGAAATGACATTAGATGAAATTACAGCAACCATTGAAGACTTCGCAAAATCAGCTGAATTAGCGATTCAGGCAGGTTTTGATGGGGTAGAAATACACGCAGGAAATGGTTTTTTACTTCACCAATTTATGGCAAGCAATACAAATAATAGAGCCGATCTATTTGGTGGTAGCGTCAAAAACCGTTTAAGATTTACGCTAAAAGTAGTGGCGGCTGTTACACAAGCTATTGGTGCTAAAAGAGTCGGTATTCGTATTTCTCCCGACAATACTTACAATGACATTATTGAACAAGACAGTGAAGTGCTCTACCAAACTCTTATTAGTCAGTTGCCAACTGATCTGGCGTATTTGCATATTATGGAAGCGGCTAACCGTGAGCACACCCAGCAGATCCGTAACCAATGGTTAGGTAAGCTTATATTAAACCCTCACAAATCTTGGCAAGATGGCCCTGTAACCCCTGCTATTGCATCAGATGTGTTAAATGAAAATTTATGCGATGGTGTGGCATTAGGGGCACTCTTTTTAGCAAACCCTGATTTGGTAGAGCGTACTAAGTTAAATGCTTCTTTTAATAATGTAGATCCCGATACGTTTTATGGTGGCGACGAAACCGGTTATACCGATTATCCTACAATGGTAGATAAAAGTGCATCGCTATCTGAGAAACAAAGTGAATCTATATTAGAGCGTGTTGAGCTTTCGTGATTAATTTTGCAGCTGTAGGTTTGGTAGTTAGGCGAGGCAGAGTTTATGTCGTGTGATTATTCACCATAAGCAGTTGATAATGCAGCGTAAATGCCAAACATCCGTAGCCCTTAGGTTCGTCCTAGGGGCGATTTACTTTTTGCTGCTACATGGATGTAAATAAAAGCCGTGAGTAGGGCGCGGAAGCTTTGCGCGAATTTACTTATTCTTACATAAAGATAAGTTAGTAAGGTGATGCAGGAGCGTTACCAAAGCTACCAAGTTACAAACCTCGCTCCTCGATTGAACAAATTTTAATCCACAAAGTTCAACACGCCCTAGATAGAACAAATTTTGCTCCTGAAAGGACAACAGGCCTTATTTATAAGTAGAGTTAGAAAGGCCTAAAAGTAATTTTTTAAGTAATACTGCGAGTTGTTGCTGCTCCGACTTATCTAAAGGTGACAATAAAGACTGCCCTTTTGCGATATGCTCCTCTACAACCTGATCAATCAATTGAAAACCTTTCTCTGTTAAAGACACCATAACGCCTCGACGGTCGTTAGGATCGGAGCTGCGTGCAACCAAGTCTTTAGCTTCTAGTTTATCGATACGGTTTGTCATTGAGCCTGAGGTTAGCATTAATGTCTGCAATAGTTGATTTGGACTCAATGTAAACGGTTTTCCTGAACGCCTAATTGTCGCTAATACATCAAATTCGCCACCATTGAGGCCAAAACGGCCAAATACAGTTTGTAATTCTTTGCTAAACATTGCATCGGTACGAACGAGTCGGCCCATAACTCCCATAGGCGAAGGGTCTAAATCAGGTCTTTCTTTATTCCACTGGGCCATAACGACGTCAACAAGATCATTTTTCATCATATCTACTACTCTAATTTAAATTGATAAACCAATATAACTCACAACAACCTCTACGACAAGACTCATCACAACAAGTATCTTTACACAAAGATACTTGACATTAAGATTGTATGTATTATCTTTTACCTAACTTTGTTACATGAGAGTTATGTGTAGTACTCATTTTTAACAAGGCAATTCAAAAATTAGTCATCTATAAAATTTTAAATAAAGGAATAGGCATAGAAATGAAACTACATAACCAACTAAATCGAACCGAAAACCTTGAGCAAGATCAGATATCTTTTTTAGGAGAAAGTGATACTCGAACATTGTTTGATTTAATTCAAAAGCAAATTATTGAAACACCTGATGAAACTGCAGTAATTAGTAACCAAGGAGATTGGAGCTATAAAATGCTGGATAAAAAATCAGCTAACATTGCCTCTTTACTTCATCAGCATGGTGCTAAGCAAGGTGAATATGTTGGTTTGTTTGTCGATCCATCGCCTGACTTAATTTTTGGTGTGTGGGGAGCTATTTATGCAGGATGCGGATACCTTCCACTGTCTCCTGAATACCCTGAAAAACGTATTAGCTATATGCTAAAAGACTCTAAAGCGCGTTTAGTTTTAACTCAAGCACATTTAAAAGAGCAAATTACTGCATTGGTTAGCAGCGACATCACTGTAATTTCAATAGATGATGTTGATGATAATACGTCATATTATGCGCCACTATCACAAGATAGCCTTGCTTATATGATTTACACCTCTGGAAGCACAGGTGATCCCAAAGGCGTCATCATTGAACATAGCAGTATTGTTAATCAGCTTCTGTGGCTAAAAGAAGAGCATAGCTTTAGCCAATCAACTCGTATTGTACAAAAAACGCCTTTTAGCTTTGATGCAGCCCAATGGGAGATTTTAGCTAATGCAATCGGTATTTGTGTTGTTACAAGTGAAGTAGGAATGTATCGCGATCCGCTTGCACTTATTGATTTAATCATTGAAAAACAAGTGACCGTTTTGCAATGTGTTCCTACCCTTTTACAAGCCTTGCTTGATTCGCCTTGTATTCAATTGTGCAACTCATTGTCTCACGTGTTCAGTGGGGGTGAAACGCTTACTAAACAGCTCGCCTTACAATTTTTTGAAACACTGCCTGAAAAAGATCTAATCAATTTATATGGGCCAACAGAATGCACAATAAATTCATCCAGCCATAAAGTAACGCCTCATACTTTAGAGCAAGCGTTTGATGCAATTACCATTGGTAAGCCTGTAGCCAATACTCACTACTATATACTTGATGAACAGTTAAACTTAGTTGATGAGGGTGAATCTGGTGAGCTTTATATTAGTGGTGTGCAGGTTGCTAGAGGTTATTTAAACCGTAACGATACAACGCTCGAAAGATTTATATCTAATCCTCACAATAGCGAGCCTATGCATAATACGCTCTATCGCAGTGGTGATATTGTAAAACGTGATAAAGAAGGTAACACACACTTTTTAGGTCGCGCCGATAATCAAATTAAATTACGTGGTTACCGTGTAGAGCTTGATGAAATTAGACTTGCCATTGAAAAGCATGATTGGATAAAAAATGCCGCAATGGTTGTAAAAAATGACCAGCGTACCGGTTTTCAAAATCTTATTGCATGCATTGAATTAAATCATCGTGAAGCCGCTTTAATGGATCAAGGCAAGCAGAGTGAACACCATCAATCTAAAAAAAGTAAATTACAAGTTAAAGCACAACTCTCTAATGCTGGATTTAGACAACCACAAGCGCTGTTAAACTTACCCGTATTTAATTTACCAAATAAAAATGCATCAAAAGAGCAAACTGAAACTGTTTTTGCTCGTAAAACTTATCGTTACTTTGATGGTGGAAATGTGTGTGAGCAAGAAATACTTAACTTACTCAAAAAACAAAAATCAGAGATCCCTACACGCCCTGTCAGCGCATTAGAATATGATGAATTTGGTCAAATCATGAGATATTTTGGCCAGTTTAAAAGCAAGCAACGCTTACTGCCCAAGTATGGCTATGCATCTCCAGGCGCCCTGTATGCTACGCAGTTATTTTTAGAAATACATAATTTATTTAATTTAAAATCGGGTATTTATTATTATCACCCTGAACTACATACCCTGCATCTTGTACGCTCATTAGCGCCTGTAAGCACGGTTAAATTAACTTGCCATTTTTTAGGTAAACAATCAGCTATAGAACCTGTATATCAAAATAATATATTAGAAGTTTTAGAAATGGAAACAGGCCATATGCTTGGCTTATTTGATCATATTTTACCTCAGTTTGGCCTTTCAATTGGCGCTGCTAGTTTTGACAATGAATACCAAGATTACTTAGCTGTTCACGAAGATGACGCCTACTTAGGAAGTTTTGATATTAGCCAACATAGCGAAACTGACTCGCTTTCAAATGTTGAGACCTTAGTGCAAATTCAAAATGTAGATGGTTTAAATTCAGGACAATACACCGTTCAAGATAATCAGCTGACACCCCTTTCTGATCAGCTAATTGAAAAGAAAAAAGTGATTGCCATTAATCAGCAAGTCTATGATAGAGCTTCTTTTGGTATTTCTTTACTTAATCATTCTACAACGGCTTGGCGACACTACATTGATTTAGGTCGTAAGTTACAGCAGTTACAAATGAACGACTTAAACATAGGTTTAATGTCTTCTGGTTATAGCTCAAAATCTGGTAATAATTTACCTTCAGCCAATCGTATTGAAGAAATTTTATCTGATGCGAATTGTACAATGAAACCATTTTATTTTTGCATTGGTGGAAAAATTACAGATGAGCAAAAACGCAGTGAAGGTATGAAAGAAGACGCTATACATATGCGTGGCCCCCTTGAAATATTGAATCATGATTTACAAAATTCGCTACCTAGCTATATGGTACCTAATAAAATTATAACTTTTGCTGAGTTTCCACAAACAGCGAATGGGAAAGTCGATTATCTCGCTCTAAAAAATTCAGAGAAACTTAATAATATTGAAAATAAGGCAGCCTACATTGAGCCTCGAAATAAATTAGAAGAGAAAATAGCTGATATTTGGCTCCATGTTATGAAATGGGACAAAGTATCAGTCCAAGATAATTTTTTTGAAAGTGGTGGAAACTCTTTAACAGCCGTTACATTTATGAATACTTTAAATAAAGAGTTGAGCATTAGTATCCCAATGCAAGCTATCTTTCAAGCCCCCACGATTGAAGCACTTGCTCTTTATATAAAGCAAAACGATAACAGCTCACATAGTCGGTTGATTAATTTAAATAACTCTACACAAAAATCGCGAATTTTCTGCTGGCCTGGTTTAGGTGGGTATCCAATGAGCTTAAAACCTTTAGCTGAAAAAGTGGCCGATGAAGCGACGTTTATTGCGGTGCAAGCGCATGGCCTTAATTCTGACGAAATTCCTTACGATACAATACAAGAAATGGCAGAAGCCGATATCAAGCTAATCAAAAATGAGCAACCAACGGGTCCTTATACGTTATGGGGATACTCTTTTGGGGCGCGTGTTGCATTTGAAGTGGCGCATCAACTTGAAGCAAGTGGCGAGACCGTGGAAGCACTTTATCTCATTGCACCAGGCTCACCTAATCTACCTCAGTATTCACAAAAAGAGCAGACACCTTGTTTTACTTCTCCTGCATTTGTCACCATTTTATTTTCAGTGTTCTTTCAAAAAATACAAGGCCCGGTATTAGAACAATGTTTATCGACAGTGACTAATAAACAACAGTTTATTGACTTTGTATGTATGAATCATCGCACTTTGAATCGAGATGTTGTCAGTAAAATCATAGAAGTAGTAATGCGCACTTATGAGTTTAAATATACATTCACAGAGTTGCTTGAACGCCAAGTAAAAGCACCAAAAGTGATATTTAAAGCACAAGGAGATGATTATTCATTTATTGAAAACATTCCTGAGTACAACGAAAAAGAAGCGATAACACAACACTTACAAGCAGATCATTACGCATTATTAAAACATCAAGGTGTTGATGAGCTGTTTAATAGCATTGTGCAATCTCAAGGTTCTTACGAGAGCTATCGTTCATTATTAATAGCGTAAGGACGCAATATGCCGCATATCAACATACATTATTTTGATTCTCACGTATCCAGTTCCACCAAGAATAGGCTCGTGAAAAAAATTTCGGCACTGATAAGTAAAGAGTTTAAATGCAATAACGACTTTATTTCAATCGCACTGCATGCAGAGCAACCGAAAAATTGGCGACAACGTGTTTATAACAAACATATTATTCAGCAAAAATATAAATTAATTAAAAAACCAAGTTATTAGAGGAGAAATAAAATGAACAATACAAAGATAAATCTTGTTATTAAGCCTGAAATTAAACGGGCTCTTGAGTTAGGGCTTGCGGTCGTGGCGCTTGAGTCTAATGTTATAACGCATGGCTTAGATTACCCTGAAAATAAACACACCGCGTTACAAGTAGAAGCAGCAGTTCGTGAATCGGGGGCAATCCCTGCAACCATTGGAGTCGCTAATGGTAAATTACTAATTGGCATGGATGAAAGTGAGATTGAGTTATTTGCAACAACCGCAAATATACCTAAAGTCAGCACGCGTGACTTACCCGTTGTATTAGCGACTAAGCAATTGGGTGCAACCACCGTTGCCTCATCTATTATTGCAGCTGAGTTAGCAGGAATATGCTTTTTTGCATCTGCCGGCATTGGTGGCGTTCATAGAGGAGCAAACAATACGATGGATATTTCTTCAGATCTTATGCAATTTACACGTTCACGGGTTGCCGTTGTATGTGCTGGTGCAAAAAACATACTCGATCTAGGTTTAACACTTGAATACTTAGAGACCCACAATGTTCCTATTATATCTTATCAATTTGATGATTTCCCTGCATTTTACTGTCGCTCAAGTGGCTATAAAGCACCACAACGGATAGATGATGCATCTATTTTAGCCGACATAATTGAAACCCAATGGCTGCTTGATAATAAGCGCAGTGTATTAATTACAACACCCACTAAGCTCGAAGATGCCATTGATAGTGATGATGTTAATGATGCTATCAACGCGGCAATTAGCTCGGCTCAAGCGCAAGGGATCAGTGGAAATAAAGTCACTAAGTACATTATGAAAGCAATTGATGAAGTAACTAAAGGGCGTTCAGCTAAAGCTAACAGTGCCGTTTTGATCAATACAGCGCGTGTTGCAGGGCATTTAGCTGTTGCCCATGCAAAGCAATCTAGTAATAAAAGAGAAGTAGCGTAAAAATAATGGGTGAAGTTTATTGACAAATTTTTTTAATTATATATCTTTATATAAAGATACTTTACATAAACAAACTTCACCCAAGCATATTACCTACTAGATGCACACAAGGAGCTAATTATGAATTTCATTCCATGGATTACAACGACAGGCATACTAGCAATTTTAATAGCGGGCAGCTTTGCAGTTAAAAGTAACATCATTGATGCGCGCAGCAATATAGGCAATGAACAATCGGCTAATGTCGAAGCTATGTATGTAGAAAAAGTTGCTCATCAGTCACATATAGATATTAGCGGTATCGTAAAAGCCCCTAAAACATTATCGTTAATTAATGAATCAGCAGGTAAAGTTACAAAACTCTATTTGCAATCTGGCGGTATTACTTATGCAGGTGATACGTTACTCGAAATAGAACACGAGGAGGAAAAAGCACAACTGCAAATAGCTAAATCACGCTTTGAACTACAAAACACCACCGTAAAGAGATATAAAAGCCTTTATAATTCAAATAAATTGAGCGCTCAGCAATTAGATGAATCAACGGCTTTACTTGCTCAATACCAAGCAGAAATAAACCTACTCTCAGCTAAAATTGCTAAAAAAGTGATTACAGCACCATTTACAGCCCGCGTTGGTATACATGACTTGCAAGTCGGTCAGTTTTTACCTGCTAATACAAATCTAACTCAGCTCATTGGTATTGAAAAATATATGTGGGTCGATTTTTCTCTCCCGCAAACCTATACAGAGCTAGCAATTAATACGCCGGTAGTATTAACGCTACTTGATGACACACAGACAGAAATAATTGCACAAGTAGCTTCTGTTGCACCAGAAATGTCAAAACACTCAAGACAGCTGAAATACCGTGCAAAAATTACATTAGGAAATACTAAACTAAATTCAAATCAACTCGTTAAAATTAAGGTACCTATTGGCAACAAAAAAGAGGTTGTTGCGATCCCATATTTAGCAGTTATTAAAGGCAAATTAGGGAACTATGTATATTTATTAAATAAAGACGAGGAAGGAAAAACATACGCTAAGCGTACACAAGTTGAATTAGGCGAACGTATTGGGGATCTCGTTATGATCACCAATGGCTTAACCTCAGGCGCATTAATCGCAAGTCATGGAGCATTTAAATTGCGTGACGGTTTAAGAGCATACTTGCTTAATTCAGAGCGTACTGTAGCTATGGAAGATACGTTATCTCCTAAGGTATCATTATGAAAAACAATCATTTTATGGATCGATTCATAACACAACCAACACTTGCAATCGTTTTATCCGCCATTATTTGTATTGCTGGGATTTGGTCAGTGCTTAAGGTGACTGTGCTACAGTTTCCAAAAATTGAAAGTTCATCTTTAGTTATTTCAACTAACTACGTAGGCGCATCAGCTGAAACAGTTAAAGGTTTTATTACAGAACCAATTGAACGTATTTCTGCTACGGTTCCAGGTGTTGATTATGTTGAATCAGTCACAATTGCAGGGAATAGCACTGTAACAGCTTACTTAAATTTAAACGAAGATAGTACTCGGGCTTTATCACAGCTTACTGCTCGTCTTAGCCAAGTTAAATATATGCTCCCGAATGATACTGAGGATCCCATTGTTAGCGTTAAGCGCACCGATCGACCTCATGCGCTATTTTATTTAAATATAGAGCATCAGGGCGAATCACTTACACAACTAACCGACTTTTTATCAAGGCAAGTGACTCCTATAATTACAGATATTGAGGGTGTTCAAAGAGTCGCAATTGAAGGCAGTAGAACGCCTGCGATGCGCGTGCATTTAAATTCTGCAAAGTTAGAAGCATTTGATCTTAGCGCTGACGATATTTACTCCGCGTTGGCTGCAAATAATACAATAGCTACGCTAGGTTATATAGAAACTAATAAACAAAAAATTGATCTGGTCGCTAATACACAATTGAAAAGTATCGATGAATTTAAGCAGTTAATTGTAAAACGTATAGATAATGATGTTATATATCTGAGAGATGTAGCCCATATTGAACTTGGCTCTGAGCAGCCAACGGTAAGTGCTCGCTTAAATCAGCATGATACTGTTTATATTTCAGTTTGGCCGCAGCCAGGTGCAAATGAAATTGAAGTTGGTGACGCACTTTACGCATTAACCGATAAAATTAATAAGACTTTACCGGATGGTATCAGCATTGGTTATGCCTATGATGGTACTTTATATATGCGCGATGCATTAAATGAGATTTTTAAAACACTTATTGAGACGGTTATTCTAGTAGGCGTTGTTGTTCTCTTTATGATGGGTTCATTTAGAAGCTCAGCGGTACCTTTAGTGACTATTCCTATTTCAATATTAGGTGCTATTGCCGCAATGTATGTCGTCGGTTTTTCGTTAAACTTACTAACCGTGCTCGCTATTGTTCTCTCTGTTGGCTTGGTGGTTGATGATGCGATTGTTGTTGTAGAAAATGTTTCACGTCATATTCGTGCAGGAAAATCTAAAATTGACGCTGCGCTCACAAGCTCCAAAGAGCTGTTTGTACCAATTGTATCAATGACTCTCACACTAACAATGGTGTATTTACCGATTGGCTTTCTGTCTGGACTTACCGGCGTATTATTTAAAGAATTTGCTTTTACCCTAGCAATATCAGTGCTTATATCAGGCATTGTTGCCCTCACACTTTCACCAATAATGAGCGCGTATGTTATCCCTGCTGAAGGGCAAGAAACTAAATTAACAAAAAAAGTAAACTGGGTATTTGATCAGCTAAGAAATAAATATGCATTGTTACTTACTCTTTTATTGTCGTGGCGAAATCAAGTGATTGTCGCTGCAATTGCGTTAAGCCTTATGATAATACCATTTTACCAAGGTGCACAAAAAGAGCTTGCGCCAGTTGAGGATCAAAGCAGCATATTTGTACTTGTACAATCCCCCCCTGAGTCATCGTTAACTTATAATGAAGATAACATTCGTGGCATGGTTGATAGCTTATTAGAAATACCCGGCACAACTCAAATGTGGCAGAACATTTTTACCAATAGTGCTTTTGGCGGTATTGAATTTATAAGTGCTAGCGAACGAGATTACACTACTAAATCAATTCTTCCTGAGATTTATGGACGCTTGGCTAAAACCCCTGGAGTCAACCCGTTGCCCATTCTTCCAGCGCCACTTCCTACTGCGGGCCAATTCGATGTAGAAATGGTCGTTAAGTCCAGCGATAGTTTTGAAATAATGCAAAGCTATGCGGGGCAACTTATAGGTAAAGCATTTGCTAGTGGGCACTTTTTATACGCAGACACTGATTTAAAAATCGATTTACCCCAAATACAATTACAATTAAAGCGCGATAAAATTGCCGATTTAGGAATGGATCTCGCTTATGTCAATCAGCAACTGAGTGTTCTTTTATCAAATAACTACGTTAATCGATTTGATGCGCAAGGAAAAGCTTATCAGGTAATCCCTGTTATTGACCGAAATGTAAAGTCAGATCCTGGAAAACTACTAAGCTTAAACATTAAATCAATTAATGGA
The DNA here is from genome assembly GCF_000690055.1 of Pseudoalteromonas fuliginea. Lineage (GTDB taxonomy): Bacteria > Pseudomonadota > Gammaproteobacteria > Enterobacterales > Alteromonadaceae > Pseudoalteromonas > Pseudoalteromonas fuliginea. The sequence goes on from NZ_JJNZ01000024.1 coordinate 51,001, forward strand.
ACCAGCGTGCCATTATCTGCAATAGCTGAAGTTAAATGGGCAACAGTTCCTAGACAATTAAATAGCTTTGGACAGCAAAATGCCTTTCGCATATTTGGAGCCGTATTACCTAATTCCACAAAAGAAGAGGCACTTTCAGCATTAGAAAATGCCGCAAAAGAATTACTCCCCCCTTCATACACTGTTGATTATGCCGGAGAGTCTAGACAAATAAGACAACAAGGTAATAGTTTATTAGGCGTTATGCTAATTTCACTGGTCATTGTTTACTTACTGCTTAGTATCCAATTTAATAGCTTTCGAGACCCTCTAGTTGTGTTAATTGGGAGTGTACCTTTGGCAATGGCTGGCGCGTTGATGCTGTCGTATTTTGAATTAACGACTATCAATATTTATTCTCAAATCGGTTTAATCACACTCATTGGTCTGATTGCAAAAAACGGTATCTTAATTGTCGAATTTGCAAATCACCTACAAGAGCAAGGTAAAAGCCGCATAGAAGCCGTAATTGAATCTGCATCAACTAGATTAAGGCCTATTTTAATGACCACTGCTGCCACTGTTCTTGGGCACTTCCCATTATTAATGGTATCTGGAGCTGGGGCTGAAGCCCGAAATAGTATTGGCATTATATTAGTAGCAGGAATGCTTATAGGAACCCTTTTTACTCTTTTTGTATTGCCTGCTTTTTACGTAAAACTGGCTTCAAAACGAGTGCCTAAAGAAGTAAATAAAAGTAACCTTTGCAGTTCAAATGAAAAATCATCTTTTGCTATTAGTTAAGGTCTGTGACCTCTCAAGATTAAAGTTTGTTCTATCTAGGGGAAATTTAATCCCGGCGCGAGATTTATAACATAGCCAGCTCGGTAACAGCTCCTGCGTTACCTTGTTGGCTTACATGCAAACATGCTGTTGAAAATTCAACGACCAAAGATCAACACGCTCTAATAAGCTAAAGCTCTTATCGCGATAAATTATGTAATATCTGCAGCGTATAAAAAACTTTGTTTCATACAAAAAAACCTGACAGCAGTTACTTCGTTCAAATAAACAACACATTGTATAATTATTACTTTATACATTGCTCACTTTTAAATCGCTGTTTCATATTCATGACAGTTAGTCACTAAACCACTACAACTAATTCATTCTAAAACCAGCTCAAAACATGAAAAATTTAGTCAAAAACTATATTCTTCGGCGCAATTATTATTACAAATAATGGATGAGCACACACATGACAACACCTCAAGGTGCAACGCTTTCAAATGCACCAATAAATAACACACACTCTTCTACCTCAAAATGGAACCAACACGATACACAATGGACGCTAAGTCTATTTGGCACGGCCGTTGGTGCGGGTATTTTATTTTTACCTATTAATATTGGTATTGGCGGTTTTTGGCCATTAATTATTATGGCGTGTTTAGCATTCCCAATGACCTTTTGTGCCCACCGAGGCTTAGCACGCTTTGTACTTTCATCGAAAAATAAAGATGCCGACTTTACCGATGTAGTTGAAGAGCACTTTGGTGTGACTGCAGGTCGATTAATTTCTTTGTTGTACTTTTTATCTATATTCCCAATTTTGCTTATTTACGGTGTGGGCTTAACCAATACTGTGGATAGCTTTATGGTTAATCAAATGGGGATGGAATCACCTTCTCGCGTATTACTTTCGGGTGTATTAGTTGCAGGTATGATTAGCTTAATGATGGGCGGCGAGCGCTTAATGCTACGTGCCTTTGCTATCTTAGTTTATCCGCTTGTGGGTATATTATTGTTTTTATCACTTTATTTAATCCCAAGCTGGCAAGTGCCCGATATGAGCATGCCTGAAATGGGCAGCTTTGGTAAAACGTTGTGGTTATCGATTCCTATTATTGTATTTTCGTTTAGCCACGCAGCGGCTATCTCAAGCTTTGTAAACGTGCAACGCGGCCATTACGGTAACCAAGCAACAAGCAAGGCAGAGGCGATTTTAAAGCGCACTAGCTTACTACTTATTACCTTTGTACTGTTATTTGTGTTCTCTTGCGTGCTGTCGCTTACAGGCGAGCAAATGGCCGCTGCTAAAGCGGCTAACGTATCGGTTCTGTCCTATCTTGCTAACATTACTGATAACTCGTTTATTGCCACACTTGGGCCGCTTGTTGCCTTTATTGCTATTACATCGTCGTTTTTGGGTCACTTTTTAGGGGCACGTGAAAGCTTTACAGGTTTAGTAACTAAACAAACAAGCTTAAGCGAAAAAGCGGCCGATAAAATTGGTGTGCTAATTATGTTTTTAGCTATTTGGTTTTGCGCTGTTAAAAACCCAAGTATTTTAGATATGATGGATCAGTTATCGGGCCCTATCATTGCGATGATTTTATTCATCATGCCAATGATTGCAGTTTATAAAGTGCCTGCACTTCATAAATACCGTAACCGTTTAAGCACGCTATTTATATTAGCGGTTGGCTCACTTGCTGTATTTGCACTTATTTACAGCATGATTAATTAATACGCTATATACACAAAAGCCCAGCTAAGTTAATTAGCTGGGCTTTTTTGTTTGTACGGTTTGTCTCAAATTATTTTTTTATAGTGTGGGTTCTGGCATGTTAAGTATAAATTAGCCTAAAAATAGCCCAACTATGCAATACAATAAATTATTACTAATAAGCGCATGTTTGCTCGCAACACTATTTGTAAGCCCTTTAGTTCAAGCTTCAGGACCCCCAACAATTTTATCAATGAAAGAGCGCGCTGCGTTTATTAATAAAATAACTGAGCTTAGGGTTAACACCTTAATGCCCTCGTTAATGAAGCAGCACAACACTGATATGTGGCTTCTTATAAGCCGCGAATACAATGAAGATCCAATATTAAAAACAATGCTGCCTGCAACATGGCTTTCAGCCAGACGCACCACTATTTTGCTATTTGCACTTAATAAACAAGGTGGGGTTGATGCTTACGCTATTGCACCTTATAAAATAGGTAATGTATTTAAAAAAGGTTGGGATAAGCAAACACAACCTAGCCAGTGGCAGGCACTCAATACGCTTATTGAGCAATACAAACCTCGTAACATTGCGCTTAATACTTCTACCGACTGGGCACATGCCGATGGCCTTGTGCTAGGCGATTACAAAACCTTAATGGCTAACTTGCCCGCCAATTATCACAATAAAATAATTTCTGCAGAGCCGCTTGCTGTCGCGTGGTTAGAGCAACGCATTCCTGAAGAAGTTGAAATGTATAAACACATTGTGGCTATTGCCCATCATATTATTGCAGAGGGGTTTTCGGGTAAAACAATTACGGTGGGTAAAACAACTAGCGATGACTTGGTATGGTGGTTTAGAGAGCGCGTAAAAGAGCTAAAACTACAAACATGGTTTCACCCAAGCGTTGCTATTCAGCGCGCCGATGCGAAGTCGTTTAATCATGAAGAAAGCTTTACCAATGGCTACGATGATAACGTTATACAAGCCGGCGATTTACTTCATGTCGATTTTGGTATTACTTATTTACGCTTAAATACCGACACGCAGCAGCATGCGTATGTGCTCAAAGAAAACGAAACGAGTGCGCCTAATTACTTAGTTGAAGCACTAAAAAGCGGTAATAAACTACAAGATATATTTACCAATCAATTTGCGGTAGGAAAAACAGGTAATGAAGTGTTAGCTGCAGCACGAAAAACCGCTATTGCTCAGGGATTAAAGCCCACTATTTATACTCATCCTCTTGGCTATCATGGTCACGCTGCTGGTACTACATTAGGTATGTGGGATTCTCAGCAAGGTGTACCGGGAGATGGTGACTATCCGCTGCATTTAAATACGGCTTACTCTATTGAGCTCAACAATGCGGTGTTTATAAAACAGTGGAACAAAGAAATAAGAATAATGCTAGAAGAGGACGCTATTTTTGATAAAAGCGGTGTCTGGTATTTAAATGGCCGACAAACACAATTATTGCTTGTAAAATAAAGCAAAAAAAATGGCGCTCACTGAGCGCCATTTTTAATTTAATTCGTTGCTATTATTCTGTATCTGGCAGGTTACGGCCATAGAATATTTCTTGCATTTCACGGGTCAGTTTTGAGCGAATTTCGTCTTCTTCGCCCTCTGATAAATCTGCCGTAGAAAGGCCGAATAAATAGGTATTTAAGTCGGTTTCTTTTAACATCATTTTGGTATGGAACAGGTTTTCTTGATACACGTTCACGTCCATCATTTGGTACGCTTCTTTAGTATCTTCTGTCATGAAGTTTTGAATCGAGCTAATAGCATGATCAATGTAGTGCTTAACGCCATTTATGTCGCGGGTAAAACCACGAACGCGGTAGTCAATTGTTACCACGTCTGACTCAAGGCTATGAATTAAGAAGTTTAACGCTTTAAGTGGTGAAATAATGCCACAAGTAGACACTTCAATATCAGCACGGAATGTACAAATACCATCATCAGGGTGAGCTTCTGGGTATGTGTGTACACAAATATGGCTTTTATCTAGGTGCGCAACAACTGAATCAGGTAATGGACCTGGCGCTTCGTCAGCATCGTAATTTTGCTGCTCTTCTACTGGTTCTTCTGAAACCAAAATAGTTACACTAGCGCCTTGTGGTTCATAGTCTTGGCGCGCTACATTTAAAATGTTAGCGCCAATTATATCAACAACTTCACCTAAAATGTCGGTTAGTCTATCTGCACTATACTGCTCATCGATATATTCAATATATTCTTTACGTTGTTGCTCGGTCTTTGCGTAGCAAATATCGTAAATACTAAAGCTTAAACTTTTGGTTAAATTGTTAAAGCCATGAAGTTTAAGTTTATCGAAGGGTTTGTTCATAATAAACCAACCTATAAATTAGTGAACTCTGCACCTGCAGAATGAAAAGTTCGCGGATTTTATACGAATTTTCCTTATGGAAAAAGCGTTATTTTGCTTGATCTTGCACAACTTCGTGGCTATGCGTAATTTCTACTGTTTTATCAAGCATTAATGCAACCGAACAATACTTTTCAGCAGAGAGGGAAACGGCGCGTGCAAGGTGTTTTTCAGACACATTATTACCTTTAACAACAAAGTGTAAGTTGATTTTAGTAAATACGCGTGGGGCTGTTTCGGCACGCTCTGAAGTAAGTTGTACTTGCACGTCTGAAAAATCTTGTTTGGCTTTTTTTAAAATACTGACAACATCGACTGATGAACAACAGCCAACCGACATTAAAACCATTTCCATAGGGCTTGGCGCGGCACTATCGCTACCGCCATCAAACACTACATTGTGGTTAGAATTAGAACGGCCGATAAACGTATCGCCCTCAACCCATTTTACATTTGCTTGCATGTGCTTATCTCAAAAAAATATTTTCTTGATTGTAAGCAACTTAGCCGCAGTTGCAAATGAAAATGTACTAGGCGGCTATATAAGCAATTGATTAATACTGTTGCGAGACTGCATTATCGAATAAGTTTTTAACTAAACCAGCAAATTCATCTATAAATGCATGCTGCTCAACCGTGACAGGCTGTGTGGTGATACTACTGAGGACTTCTTCTAAATCGTAAACTATGCCGTCAACTTCGCGTACAATTAAGCTACGCTGCTCTGTATTAAGCTCTGTGTGCTGCTCACAAATAAGCATAACATTTTGCGCAATGACGTCTTCAATTAATTCCATTACTGTTGGGGCACCTGGTTTTATCTCGCCTGGCTTCTCAAACAATGCTAAATTTTGAGTTAGATACATGATCAAATCATCGTACCCTTGCCTATCTAAAACCATTTTTTATACCACCTTAAAATAATTAATTGCCATGATTTAATCAGAAAGCGACGCGAATTACTAGCTTTGCACGATAGCAATACAAAAAAAGCAGCCGAAGCTGCTTTTGTAGTTATTAAGTAGTACTTAATCTATTTTTAAACCTGGACTTAGCGTTGCTGGCATCGCTACTTTTTCAAGCTCAACTGAAGCAACTGGGTATGCACAGTAATCAGCAGCGTAATACGCGCTTGCTCTGTGATTGCCCGATGCGCCAATACCACCAAATGGTGCTGCGCTTGATGCGCCAGTAATTGGGCGGTTCCAGTTAACAATGCCGGCACGAATACGACGTAAAAAGTGGTCATAATCTGCTGCACTATCACTTAATAAACCAGCAGATAAACCAAAGGTTGTATCGTTTGCTTTATCAATTGCTTGGTCAAAGTCGTCAAAGCGGAATACTTTTAAAAGTGGTCCAAAATGCTCTTCATCTGGGAAGTCACTAATGTTTGTACACTCAATAATGCCCGGTGTTACAAAACCGGTATTGGCTGTGTGCTCAAGTTCTACTAATACTTGAGCGCCAAGCTCAACAAGCTCGTTTTGCGCTTTAACCATGCCTGCTGCTGCCGCTGATGAGATCATAGAGCCCATAAATGGCTGCTCTGCATCATCGTAGTTGCCTACTTTAATCGCTTTAGTTGCAGTGATAAGGCGCTCTAAAATTGCATCGCCTTTGCTACCTTTAGGTAAAAACAATTTACGTGCACATGTACAACGCTGGCCGCTTGAGATAAACGCTGATTGAATAATATCGTGAACAACCGCTTTAGTGTCTTCAACGTCAGTAATAATAAGTGGGTTATTACCACCCATTTCTAGCGCTAAAATTTTACCCGGTTGACCCGCAAACTGTTCATGTAAAATATGACCAGTACGCGAAGAACCCGTAAAAAACAAGCCATCAATCCCTTTGTGAGCAGCAAGGGCTTTACCCGTTTCTACTTCACCTTGAACTAAGTTAATTACACCAGCTGGTAAGCCTGCTTTTTCCCACAGTTTAAGCGTAAGCTCAGCAACCTTAGGAGTAAGTTCAGACGGTTTAAATACAACCGTGTTACCTGCTAAAAGTGCTGGCACAATGTGGCCATTAGGTAAGTGACCCGGAAAGTTATACGGACCAAATACGGCTACAACCCCATGTGGCTTATGACGAATCATCGCACGGCCAAGTGGCATTGCGTTTTCTACGTCGCCAGTGCGCTCTAAAAATGCTTTTTCAGAAATGGCAATTTTACCAACCATAGCACCCGCTTCTGTGCGCGTTTCCCACAGTGGCTTACCAGTTTCTTGTGCGATAGTAATAGCGAGCTCTTCGCTGTTTTCTTTTAATTGCGCTGCGAATGCTTTAATTATTTCTAAACGCTCAGTAAAGCTTTTATCAGCCCATGCGTAAAACGCTTCGCGCGCTGCATTTACTGCGGTATCTACTTGCGCCGCAGTTGCTGATGATGCCTGCCAAATAACGTCGTTATTTGCAGGGTTTAGCGAATTAAATTCTGTGCCTTGGCCTTGTGACCATTGACCATTTATAAATTGTGCAGGATGAGTCATATACTTTCTCCTAAATTAAATCGTGGTTGCACTAACAATATCGCCAGCTTGCAAATGCAATGCATCTGCTATTTCTTGCGATAAAATAAGGCTTTTTGCGCGCTCGTCAAATGTCATTGGCGCAACAGTTGCTCTAAAATCTTCAAGCTTTTCGTTCGCTAGTAACACCATGGTGTCGCCAGTCATTTCGCCAATTTCAACGTTAAAGTGATTTGCATTACGAATCGTCGCAATGTTATCTACTTTGGCTTCAACCGTTGGGCCGCCGTCAAAAATATCTACGTAGCCATTAAACGTAAAGCCTTCGCTTTTTAATAACTCGATTGCTGGGCGAGTGTTGTCGTGTACTTTACCTATTACGGCTTGCGCATCTTTACTTAGCAAGTTTACGTAAATTGGGTATTTAGGCATTAATTCAGCAATGAAAACCTTTTGGCCAATACCTGTTAAGTAATCGGCTGTTGGAAAATCCATTGAGAAAAAGTGCTCTTCAAGCCACTGCCAAAAAGGGCTACTGCCGTTTTCGTCAGACACACCGCGCATTTCTGCGATCACTGTTTGTGCAAAACGCTCTTGATGCTGTTTTATAAACATAAAGCGCGCTTTTGAAAGTAGTTTACCGTTACAATTTTTACGATAGCCATCTTTTAAAAACAATGTGCAAAGCTCTGTAGCACCTGTGTAGTCATTACATAGCGTTAAAATATCAACGGCTTTGTAGACGTTTAATGTACGCGAAGAGTGAATCACTTTACTTAAGTGATAATGATAAAATGCATCATCAAGCCCTACCGCAGCTTCAATTGCAGACGTACCTACAACGTCACCGGTTTCGCTATCTTCAAGAACAAACAGGTAGCCTTCGTCACCAGGTTGTGACGTTTGTTTAGCAAAAGAGCTTACTGAATGGTCAATCTTTTTTTGCAATAGTTCTTCGTTTAATGGCAAAGACGTAAAACCATGCCCTGATTCGTGGGCAATTTTCAGTAATGCTGAATAATCATTTTGCTGGATTGGGCGAAGGATCATCATGAGTCCGCTTGCTCCCTTATAAATAACGGTAAATAGGAATTGCAGGGCAAGCGGTGCTTGCCCTTAATTGGTTGGCTTAAGTCGCTTATGCGTTTACTACGCTTGCTACTGCTTTTTCAAAGCGCGCCATACCTTCGCGAATGTCCGCTTCAGGAATTACTAAAGATGGAGTGAAACGTACTACATCCGCACCAGCAACTAATGACATAAGACCTTGCTCAGTACCTGCCACTAAAAACTCTTTTGCACGACCTTTGTATTTCTCGTTCACTACTGCACCAATTAATAAACCTTGGCCACGGATTTCGCTAAATACGTTGTATTTTTCGTTAACCGCGCTAAGTAGTTCATTAAATAATGCGGCTTTTGCTTTTACGCCAGCAAGTACTTCAGGCGTATTTACCGTATCAAATGCAGCTTCTGCAACAGCACACGCAAGCGGGTTACCGCCATAAGTAGAACCATGTGTGCCTACTTTAAGGTGCTGTGCAATTTCAGTTGTTGTGATCATAGCGCCAATAGGGAAACCGCCGCCAAGTGCTTTAGCGGTAGTTAAAATATCAGGTACTACGTTTAAGCCTTGGTATGCGTATAAATCGCCAGTACGGCCAACGCCTGTTTGAACTTCATCAAAAATAAGCAGTGCGTTATGTTTAGTACATAAATCACGAACGCCTTGAGCAAACTCATCAGTTGGTGAAACAATACCGCCTTCACCTTGTAGAGGTTCCATCATTACGGCACATGTTTTGTCGCTGATAAGCGCTTCAAAAGCAGCTAGGTCGTTGTAATCACAATGTACAATGTCGCCTGGCTTAGGACCAAAACCATCAGAATATGCCGCTTGGCCGCCAACAGTTACGGTAAAGAATGTGCGACCGTGGAAACCTTTGTTGAACGCGATGATTTGTGATTTTTCTGCGCCAAACTTATCAAGTGCAAAACGACGCGCTAATTTAAGCGCGGCTTCGTTTGCTTCTGCGCCAGAGTTAGCAAAGTAAACTTTTTCAGCAAATGTCGCATCAACCATTTTTTTAGCTAGGCGAAGTGCCGGCTCATTGGTCATTACATTTGATAGATGCCAGATTTTTTCGCCTTGCTCTTTTAATGCGCCTACTAATGCAGGGTGGCAATGGCCAAGACAGTTAACGGCAATACCACCAGCAAAGTCGATAAACTCTCGACCTTGTTGATCCCATACGCGAGAGCCTTCGCCTCGAACAGGAATTACGCTTGAAGGTGCGTAGTTAGGAACCATTACGTGATCAAATAATTCGCGATTGACTGTCATTTTATTTCCTCTTAATTGTGAGCAACACAAAACATCAAAATAGGTGTTTGGTTACTATTTGTAACCAACTTTATAGGCAAGATCAGTAACCTGATAATTGCGCAAAATTGCTTTGTGGTTCAATTTTCAGACGCACATTATTTCAGAATTACTTAAATCTGTCTCGTTAAAAACTTTCATGTATCCCTTTAAAATAAAGGGCTAAAGATATTATTTCATAGATAGTGAATAACTATTTGCATAGTCAATTATGCTCATTTTTAGACAACTAACCGCATGAGCACTGAGGCGCACACACTTTAAGTGTTAAATATGCAATATAACAATAGAGTGAGAATGAATGATTAGTCGCTAAAAAATTAACAAAAATTTTAAGTTTTTAGTCAATTTGAATAGCTAGATTGGTAAAATTACTTGTTTCGAGGGTTTTTAGTTCCGTTTTAGTGAACTTAAAGTACGAAAACCATGCTGTTGTTTCATCAGATTCAATAAGCTGGTGTTCTTTTAAATTTAGATATTGAGAGTAACAACGCGCTTTTAACATTACCTCGGTTAAAGGTAACATTGTATCGCCCTTATCGACTCCATTAACCAACTGCTGCATGACCCCTTGAAACGGCAAATACTTAAATTTCATCTTCTCAATAACTTTAGCGCTGATAGCTAAAGATTGGTTATTAAGTAACGTAGTTAAAAAAAGCGGGTCGGGTTTTAATTCTAATAACGCAGTGTGCAAGTCTTTGCGCTGCTCTTGGCGCGCTATTTGTACTTTACGTTGCCATACTTGCTCAAAAGTTTTTAAATATAAACGCACTAATGCGATTCGCCCTACATCTAAAAGCATACCAAGGGTAAATGCATGAATATCGTTTACATTGTTAATTAGCGCTATTTTTTGTGCTGCAATCGCATTAGCCATTGCACTATCACGTAGCCTGCGCTTTAGCAGTGAAAATGGTTCAGTACTGTGTGGCATCCAATGACGTACTGCAAAAGTAGGTATGACTAACTGTAAATTATCAAGGCCAATGTAGCGCAGAGCAAGCGCGGGGCTATCTACTTTTACTGAGGTGTTTTTACTACGCTGTTTTCGATAGTAAGGTAAATTAACGAGTGTGACTAACTCACGCCCAAGCCAGCTTAAATCGTTTACTAGAGGCTCTAGCCGCCCTACAGTTGCAGACTTAACCGCTAAAAGATCAAGAATAGTTGCAATACCATCTTCAATCCCTAACGTATTTAGGATTACGGCATCCATGTCGCTTAGTTGCTTAAAAATAGCTGTTTCTATTGCTTTGTGAAGTACTTCACTCGCCTGAGCTCGATACTTATGATGCGCAGTACTGCTCTGCTGACGTTTATGTTGTGCTGCGACCTCAACTTGAAGCAACGTACGTTGCTTCATTGGCTCGCCATATTCTATTTCTAATGTATGAATAAAACCAATTTGCTGATGCGCAAAGCTATGACCAAGCAATAAATCATGTGCTCGTTGGTCAAGTATTTTAGCTGTTCGTTGTTGCGCTACAAGTTCAGTCATAACATCCATTCATTAGTAAATATAAAATAAGTATCGGTATTAAAAATTAGAAGCGCATTAAAAAGTTATCAAGCAGTGCTAATCCTTGTTCAGTTAAAATAGCTTCAGGATGAAACTGCACTCCCTCTATCGCTAACTCTTTATGGAGTAACCCCATAATTTCGTCAAATTCACCTAATTCGGTTTGACTCCACGCGGTTACTTCAAGCTCTTTAGGCAGTGTTTGTGCTTTAACGACTAAAGAGTGATAACGACATACCGTTAATGGGTTGGCTAAACCTTTAAATACACCTTTATTGGTATGAACGATGGGCGATGTTTTACCGTGCATAATTTTTTTAGCACGAATGACATCACCACCCAAAGCTTGTGCGATGGTTTGGTGTCCCAAACAAATGCCTAAAATTGGGTATTGCCCTTTTAGCTGCTCAACCACGCTTAACGATATACCAGCTTCGTTAGGTGAGCAAGGACCCGGCGATAACACGATGTGTTTCGGGTTTAACTGTTTTATTTGTGCAATGCTTAGCTCGTCATTACGTTTTACTAAAACGTCTTGATCTAAACGCTGAAAATATTGCACTAAGTTGTAAGTAAACGAATCGTAGTTGTCGATCATCAACAGCATTACACAACAGACCTTATAAATTATTGACCACTACTTCACACAAGTGGTACTAAGCGCTGCATTCTACCACTATTAATTAACCAACATAAATTAGCAAAAAGCGTTAAAAACTTGCTCTTTTAACTAAAATAGCAGCTCAAGATAGATTTATTGCCCAGAGTTCAGGTTACTTAAGTTTGATTCCACTCATAGTCGCTTAACTTCTGTGGTTATTCTACTTCCTCGCATCTTGAGCAATAATATCAAGCCCTAAGCTTTTCACGAGTAGTTAATACGACTATTTCAGCTGTATACCCCAGCCATAAATTATTGACCGCTAAAGTACGTGCGTTTATCGATCATTTTATTGCCTGCTTTGGTGAAGTCCCTTATTAGAAAAAACAATAACTGCTAAAAAGTAAAAGCGGTTGTTTGCGCTATATCAAATTAAGTTGGCAATGGTTGATTTATGATTGTTTAAACCCCAGTGTATTATGTGAAGGTAATAATTCACTTAAACAACTCACTTACTTGTGAGCTCATTTATATCCTATTAAGGAGCGAATATGTTAGGCGAAGACCACTCATTAACAAACGACTTTCCAGATCATTTAAATGCCATTGCAACACTCAATACTGACGATTCTGAATTTGCCGAAAAGGCAACACAATACGATAAGTTAGACAAAGAAATAAGAGTATTGGAGCTTAAAGATGCGCCAATTAGCGATGAACAAATGCATCAATTAAAGCATGTTCGCTCAGAATTAAAAGATTGGCTATACCAGCGTTTACTTCAAGCCGAACAACACTAAAAAGTAAAAAAGAGTTCGCTGTAAACAGTGAACTCTTTACTCGTCTTCAATCAAAAATCTATATTACTTTACAAAACCACCCACTGGATTCATAAACACAGTAGCAGGGCCTGTAAAAGCGGCTTTAAAGTTGTCATTAAGCGCGCTAAATACGGTTATTTTAGTAATATCAACAACATCTAAGAACAGTGGTCCATTAGTCTCCCACTGTGCTAAATGGGCTTTAGCTGCATCCTCATTTCTATAACGCTCGTATATATGCACGCTTGACTCATCTTCGCTTAGCGTCCATTCGTACATTATGGTACCCGCTTCTTTTTTTGCTGCGGCTATTAGTTGCTCCATGATCACTAAAAACTGATCTTTTTTGCCTGCTTTAATTGCGCCCTCAACAGTCCACGTAATAGGTGTATTGATTATAATTCACCTAATTTAAGCTGTGCTAAAACACTATCTAATGTATCAACTAGTTGTTGGTTTTTAGTCTCGTTTAATGCATCTATATGTGGCGGTGCAAAATGCTCAGCATCGTTATCAAAATACAAACCTGTGGCGTTGTTAAATTCATCGCTAAGCGCAGCACGATAAAAAATATCAGCTCCTAATTTTAGATCTCCACCGTCTAATCCGTATGCATCTTTAACCATTTTGCTACCCAGTAACGATTTTGGATTTACTGATACAACTAACGGGCCTACCTCTTTTAATTTAAGTCCTAGATAGCGCGACCACATCGTAATAGCTAACTTACTTTGTGCATAAGCGTCACCATCCGAAAGCGCCTTATTACCAATAAATGCATCAAGGTTAACGCTTGATTGCGCGGCCGATGACACGTTAACTACACGCGCATTTTTATTTAATAGTGGTAACAGTAATTTAGTCAGTAAATAAGGTGCAAATGTATTTACGGCAAAACGCGCATCAAGGCCATCAGGTGTTGTTACGTTTTCAAGCTTGAATACACCAGCGTTATTAATAAGTACGTCAATTTGTTTATGATCTGCGCTTATCTGCTCTGCCAAATAATGTACCTGTGACATTTCGCTTAAATCGGCCACATAGCTTTGAGTACTTGCCTGCGGGTAATGCTCGTTTAACATTGACTGTACATTATTAAGCTTTTCTATATTACGACCATGCAGTAATACAGTGTGACCTTGGGCCAGTAACATTTTTGCCGTCTCTAAACCAATGCCGTCTGTTGCACCGGTGATTAAAATGATTTTTTTCATGTGTATGCCCTCTCAGTGCAGCGTTAAGGTAGTAAAAAGCCTAACTACAATCTTAAAGTAAATTATGTAGCTATCGTAACACCCTTGCACAACACTGATAATTAGCCGCACAGTTGAATCACTTTATATAATTAATTGATAATGCTAAGAGCTAATGAGCGAATGTTTTTTATTCTTTTATTTGAATTTAGCTCAGATCATTACTATTGTTTTTACACCTCCTTAATAGTAGTATTTATCATATAAATATGCTTTTCGAGAAATAACATGAAAGTTTTAGTTACTGGCGGCATGGGTTACATAGGTAGCCACACATGCATTGCATTGCATGAAGCAGGTATTACACCTGTTATTTATGATAACTTATCTAATGCAAGTGCGCGGGTACTTGACCAACTCGAAAAGATTACAGGTACTCGGTTTGAGTTTATTTTGGGTGACATTCAAGACGAGCAACAATTTAAACTCGCTCTAAAACATACTAAAGCCGAAGCTGTTTTTCACTTTGCAGCTTTAAAAGCCGTTGGCGAATCAACTGAGCAACCGCTGCGTTATTATCAAAATAATGTGTCGGGCACATTAAGCATGTTACAGAGCATGCAAGAGGCAGGCGTTAACCATATTATATTTAGCTCATCGGCTACTGTGTACGGCGAGCCAGACTACCTCCCTATTGACGAAAAGCATCCTATACGCGCAACTAACCCCTATGGTTGGACTAAAGTCATGGTTGAGCAAGCCATGCAAGACGTATGTAATGCCAACAGTCAATTTATGGGGATTGCGCTTCGTTACTTTAACCCAGTAGGTGCACACCCAAGCGGTTTACTAGGCGAAAGTCCTAATGGTATTCCTAATAACTTAATGCCATTTATTGCCCAAACTGCAGTAGGTAAGCGCGACGTGGTAAATATTTTTGGTGACGACTACGACACCGAAGATGGCACCGGCGTGCGCGACTATATTCACGTTTTAGATTTAGCTAAGGGTCATGTTGCGGCATTTATGCAGCACAAAACAGACACCGCTTTTCATGCTTATAACTTAGGCACAGGGCAAGGTTATTCTGTGCTTGATATGATCAAAGCATTTAGCGCATCAGCCAATAAAGATATTCCTTATCAAATTACGCCGCGCCGAGCAGGTGATATTGCCTGTAATTACGCCAATGCCACAAAAGCGCAAAACACACTTAACTGGCACGCAGAACTAACACTTAGCGACATGACAAACGACACATGGCGCTGGCAAACTAATTACCCAAGTGGGTTGGAGAGTTAATATGACTTTATTAGAAAGTACTCACAGACGTAAAAATCCGCTAACGGGTCGTTGGGTATTAGTGTCACCACATCGTAATAATCGCCCATGGTTAGGCGCAACAGAAGCTGTTAACGAAAACGTATTACCAAAACACGATGACAGCTGCCCACTTTGTCCTGGCAACACCCGTGCAAATGGCGACAGTAACCCAGATTACAAATACACCCATGTATTTAGAAATGACTTTGGCGCACTCACACCTAATGCCAGCGAGCAATTACAAGGCTTAGAATCAGACAGCGATTTATTTATTGCCGACGAAGCCAGTGGCGAATGCCGCGTAATTTGTTTTTCTCCAGAGCACAATAAAACACTACCAGAGCTTAGCCAAAATGCATTGCACGAAGTAGTAAAAACTTGGAAACAAAATTACACAGAGCTTGCACAGCAGTACGAATGCGTACAAGTTTTTGAGAATAAAGGCGAGATCATGGGTTGTTCGCAACCTCATCCTCACGGTCAAGTATGGGCGCATTCGCATTTATCAACGGAAATTGAAGCCGAAGATAACCAGCAGCTCGCCTATTATGAAAAGCATGGCACAGCCTTGCTTGCCGATTACGCGCAAAAAGAGCAAGCAGATCAAACTCGTGTAGTATTTGAAAACGAGCACTGGCTTGTGGTTGTGCCATTTTGGGCTGCATGGCCGTTTGAAACAATGCTAGTAACTAAAGATAACATTCAAAACTTTAGCCAGCTAAACGATGCACAAACCGACTCTTTAGCTCAGGCTCTTAAAGTATTAACCACTAAATACGACAACGTATTTAATTGCAGCTTCCCCTATTCAATGGGTTGGCACAATGCACCAGCCAATAGAGGCTCTGATGAGCAGCACTGGCGCTTACATGCACATTTTTATCCGCCGCTACTTCGATCTGCTACCGTTAAAAAACACATGGTAGGCTACGAAATGCTAGGCGAAAGCCAACGCGATTTAAGCGCAGAAACCGCCGCTTCTATTTTAAAAGCAGCCAGTACCACACATTATAAAGATACAGCAGGACACATAGATGAAGCTTAACGAATTCCAACAACAATTTTTGTCACTGTATGGCGCGCCTGCACAAGGTATTGCTGCCGCCCCTGGGCGTGTAAATCTAATTGGTGAATTTACTGATTACAACGATGGCTTTGTTTTACCGTGTTCGTTAGCATTTCGTACCCAAGTTATGTTTAAACAGCGCGACGATAATATTATCACTGTGCGCTCTTTAAATTACCCAGGCGAGCAAGACCGCTTTAGCGTTGATAAAGAAATCACTGAAGGCCAGTCGCAATGGGGTAACTACATTCGCGCGGTGGCTTTTGTACTTAAACGAGCAGGCCATACATTACGTGGCGCTGACCTACTTATTGATAGTAATTTGCCGCAAGGCAGTGGCTTGTCGTCATCGGCTGCACTCGAAGTTGCTGTTGGCGGTATGTTTAACCATATTGCACAGCTTGGTTTACCACCAGAGAAAATTGCGTTATTTGGCCAAGAAGCCGAAAACGACTTTATGCATTGCCAATGCGGTATTATGGATCAGCTTATTTCGGCTAAAGGCGAGAATGGTCACGCACTTTTAATTGACTGCGAAAACTTAGCGACTACGGCGGTAAAAGTACCAGATGATTTAAACATTGTTATTGTTAATTCAAACTACCCGCGTAAATTAGTTGATAGCGAATACAACCAGCGCCGTATTGACTGCGAACAAGCTGCTGTAAAAATGGGTGTAGAAACACTTCGCCAAGCAACCATGACTGGCCTGCAAGCAGTAAAAGCGACATTAAGCGAAAACGAATATAAACGTGCACACCACGTAATTAGCGAAAACGATCGTGTAATTGCAGCAACTACTGCACTGCAAAATAACGATATGGATGCACTTCGCACGCTAATGGCAGCATCGCACCAATCACTTAAACACGATTTTGAAGTAACCGTACCGGCAACCGATGGCCTAGTAGAAATTTGTAAAGAAGCGATGGGCGAGCGCGGCGCAGTACGTATGACAGGGGGTGGTTTTGGTGGCGCAATTGTATGTTTGTGTCGTGATGCTGAAGTACCATTAATTAAAGCAGCGGTAGAAAAGCATTACTTTGAGCGTTTTAGCTTAAATGCTGATATTTACGTATGTTCAGCGGGTTCAGGATTACAAATTACGTCTTTTTAAATAAATTTAAGGAATAAGCATGGCAAAGGTTAATTGGGGAATTATTGGGTGTGGCAATATAGCTCACACCTTTGCTAAAAGCATTGCACATTGTAGTGATGCACAGCTTATTGGCGCGGCATCAACGAGTATGCAGCGCGCTAAAGAATTTGCCACACCGTACAATATTCAAGGCTATGAGAGCTATCAAGCTCTTATGCAATGCCCAAATATAGATGCTATTTATATTGCCAATACGCACGATCAACACTTTAAAACTATCGCCCAATGCTTAAAACATAATAAGCACGTGCTTAGCGAAAAACCAATTACCGTTAATGCTAAGCAGTTGCAAAGTCTCACTGAGCTTGCAAAACAACAAAACTGCTTTTTAATGGAAGGCGTTTGGATGCGATTTTTACCAGCCATAGTAAAATTACAACAGCTCCTAAGTGAAGGTGTTATTGGTAATGTGCACAGTGTTAATGCCAACTTTAGTTTACCTGGCAGCTTTGCCGACACTCACCGATTAATGACCCCTGTAACAGCGGGTGGCGCCCTACTCGATTTAGGTATTTATCCTATTTCGATTGCTGATGTGGTATTTAATAAAGCCCCTGAACACATCAAATCCTTTGTACATAAAAGCACAACCGGTGTTGATGAGCGAAGCACTGCTATAGTTGATTACGGTAACGGGCAATTTGCATCTCTTGCCAGCGCACTGCAACAAAATGGCCCAACAGAAGCATGTATTAATGGTGAGCTTGGCTATATTCGAATCCCTCAGTTTGTAGGTGCACAAACGCTAGAGCTACACACAAACGACCAAGACCCTCAGTACTTTGAATACAACTTTAGCGACAATGAAAACTTTAAGTTTGAAATTGCACATGTCACGCAGTGTATATTACAAAAACAAACCCAAAGCAGCGTGTTGCCCCTCGGTACTAGCTTACGAGTTATGAACATAATGGATACCTTACGAGCACAATGGCAGTTGCAATATAGCAATGCCGTCGAGTCGGCTGAACTGACTAATTAAAAAATAAAAATACACAACAAGGACACACAATGACACACACACTCAAGGCGCTTTCAAAAGCTATATTACTTGCTACGTGCAGTTTATCTGCCAGTGTAGCTGTTGCTGAATCTAATAAACCAGAGCGGCTATACCCGCCAATCACTAGCGAAGTACTGCCAGAACTTGCAGCTAAAGGTAGCTACAATGTAGGTGTGCAAACACTTGGTTTAGTTAACCCTGCGCAATTTGATCCCGCTACACAAGGTCAAAAAGATCGTCCTTTAAAAGTAGAAGTGTGGTATCCGGCTGCAAATACAGCAAAAGCACCACTTAGCAGCTACACCGATCAAACTCGCTCAGGTAAAGAGTTTACTCTGCAAGCCGATGCAATGCGTGATGTCGCCATTAATAGTAAAGAGCACTACCCTGTCATTGTGCTTTCGCACGGTTATACCGGTTACCGTACAATTATGTACTACTTAGGCGAGCACTTAGCGTCGCACGGTTACATAGTTGTAGCGATTGATCATACTGATTCAACTAACGCAGATGTTGATTTTAAAAATGCGCCGTTCTCAGGCTTTTTCAGTACGCTTATAAATCGCTCTCGCGATCAGCAGTTTGTTATTAATTACTTCAACGAGCAAAATAACTTTGCAAGTAAGCAAGTAGATAACAAAAGCGCTGGTGTAATTGGTTACTCAATGGGTGGCTATGGCGCGGTAAATACGATAGGTGGTTGTTACGCTTTTAATGAGCAAACTACGGCCATGTTTACGGGTATAAAAGACCCAGCTCAAATTAAACAAGTACAGCAACTACTCAACAGCTGCGCTGGTGGACAATACCAAAACCCAAAAGTAGACCCACGTATAAAAGCCATGGTTGCCTTTGCACCGTGGGGCGGACAGCACGCTATATTTGATGCCAAAGCAATGGCAAATATTAAAGTACCTTCGCTTTATATAGCCGGTAACTTAGATGATATTTCAGGCTATGAAGGCATTAAAAACCTTTATAACCAAACAGGCAGCGAAGATAAGTACATGCTTACTTACAAAAATGCGCGCCATAATATTGCACCACACCCAGCCCCTGCTATTGCACAAAGCAGCAGTGAGTTAGATATAGGCCATTACTACGAGCCATCGTGGTCTATGCGCACACTAAACGAAATCAATAAACACTTTGTGCTTGCTATGATGGATTGCCACGTAAAAGGTATAGCCAGTGAGTGTAAATACTTAGATTTACCACAAAACGGCGACCAAGCTGTTGTTGATGGTAAGCCACTACCACAGTGGCACGGATTTGATAATCGCTTTTCCACTGGTATGGATTGGCAGCAAGCTAAACCACACGTTAAGTAACTGAGCTCTGGATAATAAATCTATCTCAAGCAGCTATGTTCAGCGTTAACTGCGTTGAATTTACTTGCAATAGTCCGTCAGATTTCAAGTTAAATAACTCACTAAAAGCGACTGTATCTCTTAAATAGTCGCGCTCGCACTTAAAATTTACTCAAAGTAAAACGCCCTGCTTTTTAAAAGTTATCAATAAAAACAGGCGAGTTTACTTTTTAGTAAGATATTTTAAGAAAAACCATTGCCATTAGCTAACGTTAAAGGCAATCTAGCTATATATAAGATAAATAATATTAATAAATATGTCCAAATACATACTCTCAATTGATCAAGGAACCACAAGCTCTCGTGCCATCTTGTTTACAAAAGATGCAGACGTTTTTGGTACAGCACAGCAAGAATTTCCTCAGCATTTTCCACAGAACGGCTGGGTTGAGCACGATCCTAACGATATTTGGCAAACAGTGCTTAGCACTAGTCGCGAAGTACTCGCTAAACAAGATGTAAAGCCTGAAGAAATTATCGCTATAGGTATCACTAACCAACGCGAAACCACCCTAGTATGGAACAAAAAAACAGGCAAAACGATTTATAACGCGATTGTTTGGCAAGATAGACGCACTAGTGACTATTGCGAAAGCCTTACTACCGATGAACTTTGCCAAACTATTAGCGAAAAAACAGGCTTGCTACTTGACCCTTATTTTTCAGCCACTAAAGTTCGTTGGATTTTAGATAATGTTGAAGGCGCACGCGAACAAGCCCTCGCTGGCGAACTGGCTTTTGGTACGGTTGACACTTACCTACTTTGGCAACTAACAGGTGGTAAAGAACATCGCACTGATGCAACGAATGCATCCCGTACTATGTTATTTAATATTCATACCCAGCAGTGGGATCAAGAGCTTCTAGAGTTATTCGATATTCCAGAATCTATGCTGCCAGAAGTAATGGACTCAGCTGACGAATTTGGCTCAACGAGCGCTGATATTTTTGGTGCACCAATTCGTGTATGCGGTATTGCTGGTGATCAACAGGCAGCCCTTGTTGGTCATGCATGTTTTGAGCAAGGCATGGCAAAAAGTACATATGGCACTGGCTGCTTTTTAATGCTTAACACCGGCGAAAAAGCACTTACCTCAGAAAACCGCTTACTGACTACTGTTGCCTATAGACTAAACGGCAAACCAACTTACGCCATTGAAGGCAGTATCTTTATGGCTGGCGCGACTATGCAGTGGATTGTGGAAGGCTTAAAACTACTTAGTCATGCTGGCGAAAGTGAATCGATGGTTAAAGATGTCCCCCTCGATCATGGTGTATTTTTAGTGCCTTCGTTTACGGGTTTAGGTGCACCTTATTGGGACCCAAATGCACGTGGCGCTATTTTAGGTCTTACACGCGACTCAGGAATTAGCACTATTGTTGCGGCTGCTTTGCAATCAGTAGGTTATCAAACCAAAGATTTACAAAAAGCGATGGAGCGTGATGGCCTTCGGCCAAGTGTGCTTCGTGTAGATGGCGGCATGGTAAAAAACAATTGGGTTATGACCTTCCTATCAAACATTTTAGGTGCAACAGTAGAGCGTCCAACGGTGACCGAAACCACCTCTTTAGGGGTCGCTTATTTAGCAGGCTTACAAACCGGCGTTTACGAATCAACTGAGCAGTTATCGAAAATGTGGACATGTGACCGTCGTTTTGAGCCAACTATGAGTGCCGATGAGCGTAATGATTTATATGCAAAATGGCAGCACTGTGTAGCTCAAGTGTGCTTAACAAATAAAAATTGCCCGCAGTAAATACTAAGTGGCTAAGGCTAATACTTTAGTCACTTTGTCTTTTTTAACTTAGCTAAATGCTCGATTTAAAAGGCACACTTTACTGCTCCAAATTGAAAGTGGATTCGAGTCAAAATTAACAAATAAAAAATTGGGTTTTCTATTGTCAAATGAAAACAGCAGCTTTATGATGCTTTATGTATTATTTATATTATAAATAGAAGGGTGCTCGGTGAAATTAGCAGATAACGAATATGACTTACTAGTCATCGGTGGCGGCGTAAACGGCACAGGCATAGCAGCAGATGCTGCTGGTAGAGGACTTAAAGTACTTTTGTGCGAACAGTCAGATCTAGCTTCTGCAACGTCTTCAAACAGCTCCAAGCTGATCCACGGTGGTCTGCGCTACCTTGAGCACTACGAATTTAGATTAGTAAAAGAAGCCTTAGCCGAGCGAGAAGTGCTGCTAAAAAATGCCCCTCACATTATGTGGCCACTTACGTTTAGATTACCCCATCAAAAGCATTTACGCCCTGCATGGATGATCCGCATTGGCTTATTTATGTATGACAACCTAGCAAAACGAGTTACGTTACCTGCATCGAAGAGCATTAAATTTGGCGAGCATAGCGTACTAGAACCTTCAATTACTAAAGGTTTTGAATACGCTGATGGCTGGGTTGATGACTCTCGCTTAGTTATTTTAAACGCCCTTGCAGCGCAGCAAAAAGGCGCAGTAATTGCCACACAAACTAAATGTGTCAAAGCGCATCGTGAGCAAGATAAATGGCAAGTAACGCTTGAGCAACAAAGTACAAAATCGCATTATAGTATTGCTGCTAAAGGCATAGTAAATGCAGCGGGTCCTTGGGTTGCTAAGCTTTTTGATGAAGCACTCGAAGAAAAATCACCACAAAATATTCGCCTTGTAAAAGGTAGCCACATTGTCGTGCCACGCATTCATAACGAACCGCAAGCTTATATTTTACAAAATAAAGATCAGCGTATTGTGTTTGTTATTCCGTTTGAAGATGATTACTCACTTATTGGCACGACTGATGTTGAGCACAAAGGTGAGGCACAAGACGTTAAAATTAGTGAAGAAGAAATCGATTACCTTATTGAGATTACTAATAGCTACTTTAAAACTCCGATTAAACGCCAAGATATTGTGCATACTTTTTCAGGTGTACGTCCATTACTTGATGACGAATCAGTTAATGCACAAGCCGTTACTCGCGATTATAAACTAGAGCTTTCGAGTGATGCTAAACAAACACCTCTACTGAGTGTGTTTGGCGGAAAAATTACAACTTACCGCAAACTTGCCGAAGCTGCGGTTAACAAACTTGAAGACTTTTACCCGCAAATGAGTGAAGCTTGGACTAAACATAGTGCGTTACCAGGTGGCGATTTTAGCTCTGTAGAAGCACTTAAAGCGCAATTACAAACAACCTATAATTGGTTACCACAAATACTGCTAAATCGCTTTGTACGCACCTATGGTACGCGCACTATAAATATTTTGGGTGATGCAAAACAACTAAGCGATTTAGGTCAAGATTTTGGGCATAACTTATTTGCAGCAGAGGTCGATTTTTTATTAAATGAAGAGTGGGCACAAAACGCATATAACATATTATGGCGCCGCACAAAGTTAGGACTGCGCTTTAGTGAAACCCAAACTACCACCCTTAATAATTATATTGAACAAAGCAAAGCGGCCAAAATTGCTTAATAACCGCTAAAGAAATTGGCTGCAATAGCCCTAAAAGCTTTCTACGAAACCCCTTTATAATTTAATCATTATGAAGGGGTTTAATTTTCTCGGTTATATAATACCAATCCGCAATAACACTTGGTCAATTTGAGGGCTTAAACCTGGCGCTAACTATGTGAATAATTTCTGATATAGAACAACTAAATAACGAAATTCTCACCTTGTTATCGACCCGATTTTCTTACTTCAAAATCGCTCACTTAATTAAGCTGATTGATATAAAAAATTAAAACCGCTCAACGTAGCCATTTTAATGTCAAACTCAACACATTTAACGCCTATTTGGTTAAGTGCCGTAGAAAAACATTTATTAAGCTGTTTGGTTCCCACTACCACAACTTGTGTATTACTTTGCAACTGCCACTCACTGGCATGGCGTGCTGCTCGTACGTCACTGCCAATTAACACACCCGATAAATACGCTTTAGCTTGTACAGGTGTTAACTCCTTTGAAAGCTGACGAGTACGCACACTAAAAATACCATGCGCTAAATTACCACTATCACTGTCAAGCGTGAGTTTGCACCCTTGAGCAAATGCTTTCCAATCAAAGTCGCCCTCTTCACAGTCACTGGGTATCAATACACTTTGATGGCACAGTAAATCGTATAACTCGCCAGTCATTGCGGTTTTAAAGCAGATTATTTCACCATGGTTTATAAGTACCCACTTAGTATGTGTACCTGGTAAACACAGTAATATTTTACCCTGTTGATACTCTGGGTTTTGTTTTAAAAACCCTAAAATTTGCAGCTCTTCACCGCGCATTACATCAAATAAAGAATTTTGTAGGGTACATTTAGTACCCGGCAACGCTTTAATAGTATGCCCTGCACAATTAAAGCTAATAGCAGCATCGAGCAAACTCTCAGGGTTTATAGGGCACTCTAAATAGGGCGTTTCGTACCAACCTATGCTTGATGTGATTTGCCCTGCTATATATACAGGTACGCAGCCATACTGCTGACTCCAAGGCTCGATAGCACTAAGAAGCGTTTGCTCAAAGTCTTGATTAACTTTTACAACACCAGGCCCATCACGTTGTTCAAGTAATGTAAGCGGTTGTTTTGCGTTAACGCGGCACAAATAAGCACGTAAATGACTGGTACCCCAATCAACGGCTATAAAAAGAGATGAAGTAGTCAAACTTTAAAGTCTCCCACCGTCAATTTTAATGCCCTGCCCGGTAATCATACTGCTTTCATCTGCCGCTAAAAACATCGCTAAATTAGCAACATCCTCAGGTGAAACTAGCTTTTTAAGCGCCATAGCTTCCATCCATTTTACTTGCTCAGCCTCTGTAAACCAGCTTGCTAATTGACGGTCGGTAGCCACCCACCCAGGTAAAATAGCATTTACGCGAATACCAAACTCGCCATAATCACGAGCAAGTGCCTTAGTCATGCCTATAAGACCTGCTTTAGCGGTAACGTAACCGGCCATTTGCGGTTGGCCCATTATGGCATTGATAGAACTAAAGTTTATAATACTGCCCGCCCCTTCTCGCTGCATAAATGACATAGCGACTTGGGAAGCAAAAAAGGCTGGATTTAAATTAATTTGCAGACACTGATCCCAGTCTTGCACTGTAACGTCTTCGCTAGGTTGACGGCGATCGTTTGCTACGTTATTGACCAGTACATTGACGCTACCAAGGGCAGCACACGCATCAACTAATGATTGCTGCAGAGCATGGGAATCAGTTACATCAACTTGCCTGTACCATAAGTTAGCTTGTGGGAGATTGTTAATGAGCGCCTGCGCAGCATCGTCATCTATATCGATAAAAGCAACTTTGGCATTTTGCTTAGTAAATGATTCGACCATTGCTCTACCGATGCCTGATGCACCACCAGTAATAAAAATAACTTTACCAGAAAGACTATGATATTGAGCGAGGGTGTTCAAATTCAACTCTCCATACAGCACATATAAAATCTTATTTAAACCCTTTATAAACTGATACTTACAACATAAAGGGCCAAACCAAATTGTTATTACTGTGTTAAAATACTTAACTAATAAAAAGTTTATACCATATCCTTACGTACATTAATATGATATATGATATATAATCTAGCAATATGAACTCGGAAACTCGCACAATGAAAAGCCAACCTCGTCAAAACTTAACACACCAACTAACCCATGATTTGGGTTTTGCTATTGTGCGTGGCGTGTACCCTGTAAGTGAAGGTCTGCCGTCGGAAGCTGACTTATGTATAAAATACGATGTGAGCCGTAGCGCCACTCGCGAAGCGGTAAAAATGCTCTCTGCTAAAGGATTAATTTCGTCGCGTCCTAAGCAGGGTATTCGTGTATTACCTGAAAGTAGCTGGAACATGTTTGATACCGACGTACTGCGTTGGATTTTAAGCAGCAAACCGTCACTTTCTTTATTAAAAGAATTTACCCAAGTCCGTGTAGCACTTGAGCCTCAAGCTGCAGCGCTTGCAGCGGTGAATGCAACTGCTGAACAACTCGTTGAAATAGATAATGCATTAGCGCGTATGGCCGATGCCGATGAAGGATTAGATGATCCTCTCGAAGCTGATATTGCCTTTCATACCAGTATATTAGTGGCCAGCAACAATCGATTTTTTGTACAATTGACTGAGTTTATTAGCACCGCATTACGTGTAAGTATTCGCTACACTAACCATATTAAAGGTGTACCCGGTGCTGATGTAGCAAAGCATGCAGACATTTTAAATACCATAAAATCACGTAACCCAGAGCTGGCTAAAAAAGCAGTAGAAACTATTTTAGAAGAAGCGCTTGAGCTTATCGAATCAAAGCTGGTGTAGTAAAAAGTTATTTTTGACAGATTAAAAAAGGGAGCTAATTAGCTCCCTTTTTGCTGCCCATATTTAAAATTACGCTTTTGTAAGTTCAAAAATAAGCGATGTTTGCGGGAATGAAATTGGCATTTGTAAGCCAAACTGCATTAACGCTTCACCTGTAAATGTTTGACCATTTACCACAGCAATAGAAGATGGGCGATACTCTTCAAATTTTACCGGCCACACTAAATTAAGTGTATATTGTGCATCGGTATCTAGGCCAACAAAGCGTAATTTATTAGGCGCTGTACGCGGTGTTTCGCGAACGCTATTATAGGCAAATAACGCTTTTGTTTTTTGCTCATCGATTAAACCAAAGTTAATTGATAAATCGTCGCTATCAAGGCGGTATAAATCGGCGCTATGAATAAACTCCCGATGCTCTTTATGAAGTACTATTGCCGCTTTGAGTGTATTGTATTCGTGATCGGTCAGCTCACGTGGGTCCATTTCAATGCCCATGTGGCCAAACATTGATACCGCAGCACGCATTTCAATGCTCACATTACGCCCTGTGATATGACAATCACGTGGGCCTACGTGTGCACCCATTACCGACGATGGGAAAAAGAACGAACATCCACGCTGTATTTCAAGGCGATCAAGCGCATCGTTTGAATCTGACGTCCATACACGGTCTGTGTGTGCAAGTACGCCGTAATCTACACGTGCACCACCTGACGAACAGCTTTCTATTTCAAGCCCTGGGTGCGCACCTTTAATACGATCAATTAAACGATAAAGTGCTAATGTTTGCTGATGCACAGCAGGCTTGCCATCAAAATTACCCGCATGGTTAATATCGCGGTTCATATCCCATTTAATGTACTTAATAGTTGGGTATTCAACTAAAATATCGTCAATCGCTTTGTATAAGTACTCAACAACCTCAGAGCGCGTTAAATCAAGCACAAGCTGATTTCTAAAGCTTAACTGTTCGTTGTTTTGAGAGCCTAAAACCCAATCTGGATGCGCGCGGTATAAATCGCTATCTGGGTTAACCATTTCTGGTTCAAACCAAATACCAAACTCCATACCTAAGCTATTAACATGATCTATAACTGGCGATAAACCATCTGGGTAAATTTTGTAATCTACTGTCCAATCACCTAAGCCTGCATTGTCGCCACGGCGGCCTTTAAACCAACCATCATCAAGTACAAAACGCTCAATACCTAACGGCGCTACTTTGTCGGCTAGTTGCTTAAGCGTGTCTACGTCGTGATCAAAGTAAATACCTTCCCATGTGTTGTAATGCACAGGGCGCGTTTTTTCGCGTTGTGCTTGGCTAAGTAAATTAGCTTTAACAAAACGATGGAAATTACGAGAAAGCGCGCTAAAACCTTCACTTGAAAACGAGCCATAAATGCTCGGGCTTTGATACGTTTGACCTTTAGCAAGCGTAAGCTCACCAGGAAGTAATAGCTCACCCATTTGTACATAACGACGACCTTCAGCTAAAAGTTCTGCGCGTAGTTTATTGTTACCGCTCCAACCTAAATGAAAGCCGTAACATTCGCCGTGTTGCTCGCCTGTATTTTCGTTATGCACTAATAAACCAGGAAATACATCGTGTGATGTTTTGCCTTTACGGTTTTCACGTACAAAGCTCCCAAGCACTAAATCAACAGATTGACGCTGGAATTCGTTTGACCAACGACCTTCAAAGCTCACTATTTTGCTTACGCTATCTGGCAATTGAAATGTTGGCGCGGCGCAAAAATTAACGCCCAGTGGTGAGTCACCTAAATTAGTTAATACAGTATGTGCACTTAGTACGTCACTGTTGTTGTCAAGCGTAATGCTGTGCACGACTTCAATACCACGAAGCTTATCTACACTTACAAACTCAACAGTCGCACTTGAAGGCTGACGCACTTCTTGAAGCTCTGGCCCAACTGACCATGCGATTGAGTCATTTACTAGCTCAAGCCCTGGCGCGCCAGTAAAGCCTTCGCCTAATAAAGGAGATAGAGAAATAGGCGCTTCTTCAACCACGGCACATTTTACTTCTTGACGGGTAGCAAGCTGAGTAAGCATTGTTTCTGTTGTTTGCTCAGATAGGCGTTTACCAAAGTACAGTAACGCCGGTGTTTTGCTCTGGCAGTCGAAAATAACGGTGCTGTTTACACTGTCTAATCGATAAAATGATTTAGTGTCGGCCATGATTTTCCTATCCTCTTGTTCATTGTGTGAGTTATAAATATAACGAAAATTAGTAAGCTACACTATTTACTAAATGTATCTCTTTGCTTGAGCCACAATCTATCAGATGGTGACACCCAATAATAATAGTATATATCATACAAATTAGATTTTGATAGTCTTTACATCGCAAATAGTCAGATAAACTCACTGGAAGTACCACTGTAATAAAGAGTATTAAACCAACTCTCACTTTAAAGCTCTGTTATTGCTTTTAATATATATAAAAAATCGGCCAGAGTTGCCCCATGACCGATTTTGTCAGCTTAAACTATTTACAATCTATTTTTGTACTTGTACTTGTCCTGCGTCATCAAGTGCCGGTGTTTTACCTGCCCACTGCGCATTCAAACCAAATACCACTTTATTTACTATCAATGCAAAAGCTACACATACAATCAGTGTAATTGGCATTAAGTGAATGTAATGAATGTCAGTATGTAGTGGTGAGTTTGCAAACGTAAGCATGCCGTACATTACAACACCTAAAATTACTGCTGCAATACCTGCACGTGCATCAACATTTTTAAATAATAAGCCCACTACAAAAATTGAGAATATAGGCATACTTAATAAGCCATTTAATTGCTGTAGCAAGTTAATAATACTGTCGGCTTGCTGGTAAATTGGTACAAGTACCAGTGTTAAGCTTGTTAGTAGCAATGTTACGTAACCACTTAGCTTTACAACACTTGGCTCTTTATTAAAGTAAGCTTCGTGAATGTCACACACGTATAGTGCTGTAGCTGAATTTAATAAACTGTTGTAAGTAGACAGCACTGCCGCCGCCATTGCCGCTGCAAACACACCGGTTAACCATGCTGGCATTACATCACCTACAATTCGACCATAAGCAGCGTCGCCAATATCGCCGTAAAGTTTAAACGAAATAATACCCGGTAATACCACAATTGCAGGGACGATTAAAAAACGAATTCCCGCTGCGGCAAATATACCTTTTTGTGCTTCTTTAACATTAGGAGCAGCCATGGCTCGTTGTGTAATTGTTTGATTAGTACCCCAGTAATACATTTGAATAAAGATCATACCGGTTAAAAGTGTTGGCCATGGAATAGGTGAATCAGCATCGCCTATGAGTGTTAAGCGCTCCTCAGGAATACCCGTAAAGTCATAATTAATCGCATTTAGTGCTAAAAACACCACTAAAACAGCCATACCCAGTACCAGTAAACCGTTGTAAGTATCAGACACTGCAACTGCACGTAGACCACCAAAAAACGCATAAATAGCACCAATAATGGCAAATGCGGTGGCAATATACATTAGCGGAATATCAACCTTAAACATGGTTTGCATAAATAGCGCGCCAGAATAAATAACCGCTGGCATATAAATAAGTGCATTACCTAAAAAGAATAATCCCCCAATAACAGCGCGAATATGTTTGTTGTTATAGCGCTTTTCTAAAAGCTCTGTGGTGGTAGTACAGTTGTATTTATAATAAACAGGAATGAAGACCTTAGCTAAAATAATTAAGCCAATAATCGCCGCAAGCTCCCACCAAACAAGCAAAGCCATTTGGTTACCATTCATACCTACTAGTTGGTCGGTACTTAAGTTAGTAAGTGTTATTGAACCTGCAACAAACATCCAAGTAAGGCCACCGCCCGCTAAAAAATACTCTTTGGTTTGGCTTTGTCCGTTATTACGATTTTGGCCTCGGCATTTCCAATAAGTAAGGCCACCAATTAAAGCGGTGACAAAAACAAAAACCACCAGCTGTAAAATGTTATCTGACATGTGTGTGTCTCCTACGCGTTACGCGCAATGTCTGTGTAATAAAAAAGTGCACGCTACAACGCGTGCGCATCTCGACTTAGTTCTAACTTAATTTGCTTTAAAGGCATAAGTTCGGGACGTTGGTTGTGCAGCTTTACCAATGCATTTAACTGAAACAGTGAAATAAGCATACTGTTAAGCACACTTAGGTAACCTTGCTTGTGTAAGTTTGCAACGGTATCGCTATCTAAAGTTTGCAGTTTGTCTTCATCAACGGTGCTCAAACCTTGAATAGTTTGGGTTTCGCCTTGTTCAAACTGCAATACAATATCTATGTTTTTAATAAGCCCTAAGCGCGCTACTTCTTGGGTAAATTGATACGTTTGATAATCATTTTTTAAATCGCTCTCAAGTAGCTTTTGTTGCGAATTTAAAAATAAGCTTGGCTTACCTTTAGCATCAAATAGTGCCTCGCCTTGCTGCGTATTTACGGCTGAGCTTTGATCATCAATCGCAATAAAGTAGTCGCTGCTATTTGCTTCACGGGTCATTAAATAAAGAGGGTGAGTTTGTATACATACCGGTGTGTAAAGCGCCTGCCACTGGTTGTTATTAACCAATAAACTTTGCCCAGCACTAAAGCTTGTTAAACCCGATACGGTATAACTGCCGTTTTGCGCATTTCGCGCTAAAAATATAGGTAAGTCGCATGCAGCTTTTGCCACTTCGTTAGCTCTTAAATTAACTAAATGCTGCGTTTTTGCATATTCAACACCTGCATTAGGGTTAATTTTTAATGTTTGGTGTTTGGTGTTTACTAGTTCACTAATAGCCATAGTTACACATCCTTAAACTGGGTTAGCCGCTAACCACTGCTCAATATAAGCGCGGTGTGGCGGCAAAGTTTGCAACATCTGCTGTGTAAGCTGGCTGTTACGTTCAATTATTTGTTTGGCTTGCGCGTCTTGTGAATACAAATAAGCCTGTTTAGTAAAGTCTGGTTTGAAGCCCATACCATATAAAACGTACTGGTAGCTGGCGGCTGGGAATAACTCTAATGCGCCATGAAAATCTTGAATAAGCGGGCCACGGCTTCCCCAAAGCAGTAAATCTTCTTGCAGGGTTTGTGGAATAGTGTCCGGATGTACATGTGCTTGCCAGTAAGGTTCTGGGCGCTTGGTTAGCATGTAATGGAGCTTTAAAAAGTCGATAATGCGCTGCCAGCGGTAGTTCATTTGCTCGTTAAAGCGTTTAGCTACAATAGGCATTACTTGTGTATCTGCTGGCATATGCTCTGCTACAAAGCGTGCTGAAATTTCAACAAGCATAATAGCGGTTGCTTCAAGCGGCTCTACAAACCCTGCTGACATACCCACTGCAACACAGTTTTTATGCCAAAACTTCTCACGGTAGCCCGACTCAAAGCTAATTTTACGGGCAGTTAAACCATTTGCTGCATCGCCTAAATAGTTTCGTAAGTTTTGCTCTGCTTCATCGTCTGATAAAAATTTGCTTGAATATACATGCCCTACACCACGACGATGCGTTAAACCTATATCCCAAATCCATCCAGCGTTTTGCGCTGTTGCTATGGTATGGCTGGCTAAGGAGTCATCGTTTTCATCGTAAGGGACTTGCATCGCCAGTGCGCTGTCGTTAAATAGCACGTGGTCCATTTTTTTAAACGGTACGTTGAGCGCTTGGCCTAATAACAATGATGAAAAACCAGTACAGTCTATAAATAAATCGGCGCTTATAATGCGGGTTTGATCTTTTAGAGTAAGCTCATTTATTGCACCATCGTCATCAAGTTTTACCTGATCAACAGTACCAATAATATGCTCTACGCCAGGCTTACTTTTACAATGCTGTTTAAGCATTTCTGCAAAAGCGCCGGCATCTAAGTGATAAGCGTAATTACAGTTACCTTGATATTCACCTTGCGCTATACCTCTTGGGGCTAAGCTTGCTTCGCAAATATCATGTTGAAAATTAGTTTGCTGTGCAAAATCTTCAACATTATCTAAATAAGGGGCTAAATCTATGCGGCCGTAGCCTAGCGGTACAGTAAATGGATGGTAGTAAAAGTCGTTGTTGCCGTGCGTCCAATTTACAAATTTACCGCCTTGTTTAAAGGTGGCGTTACAGGCTTTAAATACATCAACTTCACGCAAACCTATTTGCTGAAGTGTGTTTTTCATCGTGGGCCAGGTACCTTCACCTACACCAATTGTTGGAATATCTGACGATTCAACCAACATCACTTTTAAGCCATCACCATTTTTACCTTGGTGATACGAAGCTATAATTGCAGCGCTCAACCATCCTGCTGTGCCGCCACCAATTACTGCGATTGTTTTTATTGTTTTTATTGTTTTTATTGTTTTATTCATAATGGACTACTCTTTGAGTATCTTTGATAACGTTTTATACAACAAATGCCCGGTAGGGCATTTGGATTTAATGTGGTTCCATTTTAGCCAATTAGATTAACTAATATACATTACTGTTAAATTAACCTAATTGGTATTAGCACCAAAGTGCTGCAATGAAACAAGAGGCGAGAAGTTCGCCTCAAACATTAATTAAAACGATCCGCGAATACCAAACGCGTAACGTGAGCCATTATCTTCTACTGAATAGATTTGGTTAGCAAAACGACCTGTTTGTACTAACTCTTCCTCAGTAATATTGATGCCCTCTGCAAAAATAGTGAAGTTTTCGTTAATATCGTAGCTTGCACTAATATCCCACTGACCGTAAGTTTCTACGTTCACTGGTTCACCGTTAAAGCCATTATCAACTAAGCGTAAAAAGCCTTCACGGTTGTTAAATGCAACACGTGCTTGCCAGTTATCTTGCTCATAAAACAATATTAAGTTTTGCGAATCGCCTAAACCTTCAAGTGCAAATGTTTGTGTGGTGTCTGCGCCTACGCTAATGTCACTATCTACGACTGTGGCATTGGCTATAATACCAAAGCCATTATCAAATATGTGCGTCACACCAACTTCATAGCCCGTTACTTTAGCTGACTCACCATTTTGAGGGCGAGTTACTGTGTATACCTCTGAGCTACCATTGAGTTCATCATCAGCTTGGTCTGTACATGTAGTACACGCAAAATCAGGACCCGAACGGTCAGACATTTCAAATGTTTCTGCACCTGTTAGCGTGACAATGAAGTCGTCAACTTCTTTACTAAATACTGCAAAGCTAAATAAGTTAGCATCGTTGTAGTACCACTCGTAAGAAATATCCCAGTTTTCTGATTGGAATGGCTTAAGAGCAGGGTTGCCACCATTTGCCGTTAAGTTTTGACGACGAGGCTCGTTAAACGTAGTCGCTGGTGATAACTGCGACATCGTTGGACGAGTAATACTGTCGTACGTAGCAAAACGTAAAATCATATTGTCTTGCAGTTCTAACTTAACATTTAAAGATGGTAGTAAGTTTGAGTAGCTAGTCCCTTGTTCAATGCTTGTAGCCGGACCAAATACGTTAGCAAACAAAGTTGCATCCGTCGTTGGGATTACATCACTAATAAAGCTCTGTATTGCAGCTACTTCAATATCAGTTTCAGAATAACGTGCACCTAAGTTAACGGTTACAGGCATATCCGCAAGGTCAAAACCAAGCGTAAAGTCCATGTATAGGCTGGTGATGTCTTCGTTGATTGTGTAGCGGTTATTTTGTAATGTTGGCTCTACTGGGAAACCTTGATCGGCTAAATAATCAAGCATTTTATCACCATCGTAGCTATAAAATGTATCGATCAAACCAGGGAAGTAGTTACTCGCTGTATAAGCTTCAAAATCAATTGCATCAAGTGGTGCTTGCGTCCCATAACCACAAAATTGACATTGAGTACCATAAACTTGAAAACTTGATTTTTCACGCTCTTGGCGATAAGCACCAAAGTTGATTCGATCTACAGGGCCTTTATCTGGCACGTATTCAAAATCGGCTTTTACTTCAGTAATTTCATCTTCATCTGTAAACTGAAGACCGACTTCATTGTAGTGAAGGCGCGCAAGGCTAGGATCTGGGAGTGAACCATTTTCAAACCCGTCATGCTGAACAGTAGGAACACTGCCTGTACCATCAAAGCTATAGCTATTAATAATACCTACAACATTAAAACGGTCAGTACCTGCACGGTCGTTTTCAGCTGTTGAGCGAGATACATCAAACTTTGCTTTTAGTGACTCGTTTACTTGCCAGTCAACATTAATACCAAATGCTTTGTTAGTTACATCACGAGAGTTACGAGTGTGCGACACAAAATCACTTGCAGGGTCGCCACTTGGCGCACCTAAACCCACTTCTTGAGAGAAAGTTAAAAGCGTGCCTGTTTCTGGATCAATCGTTGCGCTACCTACGCGGTCTGGTTCGAACCAAGATGCTAAATCGCGTACTGTTGAATCAACTTCAAATTTTGAAATCATGCCATCAACAGTAATAGTAACATCGTCAGATGGCGCATATTGCAGTACTAAACTTGCATTTGTACGCTCACGGTCTTGCTCATCAACAACTTGGTCCCAGTTACGTGGAATATAGGCATTTTCAAACAATACACCATCAGTTGGATTAGAGATTGTTTGGCCGCCGCGCCAACCTGCCGTTAAAATTTGGTTATTTTGAAGTTTACGTTGTTGATTAGTGATGGCAAAAAGCACACCTAGCTTATCATCGTTAAACGTATTACTTATTAAGAATGATGTTGATGGGGATACTTCTTCAGAAAGGCTTTCGTACATACCTTTAACTGAACCTAAAATATGTAAACCACCAAAATCAAAAGGACGTGCTGTAGTTACGTTAACCGTACCACCAATGCCGCCTTCTTGAAGCGTTGCTGTATTACTTTTATAAATATCAGCACCGGTGATTTGATCTGCGGCTAATACATCAAAATTAAATTCACGACCTGCACTGTCTGTCGCAATTTGACGACCATTAACAAGTACAGTATTAAATTGTGGACCAAAACCACGAATAGTTACCGCTTGTCCTTCACCACCACTGCGGTCAATTGCTACACCTGTAATACGTTGTAGAGATTCTGCGACGTTTAAATCAGGAAATTTACCAAGATCTTCTGCTTTAATCCCGTCTGTAACAACATTAGATGCTTTTTTATCTAACATTGATGAACGTAAGCTGCTGCGGATACCCGTTACTGCGATAACTTCAACATCCTCATTTACTACTGTAGGCGTATCGCCTTCAGCGCCTTGAGCTGCAACGTTTCCGCTTGCCAATATGCCAGTGATAGCAATACTGATCGCGGTTTTCTTGTTGAACGATAACTTATTGTTAATTATCATTTTTTAAAAACTCCTGATTGTGTGTAGTCGTTGTGTCGTTGTGGTAGTGCAAATAGTTTCAAATACTATTTATATTATAAATACTTTAAATCAAGCTGGAGTGCAACCTTTTCCTTGATTGTAGGGCGTTATTTATTACCGTATTTTTTCTTTTTATTTTCTTTAAATTAACATCAACATATTGAGTTAATTACGAAAATGCGTAAATAATAACCTGCTCATAAACTTCATCAGGTAATAAATTAGCTTTTGGATAATTTTCACGGTTTGGCGCGTCAGGCCAATTTTGCGCTTCAAAACACAAAGCTTGTCGTGCTTTAAACGGCGCACCGACGAAGTTAGCGGTGTATAACTGCATACCTGGCTGAGTGCTTTTGAGCGTTAAATTAACCTTCGTGTGTGGCGAGATTAATGTAGCCATCGTCTTTAAACTGCTGTCATCATTAAAAATATAGCAGTGGTCAAAGCCATTTCCAGCTTCTAGCTGAGGATGAATGGCGCTTAATGCCTCCCCAACTTGACTTGGTTTAGTAAAATCAAAACAAGTACCTGTCACTAATGCCGCTTCATTAAGCGGGATGCTGGTTTTATCGATGGGAAGGTAGTGACTGGTATTTACTTGAACAGAATGATCATTAATTGATTCGCTGCCATCAAGGTTAAAATAACAATGGTTAGTAAAATTAACGAGTGTTTCTTTGTTAGTCGTAGCTTTAAAGCGTAATGCAAGCTCGCCATTTTTAGCACTAATCGTTTGCCAAACCTGTAACTCACCGGGGAAGCCTTGCTCACCATCGGGCGAGCAATAATAAAGCTCAACTTCACTTTCAGTTTGTTTGGTTACTTGCCAAAGTACTTTATTAAAGCCTTTAACACCGCCATGTAAGCTATTAGGGCCGTTGTTCGTTTCTAATTGATACTGCGTACCAGATAAGCTGAAACGCCCCTTTGCAATACGGTTAGCGTATCTACCTACTGTAGCGCCAAGGTAAAATGGGTTTTCAAGATAGTATTGAGGGTCATCGACGCAAAGTGTCATTTCTTGCTTTTTAAACTTTATGCTTTTAATTATTGCACCAAATGGCAAAATTTCAGCGGTTAAATCTTTACCATCACTGAGCTGAATAACTTGTAAAAGCTGGTTATTGGCAATAGCTACCACATGTATTCTCCAATCAAATTACCGAATTAACATTTTCTGTTATGACGGCGCAACAATATATATTATAAATAGTATATAACTGAAGCCTGTAACTCAATCTAAATACGTTAAAATTTCTCGATAAAAATTTACAGCTGCCATTATTTATTTACAATAATTAAGCTTCGCCGGAGGTTATATAAAATATAGGCTCCTCAAGGTCAGCTTCTTTGGCATATATGCTCATTAAGCGCTGTTTTTTCGTCAATACTAAGGGCCTGCTTTGATTTTGCGATAAAATCGTATCTCACCATAACGGCTTTACCTATTGCGCAGCATTTATCATGTTGCCATGCTTCTTGCCTAAGCGTAAAAGAGCTAGTGCCTATATGCTCTACAGAGGTTTTTACTGTTACTTCGTGGCCATAAAATAATTCGCCTACAAACGACACTTCAACTTTGGCAATTATCAACTTCCAATCATGTGGATTTAAATCAGGCGTAAAAAACTTAAAAATAGGTGCACGTGCAACTTCAAACCATACCGGGAGTACGGTATTGTTAATATGTCCGAGCGCATCAGTTTCACTAAAGCGCGGCATCACTTTTTCAATAAACATAAAAATCCAATAATAATTATATAAAGGTTACTCATGACGGACTTTATTCGCGTATACGATAACGCGCTAAGCAATGATTTTTGCGATGAATTTATTACCACATTCGCGCAAAGCCCGCATGTAAGACAAGGGGTGACATCGGGCGGTGTCGATCTAAAGAAAAAAGACAGCCACGATCTACACTTAAATAATCACCCCGAATATGCTCAGCAATTAAAACATATACAACAAACAACTGCACAGCATGTTTTTAAGTATGTTGAAGAGCATATTTTTATGATGATTGGGGCGTTTGGTTTAAAGGTATATCATCCAAAAACGGGGGAAGTAGTTGATTTAACTCATGCTAATTTTGAAGAAGTAGGAAAGCCGCAACTCCCCGTTTTAGTGCAGCAGATTTTTAGACTTGGCAATATTCAAGCGCAAAAATACGAAGTAAACAAAGGTGGCTACCCTTACTGGCACAGTGAAGTTTATCCGCAGCTACAGCACAATGAAGCATTACATCGCGTGTTGCTATTTATGTTTTACTTAAACGATGTAGAAGAAGGTGGTGAAACAGAGTTTTATTATCAAAACCGTAAAATAGCCCCTAAAAAAGGCACTATGGTAATAGCACCTGGCTACTTTACACATACTCATAGAGGCAATAAGCCAGTATCAAACGATAAGTATATTTTAACATCGTGGGTACTGTTTAATCGAGCAGAACAAATATATGGTGCGCCTAAGAGTTAGCGCACCAAAATCAGTATTATTTAACCGAGCAGTTCATCAAATAAATTAAACAACTGATCTAGCTCTTCAATGGTGTTGTAGTGCATACAACCAATACGCACTACACCGCCTTTGTCGAGTACACCTAACTGCTTACACAAACCTTGCGCGTAAAAGTTACCGTCCCACACACAAATATGCTGTTTGCCTAAAAATTCTGAAACTGCGCGTGGCTCAAGCCCTTCGAAAGTTAGCGCAAAGGTAGGTGTACGCTCATTAAGGCGATCAAAATCATCAATACCAAACAAATTAATGCGTGGATAATTAACTAAGCGCGTTAAAAAGTGTTCGCTAAGCGCCATTTCGTGCTGTTTAGTTTTAGCAAAAGCTATGCTTAACTTTTCGCGGCGTGAATGGCTATCATCAAGCTCACTAATCGCCGCAATGTAATCAACAGCCGCGATAAAACCAGCCATTGCTTCAAAGCTTTGTGTGCCGGTTTCCCAGCGACCTGGTGCTATGTCTTTAGCTGGCTCAACTTTGTACGGTGTAAACCCATCTAAATGCTCTTTTTTACCGTAAACCATACCCAAATGCGGACCAAAAAACTTATACGCCGAGCAAGCTAAAAAGTCGCAATCAAGTGCTTGTACATCAACAAGTTCATGCGGTGCGTAATGTACTGCATCAACATAAACAAGTGCGCCTACGCTGTGAGCAAGCTCTACAATGCGTTTAATATTATTAATTGAACCTGTGGTATTTGACGCATACGTTACCGCAACAAGCTTAGTATTACTGTTTAATAAGCTTTCAAACTGCGCCATATCTAAGCTGCAATCAGCTTCGTTAATAAGCGCAGTATTTACAACAACACCTTTATCTTCTGCGGCTTGTTGCCACGACGATACATTCGAGAAATGATCAGCGTTAGTTACAATTATTTCATCGCCAGCCTGCCAATCACGCGAAATTGCACGGCTAAAGCTAAATGTGAGGCTGGTCATGTTTGGACCAAACACAATTTGTTGTGAGCTAGGTGCATTAAGTAAGTCAGCGGCGGCTTGGCGCGCATTCGCCATCAACTCAACCGTTTTATCACTTGAAAAAAACGCGCCACCTAAGTTCGAATTATAATGACCTAAATAAGCAGTCATCGCAGTAAGCACCGATGTTGGTACCTGCGAGCCGCCTGGTCCGTCTAAAAATATTGGCGATTTACCATCAACGTCTTGCATTAATGCTGGAAACTGCTCACGTAATTGCGTTATGTTCATGCTTATTCCTTAAGACGTTAATACAAAACAATCCAGGTAACCTGGTTTGCTAGCATCAATTTTGTTCATCGGTGTTGCGTTGTGCCACACTTGACGGTCGTTTATTAATGCAAACATGCCGTCTTTTATTTCCATTTTAAAACAAGGCTCAGCTTGCTTGTTTTCGTATACAAGCAGTTCGCCACCTTCTAAGTTCTCGTGAGATACGCCGCATATACATACATGGTCAAAACCATCTTGATGAACGCCTTCTGGCGCTGCAGGTGTATCGCTATCAATGGCAAGCATGCGGAACTGATGAATTTCAATATCGCGCTGCTCATCAATACCGGTAAGTTGGCGAAACTCATTGACGATATTTTTCATACCCTCTGATTCAAGTAAACTTTGCTCTAGGTTTTCGTAAGTACGCTCTACATTACCCTGAAAAGTATTAATTGAATCGTCTTGAACAAATGCTTTGGTTTTTTGTAACTTTATTTCACCATTTTGCATTTTAACTACTGAATAACGACGTTTACGAAAAGCACCATCTGCATATGGATTTGCAGGCAGGTTATCAAAAGAAGGCTTAACCAAATCAATATTTACTTGGTTAATAAAACGTAGTTGCAGTAAATTCTGGTTGTTTAATGCTGTCATAAAATCTCGCCTAAAATAATGAGAATATTGGTGAGGATTTTAATGCATATTGAGAGGATTTTTTGCTTTATTACTCAACTTAAAAACAACTTAAGGCCAGAGTTAATACAAAAATACAAAAAAAGAAGCATGAACTATCTAATATTTATTTTAGTCAATAAAAAACCCGCCGAAGCGGGTTTTTAAACAAACTTTAAAAATTATACAGCTTGTTGAATAATAACCTTGTCTGCTTTTTTAGTGTAAGCAGGCATACGGTGGAAGTTCAAGTAACGGTAAGTATCTGCAGCCGTTGCATTGATCTTCGCTGCATACTCTTGGTACTCAGCTGGAGTAGGTAATTTACCTAAGATAGCCGCTACAGCAGCAAGTTCTGCTGATGCTAAGAATACGTTTGCACCATTACCTAAACGGTTAGGGAAGTTACGTGTAGAGGTAGACACAACCGTTGCTTTGTCTGCAACGCGTGCTTGGTTACCCATACAAAGTGAACAACCTGGTGTTTCGATACGTGCACCAACACGTCCAAAGATACCGTAGTAACCCTCTTCAGTAAGCTGGTCTTTATCCATCTTAGTTGGTGGAGCAACCCAAAGTTGAGTTGGTAACTGACCTTTAAAGCCATCTAGTAATTTACCCGCTGCGCGGAAATGACCGATGTTAGTCATACAAGAACCGATGAACACTTCGTCGATTTTCTCGCCAGTAACGTCAGATAGTAAGCGCGCATCATCTGGGTCATTTGGAGCACAAAGAACGGGCTCTTTAATCTCAGCTAAATCAATTTCAAGTACATGCTTGTACTCTGCATCAGCATCAGCTTCCATTAGTTCTGGGTTAGCTAACCAATCTTGCATTGCAGTAATACGACGCTCAATAGTACGTACATCGCCGTAACCTTCAGAGATCATCCATTTAAGCATAACAATGTTTGATTCTAGGTATTCTGCGAT
Source organism: Pseudoalteromonas fuliginea (assembly GCF_000690055.1). Lineage (GTDB taxonomy): Bacteria > Pseudomonadota > Gammaproteobacteria > Enterobacterales > Alteromonadaceae > Pseudoalteromonas > Pseudoalteromonas fuliginea. The sequence continues at coordinate 91,796 of NZ_JJNZ01000024.1, forward strand.
AGACTCTTTAGAAAGTTTAACCGCACAACCTGCTGCAGAACGCTCTGCAGATGCATCTGATAGTTCGAACGCTTGCTCAACAGTTAGGTGTTCAACGCCTTCAATTTCTAGTACACGACCAGAGAATTCGTTAATTTTACCTTTTTTCTCAACTGTTAATAAACCTTCTTTAATACCGAAGTAAGGGATTGCATGTACAAGGTCACGTAAAGTGATACCTGGTTGCATTTCACCTTTAAAGCGAACCAAAATTGACTCAGGCATATCAAGAGGCATAACACCTGTAGCTGCTGCGAATGCTACTGCACCCGAACCTGCTGGGAATGAAATACCTAATGGGAAACGTGTATGTGAATCACCACCAGTACCTACAGTATCTGGTAATAACATACGGTTTAACCATGAGTGAATTACACCATCACCTGGGCGAAGTGACACACCGCCACGGTTCATGATGAAATCAGGAAGCGTATGGTGAGTGTTTACATCGATTGGTTTAGGGTAAGCCGACGTATGACAGAAAGACTGCATTGTTAAATCTGCAGAAAAACCTAAACATGCTAAGTCTTTAAGTTCGTCACGTGTCATAGGACCTGTTGTATCTTGCGAGCCAACAGTTGTCATTTTAGGTTCACAATATTGGCCTGGGCGAATACCTGGAACGTTACACGCTTTACCAACCATTTTTTGCGCTAGTGTGAAGCCTTTTTCAGAAACTTCTGTCACTGTTGGTACTTTAAATACATCAGTTGGACCTAGGCCAAGTGATGTACGTGCTTTATCAGTTAAACCACGACCAATGATAAGTGGTATACGACCACCAGCACGAACTTCATCTAAAATTACATCAGATTTAAGTTCAAAAGTTGAGATTACTTTGTCAGTACCGTGGCTCTTAACAACACCTTCGTACGGGTAAATATCGATTTGCTCACCCATGTTAAGCTCATCAACATTTAATTCGATTGGTAATGCACCTGAATCTTCCATTGTATTGAAGAAGATTGGAGCAATTTTATTACCTAGACATACACCGCCAACACGCTTATTTGGTACGAATGGGATATCATCGCCCATGAACCAAAGTACAGAGTTAGTTGCAGACTTACGAGAAGAACCAGTACCAACAACATCACCTACATATGCAAGTGGTAAGCCTTTAGTTTTTAATTCTTCAAGCTGAGAGATTGGACCTACTTCGCCTGGCTTGTCTGGTGTAATTCCATCACGTTCAATTTTTAGCATTGCTAAAGCATGAAGTGGGATATCTGGACGAGACCATGCATCTGGTGCTGGTGATAAGTCATCAGTGTTTGTCTCGCCAGTTACTTTAAATACAGTAACTGAGATCTTTTCAGCAACAGCTGGCTTATTAGTAAACCATTGCGCATTTGCCCAAGACTCAATAATTTGCTTAGCGAATGTATTACCCGCTTTTGCTTTTTCTTCAACATCGTAGAACGCATCAAACATAAGTAATGTATTTGAAAGGCCTTTAACTACGATTGGTGCAAGTGTTTCGTCATCAAGTAGGTCAATCATTGGTGCGATATTGTAACCGCCCAACATTGTACCTAATAATTCTGCCGCTTTTTCTTTAGAAACAAGTGGAGAATTAGTTTCACCTTTAGCTATAGCTGCTAAAAATCCCGCTTTAATATAAGCAGCATCGTCAACACCCGCTGGTATACGCTGAATAAACAAATCTAAAATGAATTCTTCTTCACCTGCAGGTGGAGTTTTGATTAATTCAATAAGATCAGCAGTTTGCTGAGCATCTAATGGCGCTGGTACGATACCTAACGCGGCACGTTCTTCTACGTGTTTACGATATTCTTGTAGCACAATATTGCCCTCTTGGTGACGTGAAAGTATCCGGTAGCGCTTCAAGCGCAAATAAGTTACCCAATACTTATAGTATTCTAACGCGTAATTATAAAGCTTTTATGGATAGATGAAAATCCATCCAGTTACGCAACTGATTATACCGATTATAAATACTATGAATAGTGGTTGTAGTAAAAACTATTCCCATGAATACTTGTTAAGTAATAATCATTACCATTAACCAATATTAATTTATTACAGACATAAAAAAACCCAGCGCTTGGCTGGGTTTCTATTACAAACTATTTAATTAACGTAAAACTTTAACGTTTTTGATAGTTTTGATATGCGCTTCTACACGACGGTTTTCTGCGTTTGCAGCTTTAGTGTTTGCATCATTTTTAAGACGCTCTTCACCTAAACCAACTGTAGTAATGCGATCTTGAGCAATACCATCAGCAACAAGTTGCTTAGCTACAGCATCAGCACGCTTTTTAGATAACCATTTATTGTAAGTTGCTTTACCTACAGCTGAAGTGTGACCTTCTAAAAGCACTGTTGTACCTGGGTACTCTTTTAAGAACTCAGATACTTTTTCGATATCATTTAAGTACTGAGTAGATACTGCTGATGTATTATTAGGGAAAGTCACTAATAAGCTTACAGTTACTTCTTTATCTTCATATAAAGTACAACCAGTGCCATCAACTGCGTCAGTCATTGGCGTGTTTGGACATCTATCGTCAGCATCTAAAATATTATCATTGTCGCTGTCTGAAGGAGCAACTGCAACTTCAACTACTTCTGGAGCTGGTTTTACTGGCTCAACTGGTGCTGAGTTTTGGCCAAATAAGTAGTTAATACCAATTTTAGCGCCTACATCTGTGTAACCACGGTCAAGACCTTGGTATACAGCTGTTTCAGCATTTACAAATAAACCATCTGTAATGAAATGTTGGTAACCAACACCTGCATTTAAGAATGTGTTGTCATCTACTACGTCCATTTCTTTAATACCGAAAAGACCGTAGAAAGGACCGCCATTTAAATGATAAAGAGCATCAATACCGTAACGCTCGCCATCAATACTGTTGCGGTTGCCAGCAACTTTATCAAAAGCATTAAAATCCATGTCTGCATATTCTAGGCGTGCGCTCCAGTAATCACTGAAACGGTAACCAGCTTCAACACCCCAACCAGTTGATTCATTTACATCAAGACCAGCTTGGGCACGCATGTTTTTCCAAGATGCGTCATAGTAGTCACCAAATGCGCCAATGTAGAAACCTTCTTCTTTATCTGCAGCAAATGTAGATACGCTAGTTGCAGCTAACGCAATTGCGATTGTAAGTGATTTTAATTTCATTGTTTTCTTCCCATTTTAACAATTAAAAATTGTAGCTAATCAATACTAGCTCAATCTGTTTTATACAGACTAACCGAACCTTTGTTAATCAATACTTAACGAATAATAAAGTTTATAAATTTTTTAATGATCTATAACGACATCCAACCACCCATTGTAGGTGAAATTAAAAATATTACCTACTCTGCAAATAATTTATAGTTGTGGTTTTTTTATAAATCGATAGCCTGCGATAAAAACAGGAACAATTCAGTTAAATGCACTTTTATACACAGCAAAACTTACTTATCCTTATAAAATGGATGATAACACTAGAATTTATTTTGCTCAATCAATGAACACTTCTAAAAATGAAAAATGAATATTTATAATCATAAACTTACATCTAAAATTAATAGTTAAGTACCGCAAAAAGTACGATACCCCTGATCACTTTTAGGAGGCGTCTGAAAATCGACAAGCTTATTCACTTCATTATAAGGATTGCTCAGTACTTTTAAAAAATCACTTAATAGCGCACTTGACCCCATTTCGCTGTAGTCAGTAATAATTGATTCAATGATGTGATTGCGTGGTATTACTCGAGGGTTCGCTTTTCGCATTACTGTATAACTATTTCCATCAACCCGGCTTTGCCATTTACATGCCCATTGCGCTAATGCTTCAGGAATAAGCGCTTCCTGTTTTAACGACTCAGTTAATGCATCAAAGGTATTGGTGTAATCGAGTTCATGAACTTTTAATAATGTTAACAATTCTGCAACTAATTTTGTATCGTTTTCATCAATACCGACTAAGCCCAACTTTTTTGCCCACATAACCGTAAATTCAGTATTAAACTGTTCAGCAAAGCTATTTATATGTGGCGTCATTAGCGAAACAGCTTGCTCATCATCGTCATGAATTAGTGGTATCAGACTTTCAGCTAAACGGGCACAGTTCCAGTTAGCCATATTCGGCTGGTTACCAAATGCATAGCGGCCTTGTTTATCAATAGAACTAAATACAGTATCAAAATCAAAACTGTTCATCATGGCACATGGGCCGTAATCAATGGTTTCTCCGCTTACTAGCGTATTATCTGTATTCATTACTCCGTGAATAAAACCAACACGCATCCAGCTCACAATTAGCTTAACTTGGTTTTTAATCACTGCGCCTAAAAAGGCTAAATAGCGCTGCGAACCTGTATCAGTTATTTCTGGGTAGTGTCGCTCTATAGCTAAATCGGCTAAATTTTTAAGCCCTTCAACATCGCCTTGCGTCGCTAAATATTGAAATGAACCAACACGAATATGGCTCGTTGCTACGCGAGTAACGATAGCCCCTGCTTGTGGCGGATTACGGTAAACCGTTTCGCCACTGCCAACAACCGCTAAGCAGCGTGTGGTTTTAACTCCCAGCGCATGCATTGCCTCGCTCATTACGTATTCACGAATAGCAGGACCAAGTGCACAACGTCCATCTCCCCCTCTTGAGTAAGGAGTAGCACCAGAGCCTTTTAGTTGAATATCCCACAACTGGTTTTTATCATCATTAATAGCGCCCAGTAAGTGCGCTCGTCCATCGCCTAAGCGTGGTGAAAAATGTCCAAATTGGTGCCCAGAGTAACCAAGTGCTACTGCAGGAATCGCCTGTTTTTCGTTACCGCTAAAAGTGCTGGCACGCAAATCAGCCGCAACGTTAATATTAAATTGTTTTGCTAAACTCTCGTTCCACAGCAATAACTGAGGAGAGGCGACACTTGCAGGGAAATCTTCAATCGCGAAGTTTTCCGCAATGTCTGTGTATCTTGGCACTAATTTCATGGTAATTCCTATTATTGCTGACTTATACCAACACGGTTGTCACCTACGCCATAAGCAACAATTAAGCTTAACTCTTGCATACTTAAGCCGCTTTGCTTTTGCATTTCGTTAAAAAAAGCTTGGGCTGCATTTAGTGACTTTTTAGTTTGTAAGCCGCCGTCTATAATTTTATGGGCACGCAAATAATTCTCTACATCGCGTGATAGTAAAAATGTATCTTTACCAAGTGCTCGCAACGCGTAAGGCCCTGTATTTCCGCCTAAACGCGAACCATGTTTTTTTAAATACGCCCACAAACCAATAATATCGTCTGTTGGCCAATTAGCGACAAACTGACTAAAACTGCCATGTTCCCCTGCTATTTCGTGGATCATGTAAGCATTTTCGGTAATTGTTTTTACTTTTTTATAGTTACGAACAATGCGCTCATCCGTTGCTTTTTGTTCCAGCATATCGGGTGGCATCATTAATAACTTATCAACGCTAAAATCCCAAAAAACCTCTCTAAAGCCTGCCCACTTATTATTTATGACTGACCAATAAAAGCCGCTTTGAAATACTTTTCGAGTAAATTCTTCAAGCCAATCGTCGTCACTTAACGTGCTTAGTTGTTTTTTAGATAGCGGTTTTGCAAGTAATAACTTCAGCATTTTTTCAGAGCCTTTTCGCTCTACCGCTCGCTTATAAATATCGCTAAATTTTTCCATACTAATTAAATACCTCACTACTTATATTGCTAGTGTACGAGAAAAGCACCTAATACGTAACCACCCCTCTTTTCGATGAATTAATCTGTATTTAGTCGCTTGACACCTAGACGGCTAAAATGCTTTAATTGCCGTAATTACCCTATTTAAATTGCACAGGTTTGTAAGTTTTACCCTACAAACAGGTGCAAAGGGCTAGAAGAGGTGCGTTATTCAGGTAGCGTATGTTAGGAGCGCAAACTCCAGTAAGCATACGTGAGGGGAATTAACGCCGAGAAGTAACCACTTTTGCGAGGTGTTTATTTCGGGCGACTAGGTTGAACCCTAGCGACTGTCACCAATAGCTGCTTATAAAAAGCAGCTTGTTAGTTTGGTGGAGAGCTTCTGGTCTTAAATATTAAGGCCGTGCGCCCTATTATTTTAAGCCCATTCGCTCTTCGAATTATTAGTTCGAACGACGTTAATGCGGCTCCTTCCATAAAGCTTTTTAACTCTTCGAATAATACCAATTGCATTAAATTAGTTATCGCTAAAATGATCACGTTTTTAATAAAGTTGGTACAAATTATAAGTTCGTGAGAGATGATCAACAACTTCAATTTAAACGACTACTCACTGTGGACCGCGCTCGTTACGCCATTTGATCAACACGGCGATGTTGACTACAACACGTTAACTAAGCTGGTTAGCGATCAAGAAGCGGCACATAACGGTATTTTGCTACTTGGCAGTACGGGCGAAGGTTTAGCACTAACGCTAAAAGAGCAACAAGCCATTGTTGAACACGTATGCCAGCTAAAACCAACAGTACCACTCATGGTTGCTGTGGGCGGTAGTAACTTAAAGCAACAAATTGAGTGGGTTAATTACTGTAATACACTACCAATTCATAGCTTTTTACTTGGCTCACCGCTTTATGCAAAGCCTGGTGCTATAGGTCAAACTCATTGGTTTGAAAGCCTACTTAATGCAAGCGCTCACCCATGTATGCTTTATAACGTACCGGGTCGAAGCGCTGTTAGCATCCCAGCGGCAACAATTCAAAACTTACAAAACAATAAAAATTTATGGGCGTTAAAAGAAGCGAGCGGCAGTATTGCTCAGTTTGAAGCTTACCGCCAAGCGGCCCCTAATTTAGCTATTTTTAGTGGCGACGATGCGCTAATGCCTTATTTTGCACAAGCCGGTGCAAAAGGATTAGTGTCGGTAGCTGCAAACGCATGGCCTGAACAAACTCACGAGTTTGTTAAACGCTGTTTAAGTGGTCAACACCCTAATTTATTTGCCCAGTGGTCAAGCGCTATTAATAGCCTATTTGCTGTCGCAAACCCTATTCCCGTAAAGGTACTGATGCATTTGCAAGGCCGCTTAAGCAGCCCGCAACTTCGTCCACCTTTAACACATCTTGAGTTAACTCAAACCGATTGCATCACAACTGCAAACAACACCATTTTATCTTGGCATTAAATACAGGTTTTTATAATGAGCTGGTTAGAACTATTAAATAATTTAGAATCGGGCGCTGTACGCGCAGCATCACAAAACGAAAGCGGCCAATGGCAAGCTAACATAGAAGTAAAAAAAGGTATTTTAGAAGCCTTTAAAAATGGCACTAATACTGAGTTTACAGGTGGTTTTGTTGATAAACATAACTTAGCTCCGCAAGAATTTAATACTGAAGATGGCGTGCGAATGGTGCCGGGTGGCTCAAGTGTTCGCCGTGGTGCTTATGTGGCTAAAGGCACGATTATTATGCCACCAGCGTATGTAAACATTGGTGCATATATCGACGAAGGCACAATGGTAGATAGCCACGCATTAGTTGGCTCGTGTGCACAAGTAGGTAAAAACGTACATTTAAGTGCTGCAGTTCAGCTTGGTGGTGTACTTGAGCCAATTGGTGCAAGCCCAGTAGTGGTTGAAGACGACGCCTTTATTGGTGCGGGCTGCATTATTGTTGAAGGCGTAGTCATTAAAAAAGGCGCAGTACTTGCCCCTGGCGTACGTTTATCAGCAACTATTCCAGTATACGATTGCGTAAACGAGCGCCAACTTGATAAAGGCGAGCCAATCCCTGAATACGCCATTGTAATACCGGGCTCTCGCCCTGCGTCAAACGAATGGGCGCGCGAGCAAGGCTTAAGCATGTCGTGTGCGTTAATAGTTAAATACCGCGACGAGAAAAGCGATGCATCGTTATTGCTTGAAGAGGTTTTACGATAATGAGCTTTTTGAGCACGCCTATCAAAACCGCTGTAAATACTATTACACAACAACTTGATACACCTTTTTTTGTTTACGACCTAGATCAACTAAACACGCATCTTGCGCGTTTAGTGGCGCAAACCGATGTAAAACTATGGTACGCGGTAAAAGCAAATCCACTGTCTAAAATAATTCAAAGCTTAGACAGCGCTGGCTTTAATTTTGACGTAGCAAGTAAAGGTGAGCTTGAGCAAGTACTCGCACAAGGTATTAGCTCGCAGCGCGTGCTCAACACAGGGCCTGCAAAAAGCCCTAAACAAATTAAACACTTTATTGAGCGCGGCGTGCGTATATTCGTAGCCGAAAGTCTCAATCAAGTACGTTGGTTAAACCAACAAGCACAATTACAAAATACACAGTTACAAGTATTACTGCGTGTACAATTACGCTGGCCTGAAGGTGAAAAAAACCCACTGGGCGGCGACAGCCTCACACCATTTGGTTTGGGTTGTGATGAGTGGCAAGCACTCAATGTAACCAACTACCCTGCACTTAAGTTTGACGGCTTACATATTTTTCAGTGGGGCAACATGCTTAGCACGCAAAAACTAAGCGATTTGTGGTCACAAATGATTGCACCACTTAGTCAACTTGCCAGCGATTTAAATATTAGCCTTAAAATTCTCGATTTAGGCGGCGGCTTAGGTATTCCTTATACACAAAATGAAGCAACGCTTGATTGGGATGACTTAATTGCTGCGCTCGCTAAAATTAAAAATGATGCGGGTGTAGAAGAATTATGGATGGAACTTGGTCGCTATGCCGTGGGCGAATGCGGTCATTACGCAAACCCAGTAGTAGAGCGCAAACAAAACTATAATCAAGAACAAGTAATTTTAAGCGGCGGTATAAACCACTTATTACGCCCTGCTGTTACCAGTCAAGATTTTCCTGCTGCGTTACTGCGTGAATCCAGTGCTAAAACTCAAGCGGTCACTTTATACGGCCCGCTTTGTACAGCGCTTGATTGTCTAGGTGAGCATAACCTGCCAAGCGATTTAAATGAGCACGACTGGCTAGTGTTTAGCCAATGCGGTGCTTACGGCTTTACCGAAAGTATGCCGTATTTTTTATGCCATGAGCTAGCTGGCGAGTACACATTGCAAAACGGTAAACTTACCTGCGTTCGCCAAGCCGAAAATGCCAGCCACTATTTAAGGTAATAAGCATGAGTAATACAACACACATCAGCCAAGAGAACATTGTAGTAGGGGAGGTTGCAAACGGCTTACCGCTTACAGTTCCTGTGTATCGTTTAAAAGGCGATGGTACAGGGCCTAGTGTTTACATTCAGGCCAATATGCATGGCGCTGAAGTGCAAGGTAACGCAGTTATTTTTCAGCTGCTTGAGCAATTAAAACACCTTAATCTTAATGGCGATATTACCCTTGTACCTTATGCAAATCCGATTGGTTGTAATCAAAAATCTGGCGAGTTTACCCTTGGCAGGTTCGATCCGATTACGGGCACTAATTGGAATCGCATGTATCATTACAATAAAAATTTAGTGACACAGTTTGCGCAAAATCATACTCAGTATGACGACGCTACATTAAAAAGTAACTTCAAAAAGGCGCTTATTGACGAAGTAGACAGCAAACTTAACGGCCCTGCTTATTTACTCAATACGGGTAAACGCATTGCGCTTAACTTACAAAAACTCGCTCATCAGGCTGATATAGTACTCGATTTACACACTGGTCCTATTTCCAGCAAGCATTTGTACTGCCCAACCTATGCAACCGAAAGCGCACGTTACTTTAATATTGAACATGTACTGCTTATCCCCAGTGATTTTGACGGCGCTATGGATGAAGCTAACTTTTGCCCATGGTGGCATTTAAGTGATGCACTTAGCGAGCAAGGTCGTGAATTATCAATACCTGTAGAAGCATTTACGGTAGAGCTAGGCAGCCAAGAAAAAATAGACTTAAAAGAAGCACTAAACGATGCAAACAGCATTTTAAGTTACTTAAATCACAAAGGCGTATTACAAAACGCACCGCATACGCCAGCTAACATCACTCGCTATGCATGTAATTTAGATGACTACTTTGCTTATTACGCCCCTATTGGCGGTATGGTTGAATACATAGCCCCACTTGGCGGGCACATTAAAGCCGGTGAGCCTATTGCACATATTTTACGCATGGAGCGCTACTTAAGCGAGCAGCCACTGCAAACACTCACTCTTGATTGCGATGCAATTGCTATTTTGCACTTTGCCTCAGCGAGTGTTAACCAAGGTACCGAACTTTATAAGTTTTTTACTAACATATTCGAGCTTTAGCTCACCCTTCTCATTGCGTGAGAGTAATACCAATTGCATTAAATTAGTGATCTATTATAGCGATAAGGAAATAGCTTAATAACAAGGCTAAAATTATGGTACATAGTTGTTCTATATAAATAATTTTTAACGTAGTTAGTGAGTTATTTAATACGCTAGAATGATCATGTTTTTAATAAAATTGGTATAAATTAACTAAAGTAGTTAATTTGCATTAGAAAGCGGCCCAGGCCGCTTTTCTTTTGATCTGTGTTTATCTCAAATACGTATAATACGAAGTATAAGAAAAAATTCAGTAAAAGTTCACCGTTACATATGTTAAAAGACGTTATAATTAAATTAACGCATACAATAACTTAAACTCACAAAGGAACTACAATGAGCTGGCGCCACTGGATCACACTTTCTGCCTTAATAAGTACAGCTACCTTAGCACAAGAAGAGGTTGCTACAAACGAGCAAGACAACGAAATAAACCTTGTAAAACAGTGTATTTTAAACGAAGTTATTGGTGGAGACGGTAAACAAACTCTAGACGATCTTCGTAAAAAATGTTCGGCTCTTGAAGAAAACAAACAACTTACCGCGCTTGATAAACGCCAAGCACGTGAAGAAGTGGGTAAAAAAAATCGTAATGTTATTACGCCACATAAACGTAATTATATTTTACCACTTTCGTACGTATCCCATCCCAATGATCGCCCTTTCGATGGCTTCGACGAATTAACTGATGATAATGATGGTGAACCGCTCGATAACTTAGAGGCAAAGTACCAGCTTTCTATTAAAGTACCTTTGTACGATGATTTTTCAGATGAAGACCAAGCATTATTTTTTGGTTTTACGCTGCAATCATATTGGCAAATATATAATTCAGAAATCTCCTCACCATTTCGTGAAACGAACTACGAACCTGAAGTTTTTTGGATAAACTACCTCGACCCAGAAAATGTACTTTGGGGCGATGAAATGGCAATTGTTTTAGGTATTTCACATCAGTCAAATGGTCGTAGCCAGCCCAACTCACGCTCATGGAACCGTATTTACGCTGATTTCATTTGGGAAAATGAAGGGTTTGTTTTTAGTTTTAAACCTTGGTATCGCATAGCCGAGGACGAAAAAGACAACGTTTTAGAAGCTAAAGGCGACGATAATCCAGACATATACAAATACATGGGCTATTTTGAATTTAGCGGTGCATACCGTCTTAACGATCATGAATTTAGCTTTATGTCGCGTAATAACTTAAATTCAGACAATCGTGGTGCTATTCAGCTTGACTGGTCATTTCCATTATGGGGCCGAGTTCGTGGTTATGCACAATACTTCAATGGTTATGGCGAAAGCTTAATTGACTATAATGCCGATATAGAACGTATTGGTGTAGGTATATTATTAACCGATCTGCTGTAATACTTCCCTAAGTTTTACGCATTAAAAAGCCAAGCATTGCTTGGCTTTTTAATGTTTTGAACAACTAAACAGTTATTTTTTTACTACAAACTGCCCTTCAAACTCCGCAACTATATTATCACCATCATAAATAGTAACAGGCACAACATAGCTTGCTTTACCTTCGGTTTCTAAATCGCTCAACTTACCTTTGCAGGCTTGCAAATCTACACACCCTCGTGGGTCGGTAGTAAGCGGCTTTAAGTACTTAATGTTAGCATCGGCTAATACAATATTACCTTCAAGCCCAGCTTCTTTGAGTGCTAAGTACGTAGCGCCCCAACCTGTTAGCGTGGCCAAGCTATAAATAGAACCTGCAAACATAGTGTTATGTAGGTTTAAGTTAGCGTCTAGGTCGGCGCTGGTTGTAAATTGCCAATCGGTGTAGCTTTCTACCTTAATGCCCATCGCGTCACTAATTGGAATAGACTCCCGCCACGTATTTTGTAGTACCTGCGTCCAATTAGGGTGACGAAACCAACCTGGCTCACACGGCTTTTGCTTTACCATTTTAAAATGCTGTACATCGCCATACGCTAAATGTGCTTTTTCTTTTAGTTCGTAACCGTGGCGTTTATAAAACTCAAGCGCACGTTCGCGAGCAAATAAAACCAGTTCATCAGCATTTTGCGTCCATGCTATTTTTTCAAGCTCATGTAATAAACGACTACCAATATGTTGATTACGATTCCCTTCAGCAACGGCCATGTAACGCACTTGTGCCTGTTCATGATTGTTAAAGTGCAAACGTGCTACGCCTAGCACTTCACCTTCTTTATTTTTTATAAAGCGATGCTCAGAATCTTGCTCCATATCATCTTGCTCAGAGCCACGCGGCTCGCCCCAAGGCGCGCGTAATACCTGCCAGCGCAATTGGTAATACGCTTGCCAATCTTCGCTGCTTTGTGGGGTGCTTACCTGAAACATACATACTCCTGTTGTTATATAAGCCGTAAATAAAAAATCAAAAAGGCTACGGCGCTATACTAATCATATTGATTATCTACAAGCTAGAAAGCTCAAATAATTAAATCGCTTGGTATTTTTATTGTAAATACCATACTCCATCTTTAAAAAACTGCAAATACGACTTTGGTGATGGCCATAAAATATCTAAAAATTAATAACACAAGGCATTGCCATTTAACGGTGCTAGTTTATGCTGAGAATATGATAGAAAAAATCAATTATATAAATTCGCTGACGGGCTTGCTAAGCGATCAGTTTATTGAGAATAGCCACAGCATTGGTCAGTTAATCTATTGGCATAAATGCAGTGGCGATCACATTCAGATACGTGGTCATGAGCAGTTGCGCTGGTTACTCATTAACGACACACTCCAATCTGTTATTGATTTAAATGACCCGAGTTTATTACTTTTTCCACATTTATTGTGCTTAGGTAAGCAATGGCAAGCTCTTAGCGCGCCAAAAAAGGTGCTAGAACTTGGCCTTGGCGGCGGTGCTATTCGTAATTATTTACAACACAAATACCCCAAAGCACACATAACATCCGTTGAAAAAAACGCTGATATTATTGATTGCTACACTCAATTTTTTTCATCAAATAAAAATGATCAATTACTATGCGCCGATGCACAACAGGTTTTAAAAAGTGCGCAAAATATTGACTGGATTATCTTAGATTTATTTAGCCAAATAGACGCACCTCGATTTTTATTTGAAGAGGCATTTTATAAAAAAATCTACTTGGCTTTAAATAACAACGGTGTGCTATTTATTAATTTTTTATCGCAACATGAGTCGCAATTAAAGCAACTTAAGCAGCTATTACTCGATGTGTTTGGCTGCACAGTCAGCCCGCAAAAAATTACGGGCTACGTGAATCATATTGTCGTGGTAACCAAAAAACTTAAACAGATAAGTTAAACGTAACGGGTCCATCGTTACACAAGCTTACTTGCATATCGGCACCAAACTCACCGGTGGCTATTGTAAGCCCCAACTCTTTAGCTTGAGCAACAAAGTACTCGTAAAGCTCATTAGCTTGGCTTGGCGTTGCCGCAGATGAAAAACTAGGGCGCATACCCTTTTTAGTATCAGCCGCTAAGGTAAATTGCGAAACCACCAGCAACTCACCTTTAATATCTTTGAGGCTTAAGTTCATTTTGTCGTTTTCGTCAGTAAAAATACGATAGTTACTTACTTTGTGTAAAAGCTTATCGGCCGTTTGCGTATAGTCGTGTTTTTCAACACCCAGCAACAACAAGATACCTTGGCTAATTTCGCCTACAACTTGATTATTAATTTCTACCTTGGCATGCTTTACGCGCTGTATTAACCCTTGCATTTAAACTGTGTCCTTTACTGTTGGCTTGTCATCTTCAAACTCAATTTCTGGTGTTTCTGGTATTTCATCTGGGCTAATACATGCTGTAAATTCAGCGCCAAGCAAAACAACAACCCACGATAAATACACCCAAACAAACAAAATAGGAATCGTCGCCACTGCACCATAAATCACTTCGTATGAAGGAAAATGGCTAATATAAAGTGCAAACCCTTTTTTAGTTAGCTCAAACAAAAGTGCCGCAAATAATGCTCCCGGTATCGCCGCTTTAAACGATACGCGCGTATTAGGCACTAAGGTGTAGAGCATAATAAAGCCCACCATCGAAATACCATACGGCAATAGCTTTAACAAAAACCCGCTAAACCCAGGAATACCCTGATCAGCAAACGATACCAAAGATACAATATAAGAGGTAACACCAATGCTGGCACCAAGTAACATAGGCCCTAAGCTCAAAACCATCCAATATACTGCAAAGGAAATCATCATTGGGCGCTTTTTCTTTATTCGCCAAATGCGGTTTAGCGTGGCATCCACATTACGTATTAACAGTAAGGCTATTGCAGCTAAAAAACCAATACCTACTGCCGTCATTTGATTAGCGTTACCGGCAAAGGAGCTAATATGCTCTCTAATAACATCGGTAGAGGTAGGGACAAAGTTGGTAAACAAAAAGCTCTCAATTTCCATGCGAGTAGATTCAAAGCCCGGAAAAGCTGAAAATATAGCAACACCCACCGCAATAAGCGGTATCAAAGAAAGTAACGTAACATAGGCTAAATAGCCGGCATTAACCGTTATTTGATCATCTATACAGCGATTAAAATACTGCATCCACCAACTTGGCTGCTGGCGTATAAAGGTCTTAACTTGCTGTTTGTAATTGGAGAGCTTATCATTCATACAATTGACTTGTGCTTATGTGGTTTTGATTATAATAACAATCAGCGCCATAATTTACAGCACTAACACGCGTAAACAGGAATTCAGATGAAAAAACAAACATTACTTAGTGTTTCAATGCTTGTACTAACACTTACTTTAACTGGCTGCCAATCAGCTTATTATTCTGCGATGGAAAAAGTGGGTGTTCACAAACGCGATATTCTAATTGACCGCGTAGAAGAAACCAAAGACTCGCAGCAAGAGTCACAAGAAGAATTTAAATCGGCACTAGAGCGCTTAACTACTCTAATCGATTTTAATGGTGGCGAACTACAAGACACTTACAATCAATTAAACGACGATTACGAGTCGAGCTTAAAAGCCGCAAACGAAGTATCAACTAACATCAATAAAGTAGAAGACGTAGCAGAAGCACTTTTTGATGAGTGGAGCGATGAGCTAGAGCAATACAAAAGCGCATCACTTAAGCGTGAAAGCAGCAAAAAGCTAACCGCGACTAAGCGTCAATTTGAACAGCTATTACGCTCGATGCGCAGCGCAGAGAGTAAAATGGAGCCAGTATTAACGTCGCTTCACGATAATGTTTTATATTTAAAGCATAACTTAAACGCACAAGCGGTATCGGCTATTAAAGGCGAGTTCACTAACCTTAAACGCGACATACAAGTGTTAATGAACGACATGAACAAATCGATTGCCGATTCAAACAAATTTATTGAACAAATGAATAGCGCAGGCTAACTAATATATTACAAACAAACGAACAAAAATAAATAAGCCTGCAACTTCGCAGGCTTATTTATTTTTACTTTTTGTTACTTTTTAACCACTTATTAATCTAACGTTTTTGGTACACTTTCATAAAATTAGAATTAAAATAAAAAACTACAATGAAAATAAGTACCTTAACTCTTTTAGCTATCTCTAGCTTACTAACCGCTTGCGGAACTGCTAATCACATAGAAAGAATCGCAGGGCCTGATACTGTAGTACCACTACATAAAGATGGTGAGCGCGAAGGGCGCTACCATAATCTATACCCAGGCAAAAAAACGTACCCTATTAGTTGTGAAAATGACTGCTATCCAAGCAACACTCATTTGCAATGTGAAGAAGGAAGTGAAAACTGCCAATATATTGCTGGGCAAGTAACTCCAAAATTAAATACCGGATACACTGTTCGCTGGCTTGGCCATGCAGGGTTTATGATCAGCACACCAAACGGGCAGCAAGTGGTGTTTGATCCTGTAAAAGAGCAGTTCGACTCCCCTGTTGATTTAGCCTTTAAACTTGCCTCAGGGTTTTATCGTAAGCCCGGTGACTGGCTAACTAACAGCGAACTAACTAATTTAGATGCCGTTATATATTCTCACCTTCATTATGATCATTTTAATAAAGCAGATATAGCAGAAATAGGTAACAAACCACGCTACTTAACGCCACTGGGAATGGCTGATAACTTCCCAACAGGTGGATTTAACATTAGCGAAATGGCCTGGTATGCAAAAACGAGTATTGACGATTTAGCAATTCATGGCGTACCTGCACATCACTTTAGCAGTCGTATTTCAGTGCCTTTTATTTACGAAGATCACGATAAAGACCTATGGAATGGCTGGTTACTTGAACAAAACGGTAGCACTTTATTTTTTGCAGGTGATACTGGCTACTCAAAACATTTTAAAGACATACAGCAAAAATACGGCGATATCGATATTTGCTTAATGCCAATCGCTTCTTACTACAGTAAAGACGATCCTAACTGGTACCGTTACGTCCACACCACACCAGAAGATGCACTAAGCGCAGCACAAGAGCTTAATTGTAGAGTAATGATACCGTGGGGGTACGGTAACTCAAGTTGGAAAATGGGCGATCACAGCAGTCATTCAGCCTTGCTGCGCTTATTGCACATGGTTAAAAAAATGGATGCTAAAACACCGCTGTATATTTTAAACGAAGGCGAAAGTATTTCACTGTAACTAATCACTTAGCTACTTTAAGATGGTGTTACATCAATAAAAATACATAATAAGATTGAGAAATTAATGAAAAAATTAGCACTCGCCTTAAGCTTTTTATTAAGCACGCCAGCAATGGCCACTGATGTTGAGCATACATCAACCCCAATTACTATTGATGGCGTATCAGAAGATGCGTGGAATAAAGCAACTTGGCACGACATGCCTTATTTAATGGATGGCACACTGCCATCAAACGATGCCGACTTTAAAGGGCGTTATCGTTTATTGTGGGATCAAAACTATTTATACCTACAAGCCGATATTGTGGATGACGTTTTAATAGATACACACGCAGATCCAACGTATAAATATTGGGATGACGATGCGCTTGAAGTATTTATTGATAGTGATGCATCCGGTGGAAACCACCAATTTAATCACACCGCTTTGGCGTACCACATTGGCCTTGATAACCAAGCTGCCGATTACGGACCTGATAAACAAGCCCATTTGTATACCGACCACCTAGTGAGTAACTGGAAGCGCAACACCACCGCGCCTTTTAATATTACCTGGGAAGTAGCAATAAAACTCTACCCTAATGATTATAAAGAAGGAGCTAAAAACACCCCTATTACACTTAGCGAAAAGCAAGTAATCGGCTTTATGCTAGCGTATTGCGATAACGATGGCAGCGACGTGCGCGAGCACTTTATGGGCTCACACGAAGTACAACCAGTAAATGGCGACAGAAATCGTGGCTTTATAGATGCAGATGTATTTGGCAAAATCACCCTACTCCCTAAAAAGTAAGCCACCCACACCAATAAATAATTAAGTAGGTTGGGTTGAGCGCAGCGAAACCCAACGAAAAAATACCCCACCAACAAACACGGGGGCTTTGCGTTATCGGCTGTTTCAGCTCTATCTTTCACTTATTATTCCCTTCTACTTGTGCAAAAAATCTTTAAGTAAATTATTCACAAAGAGGTTAAGAGGCGCTGCGCTTTTAGAGGAAAACAGAGAATAAGCTCTAAATCGCGTAATAACCACGGTTTCATCTACTACCTGAATATTCAAAAATTTTTATATATCAAATTGCTCTATTAGTTCGATTACGTGCTCAATTTTTGTTACAAAAGCTATTTCTGACTTTTCAAAATATTCAATAAATACGCCAGCTAAATAATACTCATTAATTAAATTTTTATTTGGGATAAACCAGTATGGGCCGCCACTACACCCTTTGGGATGTAATGTCTTTTGACCTTCAATTTTTTTACTCCAGTGGATAGGATAATGAGAGCCTGGCACTTTATTGAAGTTCGAAAAGTTACAGTTTTGAAAAAAATTAAACGAGTATGTCCATAAAACGCCTGAAAAGTTTTTAGTCTTATTATTAAGGCGCTTTGCAGTTTTGTTCTTGGAAGATGGAAAGCCTTGTAATAGTTGCATATCTACTTTTGAGAAATTTTTGTTGAGAGTTGTTCTAGAGGTAGGAATCGCTAATTTTTGGCATTCTTCGTAGTAATCAACTTTATAACTAATTGGAATTGCAGCTAAATCAAATTGACTATCAGCCCTTTCACTTTCTTGAGCCACAGTTCTCTTGGCTCCCGCTAATGATAATGAAAGCATTTTTGTATTAATTGAAATAACAAAACTTCTTTCTGTAGGATCAAGGTTATCGATAACATGAGATGCTGTTATGAAATATACTTTTCGATTGTGTTCTAAAAAAAAGCCCGTTGCTAACATTTCGGGACGTTCGAACTTATTCAAATAGAAAATAGGAACAACATATTGTTCAATAAGTTCACCTGCTTCTTTTAATTTATCACAGTACTTTTCACGATAATTTTCGTTATCCATAGAACTTTCCTTAGTTTAAAATTATTGATCGATGTTAGTTTATTTCTCATGAAAAATAATTTTTATTACCTACCTAAAGCATATTAGATATAACTATGTACTGTAAACACCTAGAACCTAACACCTTTTATCACAGCTCTGTCTAACAGTGTTGTTCAAATCTGTCGGCTCATTTCATGGAACTCTTATTTCCAAACACAAAAAAGCCGCTATATTTTTCAATACAGCGGCTTTTAAAATCATTATTCTAAATTAATAGATTATGACTTAGGTGCACGACCCGCACGTTTACGTTCATTTTCTGTAAGGTGTTTCTTACGGATACGAATATTTAGTGGAGTAACTTCAACTAGCTCGTCATCATCGATGAACTCAAGCGCTTGCTCAAGTGAGTAGTTAAGGTGTGGAGAAAGCGTTTGCGCTTCATCAGTACCAGATGCACGTACGTTAGTTAACTGCTTACCTTTAAGGGCGTTAACTGTAAGGTCGTTATCACGGTTATGAATACCGATAACCATACCTTCGTATACTTCAACACCGTGACCGATGAATAAACGGCCGCGCTCTTGTAAGTTGAATAATGCGTTAGTAAGTGCTTTACCAGTTGCGTTTGCAATCATTACGCCGTTCTTACGAACACCGATGTCGCCACCTTTGTGAGGACCGTAATGATCGAACGTATGGTACATAAGACCAGAACCCGAAGTAAGCGTCATGAAATCAGTTTGGAAACCAATTAAACCACGGCTAGGGATCATGAAGTCTAAACGCATACGGCCTTTGCCATCTGGAGTCATGTTAGTAAGTTCACCTTTACGTAGGCCAACTTGTTCCATAACAGAACCTTGATGCTCGTCTTGACAGTCAATAGTCACTGTTTCAAACGGTTCTTCTAGAACGCCATCTACAGTACGTAAGATAACTTCTGGACGAGAAACTGAAAGCTCGTAACCTTCACGACGCATGTTTTCGATTAAGATACCTAGGTGTAATTCACCACGGCCAGAAACACGGAAGCTATCTGGGCTAGCAGTATCTTCAACGCGAAGTGCTACGTTGTGTACTAATTCTTTGTCTAAACGCTCACGGATATTACGTGACGTTACAAACTTACCTTCTTTACCACAGAAAGGTGAGTTATTTACAGAGAATGTCATTGTTACAGTTGGCTCATCAACACTTAGTGGTGGCAATGCTTCAACGTTTCCTGGGAAACAAACTGTGTCAGAAATCTTAAGCTCACCAATACCTGTTACAGTTACGATGTTACCAGCGTAAGCTCTATCAGTTTCGATACGTTCAAGACCTAGGTAGCTTTGTACTGCGCCAATTTTACCATTACGTGTAGTGCCATCAGCACTGATAATAGTAACTTGTTGGTTAGGAGCAACAGAACCACGTTTAATACGACCAATACCAACTACACCAACATAAGAGTTGTAATCTAGTTGAGAAATTTGCATTTGGAAGTCACCTTCAGGATCTGCATCCGGTGGTGATACTTCTTCAACGATCATCTTGAACATAGGTTCCATGTTCTCTGATGGCTCGTCTAAATCTAGTGTTGCCCAGCCGTTGATTGCTGAAGCGTAGATTACTTTAAAGTCTAACTGTTCGTCAGTTGCGCCAAGGTTGTCGAATAAATCAAAGATTTGATCCATAACCCAATCAGGACGTGAACCTGGCTTATCAATTTTATTGATAACTACGATTGGCTTTAAGCCTTGCGCGAATGCCTTTTGCGTAACGAAACGCGTTTGTGGCATTGGACCTTCTTGAGCATCAACAAGTAATAATACTGAGTCAGCCATCGAAAGTACGCGTTCAACTTCACCACCGAAATCGGCGTGTCCCGGAGTATCTACGATATTGATATGGTAGTCGTTCCAAGAAATGGCTGTGTTTTTAGCCAAAATGGTAATACCACGTTCTTTCTCAATGTCGTTTGAGTCCATCACGCGCTCTTCGTTACCGCCGCGTGTTTCTAATGTACCTGATTGCTCAAGTAGTTTGTCAACCAGTGTTGTTTTACCGTGGTCAACGTGCGCGATAATCGCTATATTTCTTAACTTTTCGATGCTCATATATTTACTCAGAGAAATTAAATTCTCAATGATCCTGCAAGATCTACGCACTCATCTGCGTTTTCACGAGATGTCCAAGCATAGGATTTAAAAGGGCGCATATTATCCCTCATTAATGACATGGATGAAAGTTTATCCAATACAAATTTTAAAACTTTCTCAATACTTTCACTAAGTATCTGTTTTATATATGACAATTATATGAATTAAATTTCGATATTTTTTCGAAAAACAGCCATTTTGGCTATTTTTCCGATCTTTTTGGTACTCTTTTGCATTTAGTTTATGCTAATTTTAAGCGATTAAATTATCAGCAAATTGCACCGTGTAAATATTGCACCAAAAGGGATATTTTACGCACCAAATCAGTGCACCACTACGCTGGATTTTATAACAACTTATTTTTTTTAATTTATAAACATGCAGTTATAAAAATGGCACAAAATCAGCTTAATAAGTGCTAAAGCAATTATGCAGCAATAACAAAACCCCACACTTGGAGGACACATGTCACAATCGGTTTTAGATTTTATTAAAGAAAATGACGTTAAGTTCATTGATTTACGCTTTACTGACACTAAAGGTAAAGAACAACATGTTTCTATTCCTCATCATCAAGTTGATGAAGATTTTTTCGAAGACGGTAAAATGTTCGATGGTTCTTCAATCGCTGGTTGGAAAGGCATTAATGAGTCAGACATGGTTTTATTACCAGATGCAGACTCTATCAAATTAGACCCTTTCACAGAAGAAACAACACTAATTGTTCGTTGTGACGTTGTTGAACCTTCAACACTTCAAGGTTATGAACGTGACCCACGCTCAGTTGCTAAGCGTGCTGAAGATTACATGCGTTCAACTGGTATTGCAGACACTGTGTTATTTGGCCCAGAGCCAGAATTTTTCGTATTTGATGATGTTAAATACAAATCAGACATGTCTGGTTCTATGTATAAAATTGATTCTAAGCAAGCTGCTTGGAACTCAGATAAAGAATATGCAGATGGCAACACAGGTCACCGTCCAGGTGTTAAAGGCGGTTACTTCCCAGTTGCTCCAGTTGATGACTTCCAAGATTGGCGTTCTGCTACGTGTCTAGTGCTAGAAGAAATGGGCCAAGTAGTAGAAGCACATCACCACGAAGTAGCAACAGCAGGTCAAAACGAAATCGCTACTCGCTTTAATACAATGGTATTAAAGGCGGATGAAATTCAAGAAATGAAATATGTTATCCATAACATGGCTCACTTATACGGTAAAACAGCAACGTTTATGCCTAAGCCAGTTGTTGGTGATAACGGTTCTGGTATGCATTGTCACCAGTCACTTGCTAAAGATGGTGTAAACCTTTTTGCTGGTGATAAGTACGGCGGTCTTTCTGAAGATGCACTTTACTACATTGGCGGCATCATTAAGCATGCTAAAGCAATCAATGCTTTTGCAAATGCCTCTACTAACTCGTATAAACGTTTAGTACCAGGTTTTGAAGCACCAGTTATGCTTGCATACTCTGCACGTAACCGTTCTGCATCAATCCGTATCCCAGTGGTTCCATCTGAAAAAGGTCGTCGTATTGAAGTACGCTTCCCAGATCCAACAGCTAACCCATACCTTGCTTTCTCAGCAATGCTTATGGCTGGCCTTGATGGTATCAAAAACAAGATCCACCCTGGCGATGCTATGGATAAAGATTTATACGACTTACCAGCTGAAGAAGCAGCAGAAATTCCAACGGTTGCAGCATCACTTGACGAAGCACTATCTGCACTTAGCGCAGACCGTGAATTCTTAACTCAAGGTGGTGTATTCACTGATGATTTAATTGATGCTTATATCTCACTTAAATCTAAAGAAGTTGAAAAACTTAACATGACAACTCACCCAGTTGAGTTTGAAATGTACTACAGCTGTTAATTAAGCTGTAAAAAATATGTGTGTTCTCAAGCCCGCTGCTCTGCGGGCTTTTTTAATGGTAAATCAAAGCAATCTCCACTAGAGTAAAGTTACTCTAAAACGCAGGACCGCCGAGTGAATAATTACATTTTATTACTAACAATTACTTTAGGATTAAGTAATTATGGCTATGCTGCTGAAAAAAAAATATACGCTTGGGAAGATAAAAATGGCGTGTTAGTGTTCTCAGATACACCGCATAAAGGCGCGACGGAGGTAAAGCTTACAAGTCAGCACCTTACAATGCCTGCGACCAATACTTATATTTTAAATAACCAACCTCAACCCCAAGAAGCAGCGTTTAACATTGCTATTTTGTCACCAGAGCATAATCAGACAATTCATGAAAATACAGGCACGGTATATGTTACCAGCCGTATAACACCACGGTTCGAAAGTGGGTTAATAATACAGCTGTTTGTTGATGGTCAAACACATGGCCCTGCTAGTCATGATTCAACCTTTGCTATAAAAGATGTTGAACGCGGTGAACATACATTGCAAGTAAAGCTGTTGAATAATAAAAACCAAATTATTGCCGTGAGCCAACCTTATGTGTTTTTTATGCGCAGAAAGGGCTTAATACCAATCCGCAATAATACTTGATCAATTTGAGGGCTTAAGCTTGACGCTAACTGTGTTAAAAATTTCTGATATAGAACAACTAAATAACGAATTTTTTGCCCTGTTATCGACACGGTTTTCATACCTCAAAATAGCTCACTTAATTAAGCAGATTGGTATAACATTCAAGAACTAAATTTAAGTTTAAAACTGAGGCGCAGCAGTGCATTTTATTAATATTAATTGCCTGCAAATATTAGCGCACTAAAATGGTGCAACTATGATTAATAATGAAATTTTCAGCCCAGAACTGCTTGACGCTATCTGGCAAAACCAAACAACAGCGGTCATGTTGCTCGATAAAAAATTTACTGTTGTTTATGCTAATACCAGTACGAGTGAGTTACTTGGCCTTGGTACTAAACGCTTGTTAGATCAACCTTTCGATAGCCTTTTTAATTACCATTCTATTGACTTGAAACGTATTGAACAGTATTCATTAATTGATGGCGTTGATTGCCAGCAACATAGAGCTGACGTGGTTTTTAGCGATTCTCGTCATGCCAAGGTAGCAGTCAGCTCAAGACAGCTTAAATTTAAAGACACGTTATATATATTATTAGAATGGCGCCAAACAGATGATGAAATAAAGCACGACCAAGCATCAAACCAAATGCATCAATATCAAGCTGCACGAAACTTAATTCGTGGCTTAGCGCACGAAATTAAAAATCCTTTAGGTGGAATTCGCGGAGCGGCGCAGTTATTGCAGTATGAAGTTGATCAACAAGAAAGAGACCAATGCGCTGAGCTTATCATTGAGCAAGCAGATAGATTGCGCGAATTAGTAGATAGGCTCTTAGGGCCAAATCAGCTACCGCAAAAGTCTTATGGCAATATTCATCAAACCCTAGAGTCGGTTGTCAGGCTAAGTACGTTAGATAATTGTTCTAATATTGGCTTAGTGAAGGATTATGACCCGAGTATTCCTGATGTATATATTGACCAAGGCAAAATACAACAAGTCGTATTAAACATTGTTCGAAATGCCCAACAGGCGCTTGTAGATGGCGGTGAAATAAAAATAAAAACCCGCATAAACCATCAACATCGTCGCCCAGGTAAAGCACCTAAAAAAGCCTTGTTGATCCAAATATCTGATAACGGACCAGGCATTGACCACAGCATACGCGAAACATTGTTCTACCCGATGATCACCAATAAAGAAGGTGGTTCAGGACTTGGACTTTCTATTGCGCAAACGCTTATTGATCAGCATGACGGCTATATTGAATGTGATAGCTGGCCTGGACATACTGAATTTAATATCTATCTGCCCTTTGCAGATTAATGTTTGGAGTTTGCATGAAAACAGTTTGGCTTGTAGATGATGATGCCTCAATTCGCTTTGTACTTGAAAAGGCACTTACCCGAGCAGGGTTTAACACGGAAAGCTTTGCTAATGCGCAAGATGTATTAAGTGCATTAAAGTTTAGCCAACCAGCTGTTTTGGTGTCTGATGTAAAAATGCCTGGCATGGATGGCATGGCTTTACTTGAGCTTATTGCAGAGCAAAACCCTGGGCTACCGGTTATTATAATGACCGCGCACTCAGATTTAGATTCGGCCGTTAATGCCTTTCAAAAAGGTGCTTTTGAGTATTTAGCTAAACCGTTTGATTTAAACGAAGCGGTTGCTCTTGTTGAAAGTGCATTTAGAGCAAACTCTACAAAAAAAACTAAACGTAAGCAGGCCCCACCTAAAAGTGCACACATAATTGGTGAAGCACCCGCTATGCAAGAGGTATTTAGAGCAATAGGTAAACTGTCAGCCTCTAGCATGAGTGTATTAATAAATGGTGAGTCTGGCACAGGTAAAGAACTGGTCGCCAGCGCCTTGCATAATCATAGTCCACGTAAAGAAAATCAATTTATTGCACTTAACATGGCCGCAATTCCAAAAGAACTTGTTGAGTCAGAATTATTTGGCCACGAAAAAGGCGCATTTACGGGCGCTGATAGTGTGCGTAAAGGGCGTTTTGAACAAGCCAATGGCGGCACGCTTTTTTTAGATGAAATTGGTGATATGCCTCTTGATGTGCAAACACGTTTATTGCGCGTGCTTGCCGATGGTGAATTTTATCGTGTGGGCGGGCATCAAAGCATAAAGGTGGATGTACGCATTATTGCAGCTACGCATCAAAATCTGGAAGACTTAGTTAAACAAGGTAAATTTAGGGATGATTTATTTCATCGTTTAAACGTAGTACGCCTACGCTTGCCAGCTCTTCGGGAGCGCACTGAAGATATTGATCGCTTGTCGCAACATTTTTTGCACAAAAGCGCTAAAGACTTACAAGTAGAAAGCAAAGTACTCAGCCCTAAAGCAACAGAGCAGCTTAAACTCTTTAATTGGCCCGGTAATGTACGTCAGCTCGAAAATACGTGTCGTTGGCTTACTGTGATGGCGCCAGGTGAACTTGTTACAGAACAAGATTTACCACCTGAGATCCTTGATGCCTCGCCAATTCAAGAGGAAGGTGATTGGCTTGATGCATTTCAACAATGGCTTAACCACGAACTTAAACAAGGCAAAGAAAATATTTGGCCCGATATTCAAGCACAACTAGAAACTCGGCTAATAAAAACAGCTCTCGCCAATTGTTCTGGCCATAAACAAGATGCAGCTATAAAAATTGGCTGGGGACGCAACACGTTGACCCGTAAGTTAAAAGAGCGCAATATTAGCTAATTAAACGTGTCTAACAAATTTGGTTATTGATGAAGCTAATCGAACATATTCCATTATTCAAACAAATGGAAATTATAAACAGGCTACACTTTTTTAAAGAGTTTACGCTCAACGAACGTCAAATATTATTAGAATCGTTTGGCCTGTTGTATTTAGTTAACCAACAGCAATTTTTATTTAAGCAGTTTGATAACGACAAACATTTATACATTGTACTAAGTGGCGCCCTTTTAGTCTTTAAGCATAATCACTTATTAGAACTAGGTACTATTGAGCCCGGTGAATTTATAGGTGAAGGCGCCTTTATTGGTAACAGACAAAGAAGTACCAATGCCCAAGCTAAAAGCGACACTATCGTACTCGCTATAACTCCTGAAGCATTGACTCGTTTACCTAATGTTATACGTGAAAAAATTAAAGACCGTATTATCGAGGGCATGAGCGAACGAATTGCAAAACTAAGTGAGCATATAGAAACCCACGGTTAACTCTATCACTCAGTCCATATAAACAATTTGTAGTGAGCAATCAAGCCAGTTGGGGTTATTAACGTGAGCTGTAAACCTGTAAGTATCGGATGGTTTGGCGCCAAAGGGCGTATTTATAAGTGGTCGTGAGTGACTGTATGTTTGCGAATAATTTTTGTAATAAATGACAACGTAACCATATAAATACTCCCAACTCAGCCTAACTATTGCGCCACTTGGTAGTGTAAATTCAACATGTTCATTTGCAAATTTGACCGCTAAATCATTGTACTTGTCTTCGCTACATTGAGTTGTTCGTAACTTTTTAGGCATAACAAAGGTTGTACCCGCCACTGCATTTTTTAGATAAAAGCCTATATTGCCATCACCATAAAAATGATTTGAACGCGTTGTATAGTTAACTTGTGGCTCGTAACCTAGCCCCTGCATAATAGTAGCTAACTTCTCAGTCTCTTTTGGGTAAATTTTATCGCTTGATAAGAGTAATGTGGCTTCACTAAACTCTGATGGAATTGCCAGCTCAACATATTCATAAGGGAGCGATTGTGCTTTTAGCGCAGCATCGAGCTGATTGCGCTGTTCATCTTGCAAGTTTTCACTAAATACATACACGGTAGGTTGTTGGCACGCAGCTAATAGTGATGCCAACACACATATTAAAATTCCATTTTTCATAGTTACCCCTTTTTGATTACAATTGTAGTCTATTAAAGGTAACTATTTATGGCAATTTAATTTGTTTGGCTATCTAACCAAGCATCAACACTTTTGCGAGTATATAAAACTTCTTTAAACAAACGATGACGTTCAAATTCAAGTTTTGTTTTTCTCGTGGCATCACCACTAACTAAACGGCTATGGGTATCATTGAATTTTGAAATTACAGAAAAACCGCGCTCATCTTGATCAGCTTGCTTTTTTACAGAATTAGCAAGGTGCTCTCTAACATCGTCAGCAGTTAACATACCTGAATTATCTAATCCCATTAGCTCTTTTTTCATTGCTAATCTTACGCCCATTTCCTACTCCATTTAATGAAAAATATTTATTCCGCCAAAGTTTTAGCAATTAGCAGGCCATACGTAAAATTAACTGCTGCAGAGCTTAACCTTCAATTGCTTCAGTTTTTTTAAAGACAGACAAAATACATAAAAACTTTCATAACTATTTACCTATTACAATTAGCTAAAGTCACTTGCTTTGGTGCAAAAGTAGCTGCAAGCCTTTATACTAAAGCTTGTGCGTTACCCCACCGAGAGCAAATATGAACGAAGAATACATAGAAATAGAATTAGAAGAAGAGCCGATTGAGCTCTGTAAATTATTAAAAGTACTAAACTTAGTTGAAGGTGGCGGCCAAGCTAAAAACCTAATAACTGAAGGCTATGTGGGTGTTAACCATGAAATTTGTACAATTAAACGGAAAAAATTATACAGTGGTGATGTGTTAGAGTTTGATGGTGAGTTTTTTCAACTATCACTAAGTGCGGATGCAATCCCTGCAGAAAAACCTGCTGTACAAACTCACACTGAACCAAAGCCGGCGGTCTCTCAACCAACAGTTCAGCCTGCTAAAAGTAAGCGTAAGCGAACTAAAAAGCCAAAAGTAGATGACAAAACAGGACGTCGTCCTATTTCATTTGGTTAAGTATTTAAAACCCCCTCTTTTTATATAAAAAGGCCAACTTATATAGTTGGCCTTTTTACTCTTCAATAACCTAGGGCGTGTTAGTAAATAATAAAAATAAGGTGGTTACATGCCTGTCAATACATCCCAACATTGGTTTAAACCTGCTGTATAGGCATTAACTCGTATGGAACTTACTTGGCGTTATTGTATTTTTATGTAGATAATGACTCCCAAGATGATAATTAAACCAACTATAAATCAACAAGCTGCGCATTCTAACATTCCTATTTAGTTAATCATTACATTTACTATTGCCGTATTAAGAGGCACTTTTGGCCGGTTTTACTTTGTGTTAGTGTTAAAGTTACGCAACAAGGCTGGTTACAGTAATTATACCAATTGCATTAAATTAGTGGGCTATTATAACGCTAAGAAAATAGCGTAATCACGAGGCGAAATTACGATATATAGTTGTTCTATAAAAATAATTTTTAACGCAGTGAGTGCGCTATTTAATGCGATAAAATGATCATTTTTTTAATCAAGTAGGTATCAGTATGGGCCGAATAACGTTTGGCCCCCCTCCCTCTTTTAAATCATCCTTGAAAATAAAGTTTTCAGCATCATCTCTATCTTGGTAACTGTATAAATTTCGTTCTCTAAGTATGGTTTTTTACGCTGGTATGTACTTTGCAACTCAAGCACTACAGAGGTCACTCTTCAAAATATTTTTATAATTCATAAAGGGGCAAATAATGAATAATAGTTTCGACACCCAACATCAGCTCACAATTAATGGTGAGCAATACCATATTCATTCTCTAAAAGGACTTGGTGACAAAGCAAAACGATTGCCCTTTTCCTTAAAAGTATTACTCGAAAACCTCCTTCGTAACGAAGATGGCGCAAACATTAAAGAACAAGACATTCAAGCCCTTCTCAATTGGGATCCTCAAGCAAAGCCTGCATCAGAAGTTGCCTTTACTCCCGCCCGTGTTGTTATGCAAGACTTTACCGGCGTACCCGCTATTGTAGATTTAGCCGCGATGCGTGACGCAATGGAAAAGCTAGGTGGGGATCCTGCAAAAATAAATCCGTTATCGCCTGCTGAACTGGTTATTGACCATTCGGTACAGGTAGATGGCTATGGTAACGAGGGTGCTTTTGATTTAAATGCAAAGCTTGAATACGACCGAAATAAAGAACGTTACGAATTTTTGCGTTGGGGGCAAACCGCTTTTGATAATTTAAAAGTAGTGCCACCCGCAACCGGTATTGTTCACCAAGTAAACCTAGAATATTTAGCGCGCGTTGTTTTTAATGAAGAGCGCGACGGCAAAAAATTCGCTTACCCAGATACGCTTGTAGGGACTGACTCTCACACCACCATGATTAATGGCTTAGGTGTGCTTGGTTGGGGTGTAGGCGGTATTGAAGCCGAAGCAGCAATGCTTGGGCAGCCAATTAGCTTACTCATCCCACAAGTAGTGGGTATGAAGCTAAGCGGCCGCCTACCTGAAGGGACCACCGCAACTGATTTAGTATTAACAGTAACAGAGATATTACGTAATCATGGTGTAGTGGGTAAATTTGTCGAGTTTTATGGCGACGGTCTTGCCGATTTACCACTCGCTGATAGAGCAACCATAGCTAACATGGCACCAGAGTACGGCGCTACGTGTGGTATTTTTCCGATTGATGATGAAACTATTAACTATCTTCGCTTAACAAACCGCGATGAGAAGCAACTTAAACTCATTGAAGATTACGCTAAGCACCAAGGCTTATGGCGTAACGACGGTGATGAAGCAAATTACACCGACACACTCGAGCTTAAATTAGATGATGTTGTACCAAGCCTTGCAGGACCTAAACGTCCTCAAGACAGAATTGCCTTAAATGAGGCTGGCAAAGTTATTAGCGAGCATTTAAAAGGCTTTCAAGATGAGCGTATGGCTCGTCGTGATAAAAGTGATGAAGAACAGGCTCGTATCGAAAGTGAAGGCCCGGCAACAAACCCCGATGAACCTGTTGATGAAGCGCAATTTATGGGCGCCGCTAAAGTTAAATTTAAAGGGCAAGAGTTTGAGCTAAACGATGGCGCATGTGTTATTGCCGCTATAACCAGTTGTACTAACACCTCGAACCCGAGTGTAATTTTAGCCGCAGGTTTGGTCGCTAAAAAAGCGAAGCAATTAGGTATTAATGTAAAACCTTGGGTTAAAACATCCCTTGCACCTGGCTCTAAAGTAGTTACCGACTACTTAGAAAAAGCAGGCTTGATGGGTGACCTAGAAAGTCTAGGCTTTAATTTAGTAGGCTATGGCTGTACGACGTGTATTGGTAATTCAGGGCCACTTGCAACTGAAATATCAGACGCGATTCAAAAACATAAACTAGTGGTCAGCTCTATTTTATCAGGTAACCGTAACTTTGAAGGGCGTATTCACCAAGACGTTAAGATGAACTTTTTAGCGTCTCCTCCGCTTGTTGTAGCGTACGCTATTGCAGGTAGAACAGATATTGACGTATATAACGAACCTCTCGCGCAAGATCCTAACGGCAACGATATTTACCTTAAAAACATTTGGCCAAGCGTTAAAGAGGTTAGTGACTTAGTTAAAGAAACAGTGACTAAAGAAATGTTCGCAAGAAGCTACGCTAACGTTTATGAAGGTGACAGCCGCTGGCAGCAAATTCAAATACCTGATGGTAAACTTTATGATTGGGACGATGCATCAACCTACATTAAAAAAGCACCCTTTTTTGATGGCATGAAAGTAGAACCACCGGGCATTCCGACGATTGAAGGTGCGCGCTGTCTAGCTAAGCTTGGGGATTCAGTAACCACTGACCATATTTCTCCGGCGGGCGCTATTAAAGCTGACGCGCCAGCAGGTTTATACCTGCAAGAAAACGGCGTAGATAAAGGCCAGTTTAACTCGTACGGTTCACGCCGTGGTAATCACGAAGTAATGATGCGCGGTACTTTCGCCAACGTTCGCCTTAAAAACTTATTAGCACCGGGAACTGAAGGCGGTGTAACACGTACCCAGCCAGAAAATGACTTAGCAAGTATTTATGATGCAGCTATGGAGTATCAAAAAAACGGAACTCCGTTAATTATTTTGGCCGGTAAAGAGTACGGTACGGGATCATCTCGCGACTGGGCAGCTAAAGGTTCTCTTTTATTAGGCGTCAAAGCGGTTGTAGCGCAAAGCTACGAGCGAATTCATCGCTCTAACTTAATTGGTATGGGTGTATTACCGCTGCAATTTAAAGAAGGTGAAAGCTACGAGTCACATGGGCTAACAGGGCAAGAGCAATTTGATATTGATGGCTTGTATGATAAAACCGATGAAGTCACCGTTATTGCAACCAATGCTGAAGGTAAAAAAGTTAGCTTAAGTGCCGATGTACGTATTGATACCCCTAAAGAGTGGGATTACTACAAACACGGCGGCATTTTACAATATGTACTGCGTAATATGCTCGATTAAGCAAAGTATGTTTTAAAAATAACAAAGGCCTCCCTTTTAATAAAGGGAGGCCTTTTTGTGACTGGCCATACATTAATTGTATCGAGCTACTTTACTGTTGAGCATGATATTAAGGGGATAATGGTCGCGGCTGCATATATTGCTATAGGGGTACTATTGCCACTTCGACAAAGATATATTTAACCATATTATTCATGGAAGCCGAGAAACGTTATCGCGACGTGCCTATAAAAACCTTAGCTTTATTATAGACCGCTTAAGCTATTAATTTCTTTGTTACGTTTTTCAAGTTTATCTTGTACGCTCCCTGCATCTTCAAATAACTTTTGAACAGAATCAGGATCTAAAATACTTATTGTTTCTGATGCTGCTGACATACTTGATACTTTTGGAGTGTTATTTAAAATAGACGTATCTTCTGCGGCAATAACTGTAATATCTTTTGGATTGAGTTTAACCTCAATGCTTTTTGCATGCGGATTTGGCGTGTCTGAAAAATGCCATTGACCTGTGTCATCTTGCCATTTAAAAATTTTACTATTTGAGGCTGTAGAGCTCACTATTTTTTCGCTTGCTTGCTTTACGTTATGTACAGCATTATCAAATGTATTACCGGTGAGCGTCGCTATTTTTTCTTTAATATGATGCGACTTGTCACTCATTGATGACACTGAAAGCCATGTTTTACCATCGGGCTTTTTTAAATAAAATAAAGATATGAGCGCAATAGTCATGATTGATATTGCTAAATAGGCAAAGTATTTCATAGCGTTCCTGCTTTAAATTAATCCTTTATCCTTTGAGTCTAATTAAAAATACTTAATCCGGCAATTTTTTCACAATAAAAAAGCAGCCGAAGCTGCATTTTTATTTTCGATTTAGCTATACGTGTGCCGCGTTAAATACCATCGCCATCAATGTGTAACCCACACTCACGATTTAAACCAAAGAAACGAGTTTCTTCTTCTGTCATACCCGGCTCTAATTTACGCGTAGTGTGTACATCTCCCATCGACACATAACCTTGCTCCCATAATGGGTGATAAGGTAAGTCATGCTTAGTAAGATACTGATACACATCGCGATTCGACCATTCAATGATCGGGTACACTTTAACTGTGCCACGACTAATTTCTACAAACTGTTTATCTGCACGTGTAGATGATTGATCGCGTCTTAGGCCACTAAACCAAGTACCCGCTTCTATTTCTTTTAACGCACGGGTCATTGGCTCTACTTTATTAAGCTGATTATATTGCTTAATTCCACCTTCGCCTTGCTCCCATAATTTACCAAATTTAGCCTCCTGCCATGCAGGACTAAGCTGTGCTCTATACACCTTTAAATTAAGTGATAAGCGCTCGCTCATTTGCTCAATAAACTGATACGTTTCAGGAAACAAATAACCTGTATCGGTTAATACAACAGGAATATCAGGACGCTGTGAGGTCATTAGATGCAGCATTACCGCCGCTTGAATACCAAAGCTAGATGATAAAAAGGCCGTATCAGGTAAGTTATCAAGCGCCCACGCAACGCGCTGCTCTGCGCTCATATTTGCTAGTAAACCATTAGCATCAGCTAACATAGCCGCTTGGCTTTGTTTATCTAGCTGTAAAATGTTTTTAAATTCACTCATGGTAAATTCCAAACCTCACCAGCGCTTAGCGCTGGTATTTAATTAAGCGTGAAAATCGGTTACTGATACTTTTACTTCAGCAACAATGCCTTTGCGAATAACAAAGTCACCAAAACACTCACCGTCGTTGCGCTCTTTAGCCCACTGGCCAATTAGCTTATCGAATGCGTCTAGGTAAACATCTTCGCCTACGTTCTCAAGGTACAATTTAGGAATACGCGTGCCTTCTAAATTACCACCTAAGTAAACGTTGTACTTACCAGGACCTTTACCTACTAAACCAGCTTCAGCAAGCATTGCGCGGCCACAGCCGTTCGGGCAACCTACAACGCGCATAATAATGCTGTCATCTGGTATACCGTGCTTTGCAAGTAATGCTTCAGTTTTTTCTACTAGGCTTGGTAAGTAACGCTCTGCTTCGGCCATTGCAAGTGGGCACGTTGGCAGTGAAACACACGCCATTGAATTTTTACGCTGCTGCGAATCTTTGTCGTCAATCAGGCCATGGCTACGTGCAATCTCTTCAATCACAGCTTTTTGATCTGCAGGTACGCCAGCAATAATTAGGTTTTGGTTTGCCGTCATACGCATGTCACCTTGGTGAATTTCAGCGATTTTACGACAACCTGTTTTAAGCGGCTTGTCTGGGTAGTCTAAAATACGACCACTTTGAATAAATAATGTTAAGTGGTGCTTACCATCAATGCCTTCAACCCAACCAATACGATCGCCACGATGAGTAAACTCAAATGGGCGGCTTGGTGCAAACGTAACACCTGAGCGTTTTTCTACTTCTGCTTTAAATACATCAACGCCAACACGGTCTAATGTGTATTTAGTTTTTGCATTTTTACGATTTGAACGATTACCCCAATCGCGCTGCACAGATACAACATGCTCTGCAATTTTTAAGGTATCTTCTAGCGGTATAAAACCAAAGTCATCGGCTTTACGCGGATAAGTTGCTGTATCGCCGTGCGTCATGGCAAGGCCACCGCCCACTAATACGTTAAAACCAACAAGCTTGCCGTTATCAGCGATAGCCACAAAGTTTAAATCGTTAGCGTGAACATCAACTTCGTTATTAGGCGGAATAGTTACCGTTGTTTTGAATTTACGCGGTAAGTAGTTAGATCCTAAAATTGGCTCTTCTGTGGTTTCTGCTTTTTCGCCATTTAACCAAATTTCGGCATACGCTTTTGTTTTTGGTAATAAATGTTCAGAAATCTTTGTAGCCCAATCGTAAGCCTCTTGATGTAGCTCAGACTCAACTGGGTTAGTAGTACAAAGCACATTACGGTTAACATCACCTGCGGTAGCAATAGAGTCTATGCCCACGCTATCAAGCATTTGGTGCATGCCTTTGATGTTTGGCTTTAGCACACCATGAAACTGAAACGTTTGACGCGTTGTTAAACGGATGCTGCCGTAGCTTGTTTTTTCATCAGCAAACTTATCAATTGCTAACCACTGCTCTGGCTTAATAATACCGCCAGGCATACGTGCACGTAACATTACATTATGTAGCGGCTCTAGCTTTTGCTTAGCACGCTCACCACGTATATCACGGTCATCCTGTTGGTACATACCGTGAAAACGTATTAGCTGAAAGTTATCAGCGGTAAAGCCACCGGTAATTTCGTCTTTTAAATCTTGTTCTATGGTGCCACGTAAAAAGTTACTTTCTCTTTTCAAACGCTCGTTATCAGAAAGCTTTACGTTTTTATCTTGTTCGCTCATTTTAAATCCTAAATTTGTTACAGTGACGGCTGTTAGCTGTTAAATAAAATAAGAAACGTGATTAATACACGTCTTTCTGATAGCGGTTTGCGCTACGCAAATCTTTTAAGTATTGCTCTGCGTCTTCATCGCTCTTACCTGTGTTTTCTTTGATGATATCGACCAAGGCGCTGTGTACATCTTTTGCCATGCGATTTGCATCACCACAAATGTAAAAATGAGCGCCAGCTTCCAACCATTCAAACACGTCTTTACTGTTACTGCGCAACTTGTCTTGCACGTATACTTTTTCTGCTTGGTCGCGGCTAAATGCAACATCTACTTTATTAAGTAGGCCCGATTTTAAATAACCCTGTATTTCTACTTGGTATAAAAAGTCTTGAGTGAAATGTGGGTTACCAAAAAACAACCAATTTTTACCTTGTGCTTCACGCGCATCACGCTCTTGTAAAAATGCACGGAACGGCGCAATGCCCGTACCTGGGCCAACCATGATCACCGGTGTATCATCGTTAGTTGGTAGGCGGAAGTTATCGTTATGTTCGCTAAATACTTTAACTTTACAGCCTTCTTCAGCTCGGCGAGTTAAGTAACCCGAACAACCACCTAAGTGCTCACTATCAAACGCATCAAACTCAACTAAGCCTAGAGTTAAATGCACTTCGTCTTCAACCTCTGCTTGACTAGATGCAATTGAGTACAAGCGAGCTTGCAGCTTACGTAGGCAATCGACTAATGTTTGCGCATCAATTTTTGCTGGATTTTGGCGAATTACATCAAATATCTGGCGAGGTTCAATATACGCACGCATTGCAGCTTTATCTTCCACAAGCTTTAATAATTCAGGCGTACCTGTTGCTGTTGCGTATTTTTCTACAAAACCTGGGTATGACTGAGTCAGCTCTAGTTTTTCAATAAGTGCGCCGCGTACGCTTAGCTCTTCATCACCTACTTTTACAATGCTTGCTGCATCTATTTGAGTGAGTGTAAGTACTTCATCAACTAATACATCGTCATTTAAAAAGTACACACCTAATGAATCACCTGGTGTATAAGTAATGTCTGAACCTTCAAGTGAAATTTCAACGTGGCGTACATCTTTAGTTGAGTCGCGACCGGTAATTTTTTGAACTGTTAAAAGCTCTGCTTCAAATGGATTTTGTTTTGTATATTGGCTTGAAGCGGTAGTTGGTGAACCAAAAGGCATAGCTAAAGCTTGACCGCCGGCGGCATCTTGCTGCGCTTTTAAATCTGGCTCAAATGCATCAAGTGCACCGGCGATCCATGTTGCAGCTTCATCTTCGTAATCTACATCTAAATCAGCACGTTGATATATAGTTTGTGCACCAAGTTTATTTAAGCGCTCTTCAAAGTCTTTTGCTGTTTGACAGAAAAACTCATAGCTAGAATCACCCAAACCAATAACCGCTATTTTTACATCGTCTAGTTTTGGCGCTTTTTTAGTGGCTAAAAATTCGTGGAGTGTTTCTGCGTCTTCTGGTGGCTCACCTTCGCCGTAAGTAGATACAACGATAGTTAAAAACTTTTCTTTTTTCAGGGCTGTTGGTTTGTAATCAGACATGCTAACCAATTTAACTGCTAGGCCTCGTGATTCGGCCTGCTCTTTCATTTTGGTAGCAACACCTTTTGCATTACCCGTTTGCGAACCATATAAAATAGTTAGTGCTGCAGAATCGCCATTAGCCTGTGCGCCTGAAATAGGAGCTCCTAGCGCAGCTGAATTAGCATTAGCAGCTAAGTAACCACTTACCCACGCTTGTTGAATTGGATTAAGTTCAGCCACTAAACCTTGCAGCTTCTGTACTTGCTCTTGCGATAGCGGACTTGCCGCAGCATTTAGTTGACCTAACAACATGAATCGATTCCCCATAACCCTGAAAATTAAACACAATACACTTTATGTATTGTTAAAAAATGAGTTTTACCTCATCCAGAGTGTATCTGTTGAGGTTTTCTAAGTATGTAGGATAACGGGGTCTGCATAGATAAAAAAAGAATAGAATCTGCTTTGATATTCCATTTAGTTATTAATTTATAAAATTACCTTCAAAAACAGATTAAAGACTTATTATTGCTTTTTATCGAATTTTAAATTAACAATTTTGTAACCAAACTAATATAAGGTATATTCTCCATTCAAAATAAAAAATAGGAATACTCATGTCATACGGGACATATAAAAACAAACTACTTAGTACGGCTTTATTACTCGGCTCACTGCCAGTAATGGCCAATGTAGCTAATGGTAGCTTTGAACAGTGGTCAGGAAATACACCTGCATCATGGACTACTATAGATAGCGGTATTAACTTATCACGCTCAACTAGCACAGTGAAAAGCGATAGTAGCTCTGCTGCTGTAAATGTAACAACTGGTTCGCAAAGTAACACGGATTTACTACAGCAAATTGCTGTTGAAGCAGGTCAAATTTACGATTTTTCTGCTGATATTTACCATACGGAAGGTAAAATTAAAGCCCGTTTGTATGTCGATGGTTACCAAGGCTATTCAAATGAGGCGCAAACGAATCAATGGCAAAAAATCAGCCATAGCTACACAGCAAGTAGCAGCAAAACAATTAACGTGGGTCTGCGTTTTTATGATGTTAGTGGATTTGACGGTAGCGAAATTGTCTACGTAGATAATTTTTTACCAAATAGCGATGGTGGCTCATCAACAAGCTGTTCTGACAATAGCCTTACCCTAACGCTTAATACCGATAATTATGGCAGCGAAACAAGTTGGTCTATTAATAATAGTCAAGGTAGTTCAATTGCTAACGGTGGTGGTTATGAGTCAAACACTCAGTATGATGAACAAATATGCTTAACTGATGGGGCATACACGCTTGTAATTAGTGATAGTTATGGTGATGGCATGTGTTGCTCTACTGGTAATGGTAGCTATACACTTAAGCAAGGCTCTATCACTCTTGCCAGCGGTGCGAGCTTTAGCAATACAGACAGCTCAGCTTTTGAGTTAGGAAATTCTGGTACAGAACCTGGTAATGGCTCTGGCGGAACTAATCCAACACCCACTGGTTATTATGTAACGACACAGGGCTTAACTGGCTATGCGTTGAAAACTGAGCTTTATAATATTACTAAAGATCATAATGCACAGGGTTATTCGGCGATTTGGAATTTTTATGATTCATCAGCACGTGATAAATACTTTGAAAACGATAATAGTATTTTAGATATGTATAGCGAAAAGCCAAACGGTTCAGACAGCTATAACTATACAGCCGTGAGCGATCAGTGCGGTAACTATAGTGGAGAAGGCGGCTGTTACAACCGTGAGCATTCATTTCCGAAAAGTTGGTTTGGCGGCACTATTGAACCTATGAACTCAGATGTTCACCATATTTACGCAACCGATGGTTATGTAAACTCAAAGCGTAGTAACTATCCATTTGGTGAAGTATCAAGTGCTTCATTTACATCCACTAACGGCAGCAAATTAGGTTCAGCTACAAGCTCATTAAATTACTCAGGTACTGTATTTGAGCCAATTGATGAATTTAAAGGTGACTTTGCACGCGCTTATTTTTATATGGCAACACGCTACGAAAATGTAATTGGCTCTTGGCAAAATATAACTACCTCAAGCAACGCAGTACTTAACGGTTCACGCAACCAAGTATTTGAAAGCTGGGTTGTAGCCATGCTGCTCAACTGGCATAACAGTGATCCTGTGAGCCAAATGGAGCTAGATCGCAACCAAGCCGCTTATGAATTTCAAGGTAATCGTAATCCATATATCGACCATCCTGAATTTGTAGAGATGATTTGGTAATAGCGAATAAATAAAGTAAGAGCCTCAGCATTTTCTGAGGCTTTTTTATTACCCACTATTGAAAGACCACATTACTGCCATCCTTAGTACTAAAACCGCTTTTCCCAAAAGTAATAAGTAGACTTTGCCGATTATGCACTACAACAACTTGCTTAGCTGAGTACATTGATAACTTATAACCAACGTTAACCAACAGTCCTGAAAGCAACGTAAGTTCAGCACTCGTAAATGGTTTTCGCTTATTGTTATTAGCCCAATCTAGAGCGTTTATCGTAAATATATTCGGTGATTTAAAAGAGTGCTGAACTAATTTCACAATATTTTGTATCTGCTCGATAGATGGCTGGTATTGAGTAATCCCTAAGCTTAATAAATAACTTTGAATGGTATACATATCACTTATTACTAAAATAAAAAACACATCATAAAAGCTCAAGTTAAGTTGAGGTAAAGCACTTTAAATAACTTAACCTGAACTCTGGTTAAGAGATTTACTAACGTATTGAATCATGGTGATATTTAAATTTATTTCTCTAGCTAGAGATTTTCAGTGAAAACAAGACGAATTTACGCGCCAATAGCTGCCTATTGTAGGTAAATTCAACGCAGTTAGCGCTGAAAGTAGCTGCTCGAGATAAATTTATTATCCAGAGTTTAGGTTAACTTATATAAAAACTAGAGCGTGTTTATCTTTCGAGGTTGAATTTTCAGCTTTAGGCAAGGCGAAAATATATAGAGAGCAACGAAATGCTGGCCGATTAGAAAATCGTATTTTATTGGTATTCCCCGTTATATGTTTTTGTCACACTATTAATAAGTCTGCTTCTATATAAGCTTTTTCTAAAAAAGAAAGTATAAAATCAATTACGAATATTTTAACTACATTTAATATCTATTCGTGACGTTCTTTATATGATGCGAACAACTCAATGCTTTACGATTCGCGACACTCTTTTAGTTTCAGATTTCGTAATTATTCGACCCAGATTATACCAATCTACTTATATATGGGGTCTATTTAACGTTAAGAAAATTAAGCAAGAACTAGGCAAAAATTTTATCTAGTTGTTCTAAATAAAAATTTTAACGACGTTATAGTCGTAATTTAACTCGTTAAATTGCTCAAAGATTTATGCCAGTTGGAATTATGACTTTTAAAATTGACAGTGCCTTAAACACAAAAAGCCCCAGCTAATGCCGGGGCTTTTTTACAAAACTGATTTAATTAAAAAATTAAGCTAGTTTTGGACTAGAAATAACGTCTACTAAAGTCCAAGATTTATTCTTAGAAATTGGTGCGCATTCACGGATAGTAACTACGTCACCCGCTTTTGCTGTGTTATTTTCGTCATGTACGTGTAACTTAGTCGTACGTTTAATGAATTTCCCATAGATTGGGTGCTTCACGTAACGTGCGATAGCGATAGTGAAAGATTTTTCCATCTTGTCGCTGATTACACGGCCTTGAAGAGTACGAATTTTATCGCTCATTATTGACCTGCCTTCTGGTTAATAACTGTTTTTACACGCGCGATATCGCGGCGTACTGTTCTTAGCGTGTGTGTCTGAGCCAACTGACCAGTGCTAGCTTGCATGCGCATATTAAATTGCTCACGAAGTAGTCCTAGAAGTTCAGCATTAAGCTCTTCTACGCTTTTGTCTTTTAGTTCGCTAGCTTTCATCACATTACCGTCCGAGTTACGAAAGTTGTTTTGAATGGCAGTTTACGAGCAGCAAGGTCAAACGCTTCACGAGCAAGCTCTTCTGAAACACCTTCCATTTCGTAAAGTACTTTACCAGGCTGAATTTCAGCAACCCAATATTCAACAGAACCTTTACCTTTACCCATACGAACTTCAAGAGGTTTTTCTGTAATCGGTTTGTCAGGGAAGACACGAATCCAGATTTTACCTTGACGTTTCACGTGACGCGTCATAGCACGACGAGCTGCTTCGATTTGACGAGCAGTCATACGGCCACGGCCAGTTGCTTTCAATCCGAAAGTACCGAAGCTTACTTTGTTACCGTTTTGCGCTAAACCGCGGTTGCGGCCTTTGTGCATTTTACGGAATTTTGTACGTTTTGGCTGTAACATTACTCGCTACCTCTACTTAGCACTTTTCTTGGCTTTCTTTGGTGCGCGTTTAGCTGGCTTCTCTTGCTCTTGTACTAGTGGTAAACCACCAATAACTTCGCCTTTGAAGATCCAAACTTTAACACCAATGATACCATAAGTGGTTAAGGCTTCAGAAGTTGCGTAATCGATATCAGCACGAAGAGTATGTAGAGGTACACGACCTTCACGATACCATTCTGAACGTGCGATTTCAGCGCCGCCAAGACGACCGCTAACTTCAACTTTAATCCCTTTAGAACCGATGCGCATTGCATTTTGTACCGAACGCTTCATAGCGCGACGGAACATAACACGACGTTCTAGTTGAGAGGCAATGCCGTCTGCTACTAGTTGTGCATCTAGTTCTGGTTTACGTACTTCAGAGATATTAATCTGAGCAGGTACACCAGCGATTTTAGTTACCGCTTGACGTAATTTTTCTACGTCTTCGCCTTTTTTACCGATAACAACACCCGGACGAGCCGTATGGATTGTTACACGGATTGATTTTGCTGGACGCTCAATAACGATTTTAGACACAGAAGCCGTTTTCAATTCCTTAGTAAGGAATGTACGAACTTTGTGATCGCCAAAAAGCTGTGCAGAGAAATCTTTTGAACTCGCGTACCAGGTAGAAACCCAAGGTTTAGATATACCTAGGCGAATACCAGTAGGATGAACTTTTTGTCCCATTACTTATACTCCTAGCTATCTGAAACCATAACAGTGATATGGCTTGTACGCTTAAGGATGCGGTCTGCGCGTCCTTTAGCACGAGGCATAATACGCTTCATTGTAGGACCATCGTCCACAAAGATCGTTGTTATGCGAAGCTCATCAATGTCAGCACCTTCGTTATGCTCTGCGTTAGCAATAGCAGACTCAAGTACTTTCTTAACTAATACAGCGGCTTTCTTAGGGCTGTACGCCAGGATTTCTAGTGCGCGATCGACAGGTAACCCGCGGATCTGATCTGCAACTAGACGTGCTTTTTGCGCCGAACCAGAGGCGAATTTATGTTTAGCTAATGCTTGCATTTATCTTCCCCTCTTATCGTTTCTTCGCTTTCTTATCCGCAGCATGGCCACGGTAAGTGCGAGTTGGTGCAAATTCACCTAGTTTGTGACCGATCATTTCGTCAGAAACGAAAACTGGTACGTGCTGGCGACCATTATGGACAGCAATGGTCAATCCGATCATGTTAGGTATGATCATTGAACGACGGCTCCAAGTTTTAATTGGCTTTTTCTCACCGCTTTCCAAAGCTTTCTCTACCTTCTTCAGCAAGTGTAGGTCTATAAAAGGACCCTTCTTGAGAGAGCGTGGCATGGCTATTCCTCAATATTACTTAGTACGACGACGTACTATAAATTTATCCGTACGCTTGTTCTTACGCGTCTTCGCACCTTTAGTCGGTTTACCCCATGGAGACACAGGATGACGACCACCAGATGTACGACCTTCACCACCACCGTGTGGGTGATCTACCGGGTTCATGGCAACACCACGAACTGTCGGACGAATACCACGCCAGCGATTTGCTCCTGCTTTACCAAGTGAACGAAGCATATGCTCAGCATTGCCTACTTCACCTAGAGTCGCACGACAATCAGATTCAACTTTACGAACTTCGCCTGAACGAAGACGTAATGTTACATACTGACCATCACGAGCAAGGATTTGAACGTATGCACCAGCAGAACGTGCGATT
The DNA here is from genome assembly GCF_000690055.1 of Pseudoalteromonas fuliginea. Classification (GTDB taxonomy): domain Bacteria; phylum Pseudomonadota; class Gammaproteobacteria; order Enterobacterales; family Alteromonadaceae; genus Pseudoalteromonas; species Pseudoalteromonas fuliginea. The sequence goes on from NZ_JJNZ01000024.1 coordinate 134,562, forward strand.
TGAGCACCTTTACCTGGTTTTAATTCTACGTTGTGAACAGTCGAACCTACAGGCATATTACGCATTGGTAATGCATTACCAGGTTTGATTGGTGCATCAACACCAGACTGGATTGCATCGCCAGCTTTTAAGCCTTTTGGTGCGATAATGTAACGACGCTCACCGTCTGCATATAATACAAGAGCGATGTTTGCGCTACGATTTGGATCGTATTCTAAACGTTCAACAGTGGCTGGAATGCCATCTTTAGTACGTTTAAAATCGATTAAACGGTAATGTTGTTTATGACCACCACCGATATGACGAACCGTAATACGACCATTGTTATTACGACCACCTGATTTAGAGTTTTTCTCTAAAAGTGGTGCGTATGGCTTACCCTTATGTAGATCTGGGTTAACCACTTTAACTAGGTGACGACGGCCCGCAGAAGTAGGCTTACACTTTTGAAGTGCCATAATTCTATCCCCTTATTACTCGGCGCCGCCGACAAAGTCTAGCTCGCTGCCTTCTTTAAGAGTAACGTAAGCTTTCTTCCAGTCGCTACGACGACCGAAACGTGCGCCAGTACGTTTTGTTTTACCCTTAACGTTAAGTGTGCGAACACCAGTTACTTCTACTTCAAAAAGCTTCTCAACTGCTACTTTAATTTCAGCTTTAGTTGCGTCATTTACTACTTTGAAAACAATAGTGTTGTTTTCTTCAGCAGCAATAGTGCTTTTTTCAGAGATATGTGGAGCAAGGATCACTTTTAAAAGACGTTCTTCGCGAATCATGCTAGCGCCTCCTCAAGTTGCTTAACAGCAGCGGCTGTAATAAGTACCTTATCGAAAGCAATTAAGCTTACAGGATCGATACCAGCTACATCACGCGTGTCAACCTTATAAAGGTTACGTGCCGATAAGAAAAGATTTTCATCTACTTCTTCAGTCACGATAAGAACATCTTTAAGCTCAAGTTCTTTAAGCTTAGCAACTAGTTCTTTAGTTTTTGGTGCTGCTAGAGCAAAACTTTCAACAACGATTAAACGCTCTTGACGAACTAATTCAGATAAGATGCTTTTAATCGCACCACGGTACATTTTACGGTTTACTTTTTGGCTGTGGTCTTGTGGTTTAGCTGCAAAGCTAACGCCACCTGAACGCCAAATTGGGCTACGGATTGTACCGGCACGTGCACGGCCAGTACCTTTTTGAGCCCATGGTTTTTTACCACCACCGCTTACTTCAGAACGTGTCTTCTGAGCACGAGTACCTTGACGAGCACCTGCTGCGTATGCAACAACTACTTGGTGTACTAATGCTTCGTTAAACTCACGTCCAAAAGTAGCTTCAGAAACTTCAAGACCGCCAGAAGCGTCTTTAATTGCTAATTCCATCACTAAATCTCCAGGACTTATGCTTTAACAGCTGGTTTAACGATAACGTCACCGCCAATAGCTCCAGGTACTGCACCCTTAACTAAAAGCAAATTACGCTCAGCGTCAACGCGAACTAGTTCTAAGTTTTGAGTCGTTACACGCTCAGCACCCATATGACCGGCCATTTTCTTACCTTTAAACACCTTACCAGGTGATTGGTTTTGACCGATTGAACCAGGAGCACGGTGAGATAGAGAGTTACCATGTGTAGCGTCTTGCATGCTGAAATTCCAGCGCTTAACACCACCTTGGAAACCTTTACCTTTAGAAGTACCGGTTACGTCAACCTTGTTGATTTCGTTGAATAATTCAACAGTAAGCTCTGCGCCTACTTCAAAATCGCCTTCACCACCGTTAAGGCGGAATTCCCACAGACCGCGACCCGCTTCAACACCAGCTTTAGCGAAATGACCCGCTTTAGCTTTGTTTACACGACTTGCTTTTTTAGTGCCTGCGGTTACTTGAAGCGCGTTATAACCGTCTGTTGCGTCAGATTTGATCTGAGCAATGCGGTTAGGTGTCGCTTCAATAACTGTCACAGGGATAGATACACCATCTTCAGTGAAGATTCGTGTCATACCCACTTTACGACCGACTAGACCTAATGCCATTTTCCTAAAACCTCTCTAATCTTTCGATTAACCCAGGCTGATTTGAACATCAACACCAGCAGCAAGATCTAAACGCATAAGCGCGTCTACAGTCTTGTCAGTTGGTTCTACGATGTCTATCAGACGTTTATGGGTGCGGATCTCGTACTGATCACGCGCATCTTTATTAACGTGCGGTGAAGTTAGTACAGTAAAACGTTCAAAGCGTGTAGGTAGTGGGATTGGACCACGTACTTGTGCGCCAGTGCGTTTCGCAGTTTCCACGATTTCTGCCGTTGATTGGTCAATCAAACGGTGGTCAAAAGCTTTTAGGCGAATACGAATGCGTTGATTTGACATTCTTAACCTCAATATAAAGAGCATTTAAAAGAGCATAAAAAAACGACCGAAACAATCTTAAAACTTAAGATGTCGGCTGTTTGATTATATCTACGTTGAGTTCCAAATCGGAACTCCTGTTTATTAGCTTGAAATCCAAGCTTAATTTATCCTTTCTAGTTCCCTAGGGAATTTTGAAAGCCTGCGTATTATAGAGGTATTGGTGATAAATGCAACAACTATTTAGAAACAATACAATGACCACTAATTTGATTAAATAAGCGCCCGTACATACTCACTGGCTATACTTGAACTAACACCTCTACTATTAGTCAATTAATAAGTTAACTACTCAATAGCGCAAACTAAAGGATTTTTAGATATTATGGTATCCTATTGCGCTAATTTTGCCTTTAATACTCTCAATATGGTGAGTCGATGCGTATTTTTAATTATTGTTTAAATGTTTTGTCTGCTGGATTTAGCCGCTTACTAGTACGAAGTAAAGTGCTGCCAGAGAACCCCATTGAGCAGTATGATCTAAACCCAGAATACCCTACATTTTATATAGTGCGTTTAAATTCACGATTTGATTTAGCGGCACTCACACATGTATGTAAAAAACATGGTTTGCCAAGCCCAATTGAAGAGCAAGTATTAGGCTCTCAGCATTTAGATCGTTTTATTGGAATCAAAAATCCACCACCATTATTTGGCGACAAAGCTAAACCAACAAATGCTTTAGCTCAAGGTAAGCAAATTATTGAACACTTAATTAATAGTGGTCAACAGAACGTACAAGTTGTACCTGTTACAATTTTATGGGGCCGCGATCCGGGTAAAGAAAAACCAGGTTTACGCACATTAATTACACACTCGGTAACACCTAGTTGGTTTAGAAAGTTTTTTGTCGTGTTGTTTTCAGGACGTGATAACTTTATTCGCTTTAGTCAACCTCTCGACTTATCGCTTTTGGTAAACGAGAAAGCCGATGTAAGTGAGTTACCACACAAATTACTGCGTGTCGCTCGCGTTCACTTTAAACGTCAAAAGCTCGCAGCTACTGGCCCAAAAATGCCATCTCGTGAACAATTATTTAATTCTTTATTAGCGTCCCCTACAATTAAAAAAGCAATCCTAGATGAAGCTAAAGCTAAAAATATTAGCCAAACTGAAGCTCGTCAAAATGCACTCAAGTTACTTGACGAAATAGCCGCTAATTATTCTGAAGCAATGATACGTGTAGCTGAGCGATTTTTAACGTGGTTGTGGAATAAGCTTTATAACGGTATTAATATTAAACACACAGAACAACTTCATGAATTGACTAATAAAGGCCATGAAATAATCTACATGCCTTGTCATCGCAGTCATATGGACTACTTGCTCCTTACTTACTCAATATATCATTTAGGCTTAGTACCGCCACATATAGCTGCAGGTATCAATCTTAACTTTTTCCCTGCCGGCGGGATATTTAGACGCTCGGGGGCATTTTTTATTCGTCGCTCATTTGCAGGTAATAAGCTTTATTCTGCCATCTTCAAAGAGTATTTAAGCCAACTGTTTATTAAAGGTTACTCTGTTAAGTTTTACACGGAGGGCGGTCGAAGCCGAACTGGGCGCTTACTTCCGCCTAAAACAGGTATGCTTTCAATGACCTTACAAGCGATGCTTCGCGGAATAGACCGTCCGATATCTATCGTGCCGGTGTACATTGGCTACGAGCATGTAATGGAAATAAACACTTACCTTAAAGAGCTGGATGGTAAAGATAAAAAAGGAGAATCTATTTTCGGTATTTTTAAGGCGATTAAAAACCTTAAAAACTATGGTCGTGGTTATCTAAACTTTGGTGATCCAATTTCAATTAATCAGTATTTAAACGACAACCAACCCGATTGGCGTGATTCAATACATCCTACCGATGTACAAAAGCCACAATGGTTAGGCACACAAGTAACTCAACTTGCTGATCAAGTAATGATTAAAATTAATAATGCAGCAGCACTTAATGCTGTTAACTTATTGGCGATGATTTTACTCGTTAACGATAAACAAGCATTGAGTAAGCCAAAACTTTTAGCACAACTTGATTTTTACCTACGCTTACAACGCGATGCCAGTTATAGCGATAAAGTAACAGCGCCTGACGAAACACCAGAGCAATTACTAACACATGCATTAAAGCTTAATAAGTTTGAAGTTATTAGTGATGAATTTGGTGAAATAATCACAATTAGTGATAAAGAAAAAGTCTTATTTAATTACTATAGAAACAATATTTTGCACTTATTCGCAGTACCAAGTTTAATTGCACTGCACCTATTTAAACAACACAGCACTACGATTACTCAATGCCAGCAACTTGTAAAAACATTTTATCCGCTATTTGCTAAAGAGTGGTACTTACAGCCTCTTGATGAAAACTATATAACACGAATTTTAGCTAACTTTGCTGATCAAAATTTAATTGAGTTTGATGGCGATAACATTCATATAACGAACAGTAATGACTGCCTAGCTAAGCTTGAAATGCTTGGACGAGCACTTAGCTTCACTCTGCAACGATACGCTATTGTAATTGGTTTTATTCAAACAAGTGATGGCATTGAAAAAGCAGAACTTGAAAGAGAAAGCCAAGTGCTCGCGCAACGTTTAGGCACACTGCATGGCATTAAAACACCTGAGTTTTTTGACAAAAAAGTACTTGTTAGCTTTATCGATAACTTGCGTGGAGAGTCATTAATAACAGAAGGTGATGAGGGCTTAGTAGGTAGCACACAGCTATGTGAAACCTACGCACACCTTAAAACATTACTGCCAGCACGCGTCTGGCAGTCAATCAGCGATATAGTACAAGACCAGTGTAACTAGCAATGCATTTACAGAAGGGGTTAGCGCTGGCGCATAACCCCTTCTTGCATTGTTGAGGCAACCAAATTGCCTTGGCGATCAAAAAACTGCCCACGTACTAAACCACAACCATTGCTCGCACTTGGGCTATCAATTGAATACAAAATCCAATCATCCATTCTAAATGGGCGATGAAACCACATTGCATGATCAATAGTAGCTACTTGCATATTTGGCTGCATAAACGATACACCATGAGGTTGTAATGCAGTTGGTAAAAACTCAAAATCAGACGCATACGCTAATAAGTAATTATGGATACGCTGATCGTCCGGCATTTCACCATTGGCTTTAAACCAAATATGTTTTACTGGCTCCATAACTTCTGGCTTAAACGGGTTATGAAATGTCACAGGTCGCATTTCAATTGGCATTTCACGGGTAAACTTATTACGGATGACTTCAGGAATGTGTGAAGCGTTATCTTGGTAAAACTCAAGCGATGAACGTAGTTCTTCAGGTGCGGGAACATCAGGCATCGTCGCTTGATGCGACAAACCATTTTCTTCACCCTGAAACGACGCAGTCATATAAAAAATAGGCTTACCGTACTGAATCGCTTTTACTCGGCGTGTACTAAAACTCTTCCCATCTCGAATAGTTTCAACATCATAAACAATGGGTTTAGCCGGATCGCCTGGGCGTAAAAAGTAAGAATGTAATGAATGAACTATTCGCCCTTCAGGTAGAGTTTCTTTGGCAGCAGAAAGCGCCTGCCCCATAACTTGACCGCCAAACACAGCACCAAAGCCTAAATCTTGGCTTTGTCCTCGATATAAACCTTGCTCAATTTCTTCAAGTGTTAACAACGACAATAAATCATCTAATACTTGGCTCATCATTTCTTCCTCATTACCCTGATATTCAAATGATACTATACAATAGTGGGAAGTAAATATATGTTAGGAATACTGTTATGGCTTACTGGCTTTTTAAAACTGAACCCGATGCGTTTTCATTAGATGATTTAAAAAACGCTCCAAAACAAACCACGCTTTGGGAAGGCGTACGTAATTACCAAGCGCGGAACTTTATGCGTGATGGCGTTAAAATTGGCGACTTGGTGATGATTTATCATTCAAGCTGTAAACAAGTGGGTGTAGCGGGTATTGCTATAGTTACAAAAGAAGCCTACCCAGATCCCACTCAATTTGATTTAAGTAGTGATTATTACGATGCTAAAGCCACCAGCGAAAATCCTCGTTGGGTTGTCGTTGAAGTAACCTATCAAAGCCATCTAAAAAAATTGGTGAGTCTTAAAGATATAAAAGCGAATGATTCAATTACTGAGTTAGCACTAAAAAAAGCAGGGCGATTATCTGTTATGCCAGTCACAGAATATGACTGGCTGCAAATAGTGAAGATGGTTAGCACTTAGCTTTATTCTTTCGGTCTTTAGGCGCAATCCAAAGCAAAGAAGTAACCTGTGTCACAAAAAGTCACGACACTGATAAAAGAGCCTTTTTCATCGCCTTGGGTACGCTAACTATCGTTCCAAACTTGTCCAATCAACTTCACTACTTAATACTCGCTCTACAGATATGTAGTGCAAAATATCACCTTCACTTACTTTGTAATCAAGCGGTGGGTTTAAATCCATATTTTGCGCACTCAAATTGTGTGCAACGCCTAATAATATTGCATCATGTTCAAGCTTAAAATGATGAAACAAAGTGCCAAATTCCATATCTTTACAGTCTTTAGGTATTGCCAAACTAAATTGCGTATCACCATGGAGTGTAGAAAGCAGCTCCTCTTGTACACGGCTAGAACCTGGATCTTGCATTGAACGTACAAGTATTTCTGCCGATTTAGCACTGCTACACTCTACATTTTGACAATGCTCTAACAGCATATCTATTTTTGTCTCATCTAAGAAATGAGCACTGATATGGCAATCATCCTTAACTAAACGGCTTATACGCAGTGCAGTAGTAAATGTTTGATCGTCATCTTGCCCATCAATAATGACTTTATCGGCACGACTTATTGCAACACGCTCAAGTTCGGATAAATTTGTAAAACTGGTTAGATGTGCAAAATCAACATGTTCGTTAGTTAAAAAAGGGTGATCCATTTGCTCTGTTACCGCGAGTAAAATACGGCGGTCAGTTCGCTTCCTGTCAGCCAAAATGTAATCAATCATCTTTTTTGTACGAGTGTCGTGCCAACCAAAAATAATAATATGGTTAATACTGTGTGCAAAACTTTTATCACCAGTCATAGCGCGCCTAATTAAATAAGTAACTGTTTGCCCTGTTTTTCCAAGCAGGACACCAAATAAAGCTAAACCAAATGGGATCTGTACTAATGCTACCACCCAACGGCCAAGTTCTGTCGTTGGGCTAAAATCACCATAACCTACCGTTGATGTTGTTATTACGTAATAGTAAAAAAAAGTACTTGGGGGTATCAAGGCTTTTTCATTTGCGATCACTAATAAGCACCACGTAATAATAATATGCATAAAGGTAACAATCGCAACAGATTGCCAACTCACTTGCTCTATATGACTGCGTAATAACACGATAAAACGTTTAAAAATATGATGCATAGTTATTGCTAATAGATTAGTAAAATTACTCTGTAGTACGGTACTGCAAATTATACCACCATAGCAACAACTAGCTGTAATCGAAAAATAATAACTGAGCTATGAAGTTAAAAAATAGTAGACTATAGTTATAAAATAATTAGATTAGATAAGTTCATTATGGTTGGTGTTTTAGCTTCGGTTGATCAACGTACTCAGTTGGTTGGTGAAAACCGCTTAGAGTTGTTACTGTTTTATTTACATAGCCGGCATTTATTTGCACTCAATGTGTTTAAAATAAAGGAAGTGGTAAAATTGCCACATTTAAGCAAAATTCCCCATTCTCATTCCAAAATAACCGGAGTTGCGAATATTAGAGGTGAATCTATACCTGTAATCGATTTACGGCAGGCTATTTCTATGTCCGCAGTAAAATGCGCCGAAGACTGTAACTTAGTTATTACTGAATACAATAGAAGCGTACAAGGCTTTTTAATTGGCAAAGTTGATCAAATCGTCAATATGACATGGTCAGATATTATGCCTCCGCCTAGCTCTGTTGGTAAAAATCATTACTTAACAGCCCTCACTAAAATAAAGCGCGATGGCCAAGAACAGCTCGTTGAAATTATTGATGTAGAAAAAGTGCTTGCCGAAATAGTTGAATATGAAGTAGATATTTCAGAGGGAGTACTTGATCAAGGTATCGTCAATGAGTTTGCAGGACGTAAAATACTTCACGCCGATGACTCACCCACTGCACGTAAACAAGTAAGCGATACGCTGTCACAACTGGGCATTGAGATTGTGCCTGCAAGTAATGGCTTAGAAGCTCTTAACATGCTTAGAGGCTGGGCTGATGAAGGGCGGGATGTCGAAAAAGAGCTCTTAATGGTAATTACAGATGCTGAAATGCCTTCAATGGATGGCTATCGCTTAACCCATGAAATACGTAATGATAGCAGGCTTAAAAATCTCTATGTCGTCCTTAATACTTCCTTAAGTGGTAGTTTTAACGAAGCTATGGTAGAAAAAGTAGGGTGTAATGCATTCTTATCTAAGTTTCAGCCAGACTTACTCGTTGAAGAAGTACAAAGCCGTTTAAAGATAGTGCTTAATTATACGTAGACAATAGGTACCCTTTTGTATTGTCTACGTATACAGCTTACTGAGATATTTCTTTAATCGTAGATTATCAACTCGATAAAATGGTCATCGGCAGGCTTAATATGGGGTTCTCTGAATCCGCAAAATGCATCATTACAGCTACATGCCCAGCCACTACAACTGCATACATAACAGCTGAAAAGCCTTGGCCATATTTATCTAGCGGCATCAAATGTGAATAGTGACGGCCTCGCCATTCAAATACAATCTCCAGCGCACCGACAAACAAAAAGAATACCAGTAACATCAAACCAAATGTGTAACTCAGCCATAAGCCAAATAGTACCCCGAGTAAACATACGCTCAAACCAATCCATGAACGCATTGAAAAACTGATACTTTTTAATACATGCCCACCATCAAGCGGTAAAATTGGTAACAAGTTAAATAAATTTAATAACGCACTAAGCACCGCCACACCGGCAAATATTTCCATCTCTGTGGCATAATATAAAACCACGCCCAATACAGAAGTAATTAAACCAAATGCAGGCCCCATTAGTGATATAACTACATCTTGCCAACGCGTTGTTATTTTATCGTCACTAACAGCGAGTCCACCCACAAATGGGATTAGGTAAATGCCCTTGGTTTTTATGCCAAAGTATTTCATTGCGCGCACATGTCCGTACTCATGTACGACCAAACAACCAATTAGCATTAGTGCAAATTCGATACTAAATAACCACGCATAGCCTGCAACAGAAGCCCCTGCAAGCACTACTTTAATTACCTTGGCACTTTTAAAAAGCTTAAAACCTAATGCTGCTAATCCTAAAAAGCCTTTTTTAGGTGCTGCATTTACCGGGGCAGGTAACGCAAGTTGTGTTGCAAATTGCTCATCTACAAATAGCGAAATGCTTTGCTCTTCCACTGCCTCTGTATCAATACCTATTACTTTGTTGTCGTAAGTAAATTGATAATAGTTTTCACGAGGATTATCAAAGGTAATGGCTTGTTGAGCATGAAAAACTTGTACAATCTTTTGCCCTGAAACCATAAATGAAAAAGGCTGTTCAGCTAAAGTAAGATCTATTCTTATCATAATTAAAACCGTTTAAAACAATGGCGTTAGTATACCGAATCGGCTAAAAAACACGAGTAACGGTAGTTAGTAACTTTTTAAATAAAATTATTTAAAACTGACAAACGCAAAAAATACTACTACTTTTATAGTAATAATACGCCTTATTTTGAAAGGGATAACAATGAAGAAAATGGTACCAAATATTTTAGTCGTTGATGATTCAAAGGCAATTTTGATAATTATGGAAGCCATACTCAGTGAATTAGATATGTCTGAAAAAGTTGTTACCTGCTTAAGTGCTGCCGAGGCACTCGAAAAAGTAGCCAATGACATAAACCGCTTTGACGCTGTTTTCACCGATCTCAATATGCCTGAAATGGATGGAATGGAATTAATACGACATCTCGGAGCATTAAATTATCAAGGCGGAATAATTATTGTGTCTGAAATGGACCATAAAGTAATTAGCCTAGCAGCTGATCTGGCAAAACAACACAACGCACACCTGATTGGTAATATACCAAAACCTGTTCAACTATCCAAAATGAGAAAATTACTTACCAAAGTAGCAAAATTAAATTGTCACACTTTATTAAGAGAGAGCCTGATCTCAAAAAGTGAACTTATTAAGGCATTAAAAAATGATGAGGTAACACCCTTTTATCAACCTAAAGTTAATGCGATTAATAATAAAATAGAGAGTGTTGAAATACTGGCGCGGATTGTATCAAGTAAGGATGGTAGCATTATTTTACCAAATCGCTTTATTAGCCTTGCTGAGCAGTACAATTTAATTAATCAAATTACATTCTCTCTTTTTGAAAAGGCCACCAGCGAATTTTCAAATATAAAAGCACAGCTCGGTCACGATTTTAAAATGGCATTTAACTTATCACCTATCCAACTTGATGATCTAAATTGTCCAGATAAATTACTGCTAATTTTAGAGCTTAATCAACTCACTCCTAGTAACATTATTATTGAAATAACAGAACAGCATGCACTCTCAAGCCTCGCACAGCTTGAAACATTAAACAGATTAAGAATGCATGGTTTTGGAGTGTCGCTTGACGACTTTGGTGTTGGTTTTACTAATATAAACCAACTCAGAAACCTACCCTTTACTGAAATTAAAATAGATCGCTCCCTCATTAGTAATATAGAAACTGACTTATTTTCTCAGGTTATTGTTAGTTCATTGGTTAATATCACGAACAAAGAGCATTTAGATTTAGTAGCCGAGGGTGTTGAACGACCAGAAGAGCTTGCCTATCTAAAACACTATAAAAAAGACTTAACCATACAAGGCTTTCTATATAGCTCTCCTAAACCCAAAAATGAATTTATAGATTGGGCTAAAAATTGGCTAAGAACTGATGGCAGCCCCGCTTAAAGCGGTACTAATATTTACTCGGGGCCTGTTAGCTAATTATCACCCCGAGTGTGCTTATCTTCTTCACTGACTATATGCGCACTACTTGCTAAGCGTTTGTGCCAACGTTGCTTAGCTACTGCTCGCATATTAGTTGATTGGTCACGCTCATCTACGATTTCTAATCCCATTAAAGCTTCAATCATATCCTCTAGCGTTACAATTCCTTGTACGTCACCGTACTCATCAACAACTAAGCATATATGTGTGCGCTTTGTTAAAAGAGTTTGCAGTAATGACGATACATTCTGAGAGGTTGGCACCGTATAAATGGGCTTAATCAATTTGCTAATTTTGTAATCAGTACCTAAACGGTGAAATGCCAGCATAATATCGTTTTTATGCACAAACCCTACAATATCGTCGCTGTCTTTATCAAATACCAATATACGAGAAAATGATGACGAGCCGTGATCGTTTAAATACTGATTAACAGTCAAATCTTTATGAACTTTAAAAATGACCGTACGAGGTGTCATTAAATCGCATAACTTTGCATGTCTAAAGTGCAATAGGTTACGAATTATTTCAGACTCATCTTGATGAAGCGCCCCTGATTCAGTGCCTATATCAGCCATAGCCTCTATTTCTTGACGGATGTAATACGCTTCGTTGTGCTCTGGCCTCATCAGGTTAGTGAGCTTTTGTGCAAACCAAACAAAAGGCTTTAAGGATATAACTAAAAAGCGTAATGAATAGGTCACACTTGGCGTTAAAGCTCGCCAGTAATTAGCACCTAATGTTTTAGGAATAATTTCAGAAAGAATTAATACAAGTAACGTCATAATAGCTGATGCAATACCCACAGCTGCGTCGGAAAATACGACGGCAGCTTGTGCCCCCACTCCGGCAGCACCAGCAGTGTGAGCAACTGTATTTAAAGTTAAAATAGCAGCTAAAGGCTGATCTATATTGTTTTTAAGCTTTTCGAGCCGTTTAGCAAGCTCAGGATGCTCTTTTCTAAGTGATGCAACATAACTGGGCGAAATACTTAATAGCACAGCCTCCATCACAGAACATAAAAACGATATCACAATCGCCACTACCATATAAACTATCAGTAAAGTCACTTTCTCTCCTCTATATTCGGTATGTAAGCATAGTAACAATACATGCTATATTTGACCAAACTTCCAATAATAATAGGCACAATAATGAAATTTAGCGCACCTTGGTGTCATCAAAATAAGCTAGTCAAACGCGCAGCAACTCTTTTAACGCTTAGTAGCTTAAGCTTTGCAGCAATAGCAGCACCATTGGATAAATCAAAAATTCAATTTATCGGCCCACTTGCCGAAGACATGCAGTTAAAGCCTTTTCAAACACCTCACGGTGAGACCATTATTAACAACCTATTACCGCAATTACAAGCAGACTCAGAGAGCTTTTCTGTATTTGGGAAAAAACAAAATTGGCAACCATTTAATAAAATTAATGCACTTACTCTAGGTGGGTTACAAGCACTAAAATTTAATATTGAAACAACCCGCTTCACACAAGGTACGCTTACCTTAAAAGGGCTCGAGCAAGGTCAGTTATTTATTAATGGTGAACTACAAACTGGCGATAAAAATAGCTATAAGCTAGCTTTGAATAACAGTACTCACACTGTTTTAATAGTAGCTCAGCAAGTAGCTAATTGGCGCGACGTAACGCTTGATTTTGCACCTAAAAGCGAGGTTGATAAAATTACGCTTAGCACTTCACAAACAAAACGTTTATCTGCAAAACAACTGTTTGACGCCCCTACAATTAGCCAATTATCACTCGCACCTAATGCCAAGCAGTACGTTACTACCACGCGCACTTATAGCGATAAAACACAAAACCAAGCAAATACCGTTACTGTACTTAAAGATGCAGATAATCAAACGCTTTATCGCTTCGAAGCAGGCCAACCAAGTAACATTATTTGGAGTCCAGATAACCAATATTTAGTGTATTTGTTAAATGGTGAGCTTAAACAACTTAACCGTAAAAACTTCTCAATAAAAACATTAGCAAACGATTTAGAAGGAGCCAATGGCTTTACCTTTTATAACGACACCAGTCTTTTGTTTAGCTGGTCTAAATCACCTGAGAGCACTAACAGCTTAACCAAGCACTATAAAGGTCTACAAGATCGCTGGTCGTATGCACGTACCACCAGCCAAATTTATATGCTTGATACTAAAAGTGGTTTAACAAAAGCACTTAGCCAAGGTCCTCTTTCTTACAGCCTTGAAGATTCAAATAGTAACCGTGGCAAAATATTAATGAGCCGCCCAGTAATGGCAATGCAAGCATCAACCCACCCTGAAACAGAGTTAGTCGAACTCGATTTAAAATCAAACAAGCTTTCATCGCTTGGTAAATTCAAAACGTTTAATTTAGCCAAATACGCAAATAAAGATACTTATGTAGTTGCAGGCCCTGACTTTAAAAATGGCGCAGGTAGAGCTCTACCAAAAGCAATGCTTGCTAATAACTACGACGGGCAACTTTACCTACTTACTGAAGGCGGTAAAAACGTAAAAGCACTTAGTAAACAATTCGATTCTGCTATTGGCCAACTGCACGTTTTAGAAAACGGCGATGCGCTCATTAAAGTAACAGAGCAAGACACTCAACCACTTTACCTATTTGATTTAAGTAAACAGCGCTTTAAAAAGTTAAATACAGGATTGGATATTGTTGAAAAATTTAGTTACTCGCACGACCGTAATACCGAAATTTTATTAAGTGGCACTAACGCTTTAGCGCCACAACAACTAAAGCGCCTTAACGTAAGTAAAAATAAAATAGATTTAATATGGGATTCAAAACCAAGTAGCTATGCAAATACACGACTCCCTACATTAGAAGAGTTTAATTTTAAAAATAAACATGGGGTTGAAATAACTGGCCGCGTTTATATTCCTAGCAATTTAGATAAAACTAAAAAGCACCCGGCGCTCGTGTATTATTACGGCGGCACTTCACCAGTTACGCGTGGTTTTACAGGTCGTTACCCGTTTAACTTATGGGCAGAAAATGGCTACGTTGTTTATGTAGTACAACCTACTGGCGCAACAGGGTTTGGACAAAAGTTTTCAGCGCAGCATGTTAATGCCTGGGGCGACTACACTGCAGACGATATTATCGAAGGCACGCAAGCCTTTTTAAAGAAATACGACTATGTTGATAGTAAAAAAGTAGGTAACTTAGGGGCATCGTACGGTGGCTTCATGACCATGTTATTAGCAACTAAAACCGATATATTTAGTGCTTCAATAGCTCATGCGGGTATTTCTAATATTACCTCGTATTGGGGTGAAGGTTGGTGGGGTTACTTATATTCTGGCGAAGCATCAAAAAATAGCTTCCCGTGGAATAACTCTGAGCTGTACAGCCAACATAGTCCTGTATTTCATGCCGACAAAGTAACAACACCTATGCTACTTCTTCATGGTGATAGCGATACCAATGTACCTGTTGGCGAGAGCTTAACAATGTACACTGCGCTTAAACTGCTTAATAAAGATGTAGAGTTAATAGAATACAAAGGCGCCGACCACCAAATTTTTGCACGCGATAAACGATTTAATTGGTGGAACACCATGCTCGCATATTTTGATAAAAAACTAAAAGACGAGCCTCAATGGTGGGACTCCATGTATAAAAATGACTGAGCCTGGACCTTAAAAATAACGACTTAATACAGGTTTATTAATAGCAGTATTAATTATTTAGCACCTTTGAATTAGTTTAAAGGTGCTAATCTCATCCTCTCATAACGCCTTTCTCTCTTTTGAAATATTAAGTTACCTAAAACGACTAAACACCCTTCTCAGCATTTACCTAATGGTGCTACCATATAAGGCTATAAGCATTCAAAATAAAGTACTATGGCTATTAATGTTTTATTGGTTGAAGACGATGAACTACTCGTTAAACGCATCCAAAATCACTTTGCAGATACCGAATTTACAATAGAGGTAGACCCCACTGGCGCTGATGCACTTAGCATTGTAAAGCAGCGAGTAAACCTGCGCGGTGCTATATCATTAGCCATAATTGACATTGTTTTACCTAAGCGCGATGGTCTTCAGCTCGCAAAAGAATTAAACACACTGACCGATATTGGCGTTATTGTATTATCGAGTCGTGACTCCCAAGCCGATCGTATTGCTGGTCTTGCTCAAGGTGCTGACGACTATATTTGTAAGCCCGTCGATTTACTTGAGTTGGAGCTACGCATGCGCGCGCTCTATAAGCGTGTTGCCGTTAACCTAGAAGACGACGAAAGCGAAGAGTTTATAGAGTATGCTGACTTTAAGCTTCATCCCGATAACCGCACATTAATTACTGCTGCGGGCGTTGAATCACGCTTAACTGAAGCCGAGCATAAAGTGCTGATTTGTTTAATTAGTAATGCAGGTAAAGCAACTTCCCGCGAAAAAATATCAGAAGAAATAGGCCAGCCAGATTGGAGCCCAAATGATCGCACTGTTGATGTACTTATTGGTCGTTTACGTAAAAAGTTAAATGACGAAAAAGATCAGAAACGCATTGTTACCGTACGCGGTAAAGGTTATATGCTTTCTATTTAATACTTAGTCAATTGCGCAATAAGGCGCTCAAAAGCACGGTAATTAAGTGCCTCTTTAAGCTCATTTAAACTAATATTTTCAGCGCCTTTTAAATCACTAATAGTACGCGCCACTTTTATCACTCGATGATAAGAACGTGGCGATAAAGACAGCTTCTCGCTTGCTCTGGCTAAGAACTGCAACTCTGCAGGCGCTAATACGCAGTGCACACTCATTTCTTTATTATTAAGCCTCGCATTAACCTTACCTTGGCGTTTTAACTGTAGGTAATAAGCCGCTTCAACTCTTACTCTAACCTCAGCGCTACTTTCCTCCGGCTGAGTGCTTTGTAATTCAACACTCGTTAACCGAGGAAGCTCTATTTGTAAATCAATACGGTCAATAAAAGGCCCCGACACGCGCGATAAATAACGCATAACTTGATCGGGAGTTGCTCGCTTATCAGTATGGCTCCCTGTTGGACTTGGGTTTAATGCGGTTATAAGCTGAAACTGCGCTGGGAACTCCATTTGCCTAGCTGCACGTGAAATAGTAACCGTACCAGTCTCCATCGGCTCACGCAGTGAATCAAGCACCTTACGCTCAAACTCTGGTAATTCGTCTAAGAAAAGCACTCCATTATGTGCCAATGAAATTTCACCCGGTTTAGGGTTTGATGAGCCACCAACCAAAGCAACCGCTGAGCACGTATGATGCGGGTTACGAAATGGCCGCTGTCGCCAATTAGTTAAATCTATAGATTGCCCAATAATAGAGTAAAGCGCAGCAGTCGAAATAGCTTCATCGTCCGACATAGTAGGCATTATAGTTGCCATTCGCTGGGCCAACATTGATTTACCAGTGCCTGGGGGGCCTAAAAAAAGTAAATTATGCCCGCCAGCTGCGGCGATTTCTAATACTCGCTTTGCGCCTGGCTGACCTTTCACATCGCTTAAATCGAGCAAAAAGTCAGGGGCTTGCGTACAGTCGGGGTACTCTATATTTAATGGCAAGGGTTGTTGATTAAGTAAGTCCCCCCACACTTCTTGAATAGAACTGACGGCTTTGCGTTTAACGCCATTAACTAGGCTTGCTAGACTGTCATTTGCAAAGGGTAAAAAGCAGCAGCGATCTTGCTCTTTTGCAGCAAGTACCGAAGGTAAAATAGCATTCACACCACGCACCTCACCATTAAGTGCAAGCTCACCATAAAACTCGTATTTATGAATATCAGGACACACTATCTGTCCAGAGGCGACTAAAATACCCACAGCAATTGCAAGATCAAACCGCCCGCCATCTTTTGGCAAATCAGCAGGGGCTAAATTTACGGTTATTCGTTGATCGGGGAAGCCAAATTGAGAGTTTTCGAGCGCACTACGCACTCTATCTTTCGACTCTTTAACTGACGCTTCGGGCAGGCCTACAATATGAAAAGCGGGTAAACCATTTCCTAGGTGAACTTCTACAATAACTTCAGGGGCGCTTATACCCACTTGGGCACGAGAAAATATACGAGCTAAAGACATTCCTTATCCTAGTAAATGGTGTGATTACACCAGTTTAGTCAGGATATTTAAAAACGTGTAATGTGATTTGCCACTTTATTGCAGCTAAACGAAGTAATAAGGTCATTAACATACCTAATATCATTGCCACTTCGGTTGCTAACGAAATACCAATACTAAGTGTATAAACAGTGCCTCCCGCTATGCAGGTAATAGCGTAAAGCTCACCTTTTAATAACATAGGGATTTCACGGGCAAGTACATCTCGAATTAATCCACCAAAGCAGCCTGTAATTACACCCATTATTACCGCTGTCATATCAGGCATACCAGCAAGTTGCGCTTTTTGCGCCCCCATTACGGCAAAAAAAGCTAAGCCAAACGCATCCGCTGTTTGTAAAATATAATGAGGTATCGGCTTTTGCTTATTTATAAGGCGTGTTGTAACAAATACTGAAGCGAGTATGGCTAAAAAGTAACTTTGATCGTGTAACCAAAACACAGGAGCGTCTAAAATTAGGTCTCGTACTGTACCACCACCAATTGCGGTTACCGTAGCTAAAACTACGACTCCAAAGCCATCCATTTTTTTCTCGTACGCTAATAAAGTGCCCGATACAGCAAACACCGCAATGCCTATTAAATCAAACCAGTGATAAAGTTCTGTCATGTGTATTGTTACTTAAAATATTTTAACCGTTTTAACATAAAATTCTCTTTTAAAAAATTTATTTGTTAAAGGCTACAGGTATTAGAGGAAAGTCATTAAATAAAGCAGAATATAAAGAATTTTACCAAACTTCAGACGCAAAAAATCACTCAATAAAGAGTGCGATTTTTTTTAACTTTTTAGATATTTAATTTCAGTGGCTGCGGGAGCTTGAGTTTGTAAAAAGCGAACCGACGACCTTCGCTTACTTGTGCAAAGTGTTTTACGCAGTAACAGTGAATTTAAATTTATAATAATTTATTAAACTCCAAACGCAAAAAATCACTCAATAAAGAGTGCGATTTTGTTTTAATTTTTTAGATATTTAATTTCAGTGGCTGCGGGAGCTTGAGTTTGTAAAAAGCGAACCGACGACCTTCGCTTACTTGTGCAAAGTGTTTTACGCAGTAACAGTGGATTTAAATTTATAATAATTTATTAAACTCCAAACGCAAAAAATCACTCAATAAAGAGTGCGATTTTGTTCTAATTTTTTAGATATTTAATTTCAGTGGTTGCGGGAGCCGGATTTGAACCGACGACCTTCGGGTTATGAGCCCGACGAGCTACCAGACTGCTCCATCCCGCGCCTGAAATTTGTAGACTTGTTTTAAGTTGCGTACATTACAACTTGGCTTCCAATTAAAAATTTATTGCGAGAGCTGTGAAGGTGGAAAGTGAACCGACGACCTTTTTAAGCTACCTACTGCACTAAATCTTTATAAAAAATTGGTTGCGGGAGCCGGATTTGAACCGACGACCTTCGGGTTATGAGCCCGACGAGCTACCAGACTGCTCCATCCCGCGCCTGTATATTTTAAGTCTATCGACTACTTTATTTAACCTCTTAAGTTAGAGTTTACAGTAACCTCAATCCCTAAGGAAATTGGTTGCGGGAGTTGTGAAGGTGAAGAGTGAACCGACGACCTTTTAAAACTACCTATTGCACCAAATTTCAATAAAAATATTGGTTGCGGGAGCCGGATTTGAACCGACGACCTTCGGGTTATGAGCCCGACGAGCTACCAGACTGCTCCATCCCGCGCCTGTAATTTCTTTAAAACATTTTCGTAATATTTACGAGCCTGCCTTGAAGAGAGCGCTACTATATAGGAATAAACATATAATGCAAGGCTTAAACTACTTAATGTTGTTCAAGTGAACAAAAAGCAACCAAAGCGCTATTCTGCGCTCAATCTTTGGTGTGGATTTATCATTTTTTGCCATTCCCAATCAGGATGTCCCATTACTATAAAGTCAGGGTTTTCAGTACTCTCGCGCTGGTTGTACGTTAACGGGTTAAATTCTGCATCGGTAATACAGCCACCGGCTTCCTCAATAATAACTTGCGAAGCACCTGTATCCCACTCACCCGTTGGGCCAATTCTTAAAAAGCAATCTGCTTTGCCTTCTGCAACGATACAAGCTTTTAAAGAACAGGAGCCAACAGCAATCGTTGTAAACTGACTATTTAAATACTGGCTCACCGCTTCTATTTTTTGGCGGCGGCTCACTGCAAGCGTTAAGTTCTCTGGTGGCGCTACAGATATTTGCTTATCAATTGAGTTTTCACGTTTAAAAGCACCATTTTTAGCTGTAGCAAAATAAGTCACACTTTTGGCAGGCCAATGAATAACCCCTAGCACTGGGTGGTTATTTTCAATCAATGCAATGTTTACTGCAAAGTCGCCACTTTCTAAAATAAATTCGCCTGTACCATCCATCGGATCGAGCAACCAATAACGCTGCCAGTTTTGTCTGTCAGCGAGTGCTGGTATAGGTGTTTCTTCCGACATAATAGGAATATCGGGCGCTAAGACTTTTAATCCAGCAACCAGTACGTCATTTGCTGCTAAATCAGCTTTGGTAACAGGCGTGTTATCTGATTTCTCTTGTTGGCCAATATCGCCTTTTTTATAAATGGCCATAATTGCATCGCCAGCACGCTCAGCTAATTCAATACACGGTTCGATTAATTTATTCATCGGCAGCTCCAGACGCTAAATACTTATCTAATAATAGCAAAGCTGCAACACTGCGTGCTTCGGTAAAATCTTCTTGCTCTAATAATGACTGCCACTGAGTTAATGGCCACTTAACAACAACAAGCGGCTCAGGTTCGTCACCAATAAGGGTTTGAGGGTATAATTGCTTAGCAAATAAAATATGCATTGTGGCATTAAAGTAACTCGGCGCCATTGTTACTGTTCTTAATGGTTTAAAATACTCAGCGCCAAAGCCAATTTCTTCTTTAAGCTCTCTGTTAGCAGCTTGCTCTGGGGTTTCGCCCGGATCGATTAAGCCTTTAGGAAAACCTAACTGGTAATTGTTTGTGCCCGCACAGTATTCACGTACAAGTAGTAACTCATTATCTGCACTTAACGGAACAATCATCACTGCTCCCCGGCCACCGCCGCGAATTCGCTCATACTGGCGCTTTTCGTTATTAGAAAACTTTAACTCTAAAGACTCCACAGTAAACAGGCGACTTTTAGCAACAACATTGTTACTGAGGATTTGTGGTGGTGTTGGGTGCTTTTTCTGTGTCATTGGCGTTAATTTGCTATCATGGCAGTTAGTTCAATAATAAACCTTATAAGTTGAAATTCCTATGTTAAATTGGTCAAAAATCGATACCGTTTTGCTCGACATGGATGGAACATTACTCGATTTACATTACGACAGTCATTTTTGGCTTAACGTTATTCCTGCGCAACACGCATTAGCAAGGGGCATTAGCCTAGATGCAGCTAAAGCAGATATTTTAAAACGCTATCAAGCTGTGAGCGGTCAAATACAGTGGTATTGTTTAGATTATTGGGAGCAGCAATTAAGCTTGCCTATAATGGAGCTTAAACGAGAGTCTCAGCATTTAATTAAAATGCGCGAAGACGTACCTCATTTTTTAACTGAGCTTAAAAAAGCAGGCAAAGAGTTAATTTTACTTACCAACGCCCACCCTGAGAGTGTCATGCTTAAATTTGAGCATACAGCGATTGATAACTACCTAGATGGCGTAGTGTCGACTCATGAATATGGAGTAAGTAAAGAGCAACAAAGTTTGTGGCACCAAGTACAAAAAGACTTAGCGTTTAATAAGCAGCGCACTTTGTTTGTAGATGACAGTGTGCCGGTATTAAATGCCGCACGAGAATACGGCATCGAGCACTTACTTGCAGTTGCTAACCCTGATAGCCAGCAACCACATAACGAAATAGCCGATTACCTGAGTGTTACCGACTATCGTAAGATTATTTAACGCAGTTTACGTGGGCTAGATTTTTGGGTAACGCGCTTCAAGGCCTTGGTATACTAACTTTGCAAAATCTGCATGTTCTGTATCAAGGCTTTTAACTACTTCAACTAAATGCTCGTTATCTTCTTAAAAATTATACTTAAGCTCCTCGATAAACAATAAAGATTCACTCAAATAATTGTCTTGGATAACTTTTATTTTAGTATTCGTATTGCTAAAAGTATTAAGAAATATGCTTTTTGATAGTGTTTGTAATCGTGATAACTCTTTCAAAGTTATTTTTTTTCTAATTTTTTTTGTATCTAGTTCTCTTTGTGTGAATAGCTGCTTTGGGCTAACTTCATAAAAAATAGCTGCATCTAGTTCCAAACCATGTATCACAGACTCAGGTAATACTTCATGGCCATTTAGAGTCTCGACAATATTGTGCAACTCAATCAAAACATCGCAACCACTATGCAACTCTTTGAAGTCATTAAATAGAGTTAATAACGCAACTTGATTATCATTGATAATTGAACGGTCTAAAAGCTCTAAATTAATTGGCCTCTTTTTTTCACTCAGTAATGAGGAAGCTCGAGTACATACCAGATTGTTAATATTGATTTTTTGTGTAACATAACTTTTACCGGAACCGGATATTCCAAAGAGACCTATAACAAGCATTTTTCGTTCACTTTTTTTATTAAGGTGTCACTCGCATAAGCAAACGATTGCGGCGCAAAAAAATTAATACTTTTTAATTCTAATAACGGTAATGCATTTTCAAATTCAAATACATCTTCTAACCAAATTAAGAAACCAAAATCACTTCCGTTAAAATATGCGCGGCAAGCTTTCTCATCTATACATGCATTTTCTAAATGCTGACCTATAATATTATCAACACTTACTCTTTCTATCTTTGCTATTAAAGCCTGTCCTGTGATGGCTTTGACCGGAGATGTTGAATAAATAATTATTTTATTGCCTGATATAAATTTCTTACCGATTTTCTTTCTTAATTCTACCAACTTGTTTTTATTGTAGATTTCTTGCACAAAAACAGGTTTAATACTTAATATAATCGTTTTGCTTTGATAAAACATAGGAACCTCAAATTGGCAAAGAGTCTTGCTTTTTGGTTAGATGGATCTAATGATTCGCAACCTAAAGAATATGATATAGAACTCCACTTTAATTTTTGGTCTTTAAAGGCTAAAAAACCTTACTCTTTTGGCTATAAGCCTATTAGTTATCTGGATATAGGCGTACAAATTAAATCCTTAGAAAATGCAACTAAATTGGATTCTATATCTTTTTATTTTCCATTTGAAGCAACCAATGAAGATCATCCGTTCAAATTTGAGTTAGGAAAAAGAGTTTGCGAATCAGATGAATTAATATCTGCTGTATTTAATTGCCCAATTAAAGCCACAAGTCCAAATGAAACTTTGAGCTACAAGGATATAGATTTTTCATCAAAGAAGAATGATCAGCCTATAAGATTTTTTACTGAGCTACAAACGAGTATAAAAATTAAAAAAGAAGCAGATGGATGCATTGTTACTTTTCCTATACTTTTATTTAGTAATAAACTGGAAGCTGGAAGAGATGGGTATTTTCGATTCAGGATTGAGTTAAATAAATCCTCTAAACAAAATTTTATGACTATTGAAAAACCATCTTTCAAATCAGTAACAAATGATCACGAAGTAATGGAAATAGTTGACTTTAGGGTTAATGAAACAAGAAACCTACCGCCTAGTATAAGAAAGAAACTTGAGGACACGAGCTACATAAAAAAAATACACTTTTTTCTTATACAGGAAAGCAGGGCTGAACATAAGATGTCTCACTCTCCTTATAAAAGGTGCCGTATATTAGAAAATGATTTATGGAGCAAATATCTTGATCTTGATAATGAAGTAAATGTGTATAGCAACCCATTATTAATTTATCATTGGTTCAACAAAGATGATGAAGGCATCGATCACTTCTCTGCTTTTTCGAAATTCTCTAGCAAGCCGATAAGATTACAACAAGTAATTGCTATACTGCTTTTATCGGCCCTAATCGGTATTATTTCTGGGTTAACAGTCAACTTTTTTTGGCAAAAAGTAGAAAAGCCTGTAACATGTGCTAAGACTGTAATATGCAGTAATTATAATCAAAGATCTTTAAATGACTTGTTGTTTAAAGATGATAGGCCAACAGATAAAACAAGGGGAGTTTCGAATGAATAAAGTAAATGTAGTGATAAAACCAACCATCATTATTGAAAATTGTGAAAGTGTAAACTTCCCTAAATTACGAAGCTTTTTAAGTGATGTTAGCACACTATACCCAAATTTTGATTCTTGGCTTAACTTTAAAGTTAGAAGGAATATAGACTTAGGTACTCGAAGTATATTACTTGCTTACAATAGTGAGCATATCTTAGGCGCCGCCCTATTAAAAACACACGAAGATGAAAAAAAGATTTCAACCTTTTACGTAGCTCCTGAATATAGAGATATGGGGATTGGTTCGAAGCTAATGGACAAAGCTATAAGTCAATTAGACTCAGATAAAACATTTATTACTGTATCTAATGAAAGGCAAAGTGAACTATCGCCTCTATTACAATCCAAAGGTTTTGAACTGGTTCAATCCATTCCTAATCTATATAGGCAAGGTAGTCACGAATACTTTTATAAAATCAAGTAGCAGCTAAGTAAACTGCTACTCTATATTTCGAATTAAATTTTACCTGAACTACCAAAACCACCTTCACCACGCTCAGTCGCATCAAATTCGTTAACAACGTTAAAACCTACTTGTACAATCGGTACAAACACAAGCTGAGCTATTCTTTCACCCACTTCAACTGTATATGTTTTATTACTGCGATTCCAAAGAGAAATAAATATTTGCCCTTGATAATCTGAGTCAATAAGCCCAACTAAATTACCCATGACTAAGCCATGCTTATGACCAGATCCTGAGCGAGGGATTATAGTAGCGGCAAGACCATTATCTTTCATATGTACAGCAAAACCAGATGGAATTAGCTCAACTTGCCCAGGTTCTAAAACTAGATCGGCTTCAATACAAGCCCTAAGGTCAATACCAGCAGAACCTTCTGTTGCATATTTTGGTAATGGGAATTCAGTGCCTAGGCGCTTATCTATAATTTTTAAATCAATATTTCTCATTTTCACTTTCTACTTTGAATAAGTTTATAAACAGAATAATACAGATAAAATGCTGATTTTGCATTGCTGTATATTTTTATTAGTGTGCTAATTATGTTTATCGTGACGTCGTAAACTCATGCCATGAATCAATTAAATCAATGAAATCTTCAAAGCCACAACCACTACTTAAACCATTTTCTTCAAGCGCTAAATCGTCATCCTGATACGCTATTAGGTCTTCGCTGTCTTGATGAAGCGCATGGGCTTCAAACAGTGCTTCATCTTTGGTTAATATTAAATCTATTTCTTGGCCTTTTAGCGTTAGCGGCTCATAGCTTGAACTTACCGATGCAATAAGCGCTAGCACCATGGCTACTTTGTCTTTGCCTATTTCTTCGTTTAGCCAGCGACCAATAATAGCGTGTTCACTACTTATTTTAATACGTAGCCCACTAATAGGGTCGCGAATAAATTGATATTCCATAGGGTTTGCCTGTAAATCTTTAATTGCGTAATTATATACGTAAACGCCCGCAAACCACAGGACATATAAAGTAAAATAGCGCCACAAGGGCGCTATTTTACTCAACTTTAAAGCCGTTAACTTCGCGATCTATAACGCGCTGCGTCAATAATCGACCATAAGTAAATAATAGGCACTAGTACAAAACCTACAAGCACATAAATTAGTGCGTAACTTATTATAATAGCGAGTGCAAAAAATATAGCCGCTAAAATACGCCCTTGCACTAACTGCCCTAAACCAGGAAAAAATATATTACATAATGCTGCGATTACGTTACCGCCAGAACCTTGATCTGCCATACTAACCTCTGTATTTATTTGATTTTATAATTATTTACTTACACACTCTATGCCAATTTATTAAAGCTTACAAATCAATTAGTTAAATTACCCTAGATTTAGAGAGTTAGTAAATTTTGCTAACTTTAGGTCAAATTAGCAATTTTTATTGTGCGTTTACGCTTTTTTGTTTGTTCAAAAAATTATCAAGTTACTCGTTTTTAAGGCTATTTTATAAATAGCTGTTTATAAAAACAGTATTTTATTTAGCCTAACAAAAACACCTGTTATACTGCCCACAATATTGATTAAAAAGGCGTAACGATGGACGTTTCACAATTACTCGATGGCTTAAATGACAAACAACGCGATGCCGTTGCAGCCCCACTACAAAACATGCTGGTATTAGCAGGTGCTGGGTCTGGTAAAACACGAGTGTTAGTTCATCGTATTGCGTGGCTTATGCAAGTTGAGCAAGCATCTGCTTACAGTATTTTTGCCGTAACCTTTACTAATAAAGCGGCTAAAGAAATGCGCAGCCGCGTTGAAGAAACACTAAAAGCCCCTGTAGGTGGTATGTGGATTGGTACGTTCCATGGTTTGTCGCATCGTATTTTACGTGCTCATCATCGTGAAGCTAACCTACCAGAAGCCTTTCAAATTTTAGACTCTGACGATCAACTTCGGATGATCAAGCGCTTATTAAAATCGATGAATATCGATGATAAAAAATGGCCTGCTAAACAATTTGGCTGGTACATTAGCGCCAAAAAAGATGAAGCACTTCGCCCTAAAGATATTCAAGCATACGATATTAACGAGCAAATGATGCTGCGTGTTTACGCCGCCTATCAAGAAGCCTGTGACAGAGCTGGCTTAGTTGATTTTGCCGAAATATTACTACGCAGCTACGAAGTGTTAAAAAATAACCCTACGTTACTACGTCATTACCAGCAACGCTTTGCACATATGCTCGTAGACGAGTTCCAAGATACAAATACCATTCAATATGCATGGTTAAAGTTACTTGCAGGCGATACAAGCAGTATCATGATTGTAGGCGACGATGACCAAAGTATTTACGGTTGGCGCGGTGCTAAAATCGAAAATATTAAACGATTTTTAACTGACTTTAGCGCAGAAACCATTCGTCTTGAACAAAACTACCGTTCAACAGCAACTATTTTGAAAGCGTCTAATGCATTAATTCAAAATAACTCAGAGCGTATGGGTAAAAGCTTATGGACCGACGGTAACGACGGCGAGCCAATTTCTATTTATGCAGCATTTAATGAATTAGACGAAGCACGCTTTGTAAGTAGCAAACTACGAAGCTGGTTAAATGCAGGTAATGCCCTACAAGATGCCGCAATTTTATACCGTAGTAACGCGCAATCTCGTGTACTCGAGGAGGCCATGCTACAAGAAGGCTTAAAATACCGTATTTATGGTGGTATGCGATTCTTCGAACGACAAGAAATTAAAGATGCGTTGTCGTACTTACGCCTAGTAGGTAATCGTCAAGACGATGCCGCGTTTGAGCGTGTAATTAATACGCCTGCACGCGGTATTGGCGATAAAACATTGAGCCATATACGCGATTGTGCACGAGCAGAATCGTTACCGCTTTGGTATGCCGCAAAAGCAATTGTAGAACAACAGCATTTATCTGGTCGTGCTTCTGGTGCAGTAAGTAAGTTTGTAGAACTCGTTGAACAAATAGAAGATAAAATTAGCGATCTAACTTTGCATGAGCAAGCCAAGTACACAATTCAAACCTCAGGCTTGATGGCAATGTACCAAGCCGAAAAAGGTGAAAAAGGCCGTGCTCGCGTAGAAAACTTAGAAGAGCTAATTAGTGCGTGTGATCAGTATGAGCTGCCTGAAGACGAAGAGTACAGCTCACCACTACAAGGCTTTTTAGCGCATACATCACTTGAGTCAGGTGAAGGACAAGCAGAAGAACACGAAGACGCCGTACAAATGATGACGCTTCACTCAGCTAAAGGCTTAGAGTTTCCGCTAGTGTTTATGGTAGGCGTAGAAGAAGGCATGTTCCCTTCTCAGCAAAGCAACGAAGAGTCGGGTCGCTTAGAAGAAGAGCGCCGCCTTTGTTATGTAGGCATGACACGAGCAATGGATAAGTTATATATTAGCCATGCTGAGAGTCGCCGTTTATACGGGCAAGAAAAATACCATAGCCCATCACGCTTTTTACGCGAAATACCTGAGGACTGCGTAGAAGAAATCCGTATTAAAACACAGGTTTCTCGCCCACCTGCCGCCGGACGTTTTAGCGCATCAGTTAGTCATGCCGCATTTGAAGACAGTGGCTTTAACTTAGGACAACGAGTTTTACATGCTAAATTTGGTATTGGTACCGTACTTAATTACGAAGGCAGTGGCGCGCAATCTCGCGTACAAGTAAACTTTGACGACCTTGGCAGTAAATGGTTAGTAACGGCCTATGCACGATTACAAGCGGTATAAAGCTCACCTAAATGAGTTAGAACAACAACTAGCTGGCGCATATCATCGCCAGCTAGTATTAATTACTGGCAGCTCAGCTTGGTGTTATGAATTACTTAACTCATTAATAGATGAAAACAATACACTTGTTGTATCAAAGCAGTGCGCGATCAAAAATTCGTACTGGCCTACTCGCACTCACCAAATTTTAGGGCAAGAATTTGCTCATGCTGTTTACGATGGTTTTAGTGGTTTACACCCTGATAAACTTGCAGCACTTACCGGCACCGTTAAAGCAGGCGGTATGCTGTTTTTATTACTGCCCGAATTAAATGATTTAGCCTCTTGGCAAGATCCAGCATTAAGTACTGTGCAATCACACGGTCAGAGCATTAACTACAGCATATTTAATCAGCGTTTCGCGACTATTATTAAACCGTTGCCCGCTTTTCACTTTAGTGAAAAAAATGGCTGTATTAGTAATAACGCTAGCTATGTAATGCATAATAAAATTGATTATGAGCCACAGCAAAACTGTATTGAGCTAATAGTAAAAGTAGCTAACGGCCGTGCCAACAGGCCTTTACTCATTAATGCCGATAGAGGTAGAGGTAAGTCGGCAGCACTTGGCTTAGCCGCGGCAGAACTAACTGATAAAAAAGTAATTATTTGCAGCACTCAATTTAAAGCGACCCATAGCAGCTTTAAACATTTAGCCCAAGAGTTAAGCCTTCAATACAACGCTGAACATAAACAGCTCGCCAACTTGCACTACGTTGCACCTGACGCGTTATTAAACACACTACCTGAGTGCGATTTACTACTCGTTGATGAAGCTGCAGCAATCCCTGTTCCGTTATTACTACAAATGCTAGCTCATTACCCTCGTATAGTATTTGCAAGCACTCTGGTTGGGTATGAAGGCAATGGTAGGGGTTATACCATTCGCTTCAGTAACTATATTAAAGCACACTATAAAGCCTCTAAAGTTGTAACGCTTGATGAGCCCCTGCGCTTTGCTAAACACGATCCTCTTGAGCAACACATTCGCACACTACTAGCACTCGATGCACAATATATAGAGTTAAGTAGTGATGAATTAGAGCAGCCAGTTCATAGTGAAATAACACAGCAGTCCCTTGGTAATAATGAGCCTTTACTGCAACAAGTTATTGCCCTACTTGCACTGGCTCACTATCAAAGTAGTGTCAACGACTTACGCCAACTACTAGACGCGCCATCGCAACGGCTATTTATTAGCAAAATTAATAATCAATTAGTTGGCGTATGCTTAATCGCCATAGAAGGTGGTTTGAGTGAAGACCTTGCCCTACAGGTTATAAGTGGAGAGCGCCGTCCGCAAGGACATTTAATGGCGCAAGCACTCTCACAACTTAGCTTTAATAATGACTGTTTAACACAACTGAGCGCTCGCGTTGTACGAATAGCAATTGATCCGAGTTCCCACAATATAGGACTTGGTAAAAAGCTACTTAGTTATTGCGAGTCGCAGGTAAAAAGCCAATGTAGTTGGCTTGGTGCAAGCTTTGGGGCAACAGCGCAGTTACTTAATTTTTGGCAAAACCTAGGGTTTGATACTGTAAAACTGGGATATCAACGCGATAAAAGCACCGCTGAACATTCGGCGCTTGTGGTTAAATGCTTAAGTGACAAAAGTACAATTATTCAACCTTTGAAAAAGCAGTTTAAAAACGATTTTTTTTATGCTCTTTTAACACACTTTAAAACACTAAATTGGCAACTTGTAAGTATTTTAATTGAAGGGTTTAGCGACGAGTTAATAAGCCTAGAGACTCACGAGCGACTAGCGCTGCTCACTAAAAGTAACTTCACTCAATTTAGTATCTCTGCGACTCTTTGGCAGGTAGTGAACCAGTCACCTTCTTGTATATCTCAATTAACAGAGTCTGATAAACAACTGTTAATAAAGTTAGTGCTTCAAAATGAAAGTAATGAAAAAGTGATTCAACACTTAGGTTTATTAGGAAAAAAACAGCTTGAGAATCAATTTAAACGTGCCATAAAAAACCTCACTAGTACCATCTAATAACCTTTAGTTGCCCTATCTCTGTTAAATTTTATCCATCTTTAAGCTATTTATTTAATTTGTTCTATCCTTAAAGCATTAATAGGTAAATTAAGATAAAGGCATGGAATTAATAAACTTTAAAGTGGGCTGCAAAACAATTTCACTAAAGATACTCGACATTTTATTAACTGAGCGCTTTGACAATAATCTAACAACTTTACCAAACAATAATAAAAGCTTTATTGGTGTTAAAGATTATATGGATATACCAACACCTGTTTTTGATTTAGGTATTATTTTAAATAATATCTCAACTGAACAAAGTAATACGCATGTACTAAAGCAACTAAGAATATGGCAAGACAAACTATTAAACTGGTTTAATACCCTTCAAAGTAACGTATTAAATAGCTCGGCTTCTATTTCAAATAATGACGCAGAACTACAAGATTTTGTTTTGTTTTACAAAGAATTCAACACCGACAATGAAGATTTAAAATTAACAATCTCTCGGCTTGACGAGCCTTTCCAATCATTACTAGAGACAGCAAAGGCAGCCATAGCAGCCCATAATCAAAGTGATCATAAACAAGTATCAGCTCTGCTCGACAAAATTAAGCGTAATAGTCTAATTCAGCTTGAGCGTTTATTTGAATCAGCTAAAGAGCAAATAACCTTAGACTATAAACCCATTATTGTTTTCACCACCAAAGACGGATTAAATCCACATGTTGGTTTATTAGTAGATAAAGTCGAAGACAATATCGACTATAAAAAAGAAGACATAAGGCCACTGGATAAGCTCACTGAGGTTGGTTTTGATCTAGACCCACAAACTAAAAATATGATGCGAGGATTAATCAAGCTTTCACAAAAGCACAGTGTGTTAATTGATCCAAGCGTGATATTTAAACCAACCCAAATAGAAGAATCCGAAAGTGAAGAAACCCAAGCTTACGGACTATTTTAAATACCCTTAAATTTGGTTATTAACTTTAGTACTGGAATAATGAGCTATTCCGCTCAACTTGTACATTTAGATGAATTGGAGAAGAATCGAGTATGTAATGTTCGTTACTCCCCCATATTTCACTTTTCTGCAGACGTAAAAAAGCCCGACTATTTCTAGTCGGGCTCTCTACAATTTGAAGCCTGGTAATGTCTTAGTGCCCACAGCGGTAGAAAGTCACATAACAAATGCTACACTATCATCGGTCGAAGCTTTGACTTCACTACTGAGTTCGGCATGGACTCTTGGCTATTTACTAAATCCCAAACAGCAAAAAACCCGTCACATTGCTGTAACGGGTTTCTTTAATTTGAAGCCTGGTAATGTCCTACTTTCACATAGCAAATGCTACACTATCATCGGCGCTGTTTCGTTTCACTACTGAGTTCGGCATGGAGTCAGGTGGGTCCAAAACGCTATTGTCACCAAGCAAATTTGGGCGTTAATACGTATTTCTGCGCACTAACTGAATTTGGAAAATATCTGATAATATTTTTTAAGTCTTTCTAAGTAATATCTACTTTAGTCATATTAACTTCTTCGCGTGTTTCACTATCACATAAAACGCGTTTGGCGTTGTATGGTTAAGCCTCACGGGTAATTAGTACAAGTTAGCTTAATGGCTCACACCACTTCCACATCTTGCCTAT
>NZ_JJNZ01000025.1 GCF_000690055.1 Pseudoalteromonas fuliginea
CTACCAGCTGAGCTAAGTCGGCACACAAAACTGTGTGCTAAGGCACGCGTAATAATGTTTAAACTGTTGATTAAACATTATTACTTTAATAAATGGTGCCTCGACGCGGAATCGAACCACGGACACGAGGATTTTCAATCCTCTGCTCTACCGACTGAGCTATCGAGGCACATAAACTGTGCTAATTAAAAATCTTAAATGATTTTTAATGCAATTCCCACTCATCTCTACCGACTGAGCTATCTGGGCGTGCGGCGTATTAAACGAGTTTTGCCCTTACAAGTCAACTTTTTTTTTATCCTTTATAACCGTTTGCACGGTTTTCAGCCAACCCCGTACATTTTTTATTAATAATGTTTATTTTTCCTACAACAAAAGTTGATGTAGCATATAAATACACTGAAACCAGACTAAAAACGTAGTGAATTATTTTTTTTAGGTGTTACGATTACTCAGATAAATACGATAAGGACTTATCGTAGTAAAATATACCAACGGGAACAATCAATGCAGAGTAAATATTCTTCGCCGGTAAAGGGCTTACTACCTCTTTTTTTAATCATTAATATAGTAGTGACATCGCTTGCTATTGTTGCCTATTCACTTTACTCACAAAATCAAACTCGTTCTGAAAAAATAGAGCCGTCTATAAATATTGCAGATCTCGCAACTAGGCTTGATTTACCTTTGGTCGATGCTTTAACTATGTATGGCCAAGGTAAAGTAAGGCAGTTACTCGATTTAACCTCATTATTAAATAATGACTTTCATTACACTTTGTATCGCTTTAACTCCACTTCACAAACAGAATTAGTATATAGCAGTACCAAACCAGCAATCGCTTCTATTAAACTAAATGACCACCTAATTGACGATGGTGTTTTACATCACTTACTAATGTTAAACGACCAACCTATTGGAGAGCTTATAATTAAGCAAAAGCAATCCAACCTTTTACTTACCATGCAGAACTCCCAAGTTGTTACCTATCTAATCGCTATTGCCAGTGTTATAGCACTGTTTATATTTGCATTAATGTTTAATGCTTATATAAACAATCGCTTACGTGCAAGCACTGGTTTGCTAACCGAAGAGCTTCAAGCCATCGCTGAGAACGGTAACTACGATAGTAATGTAAGTGAACAACTTGAAATAGGTTTAAATGTTGTTGCGCAAAATATTAATCTGTTGCTGCAAAAAGTACAAACGGCAATGACAAATAACGACACAGCCCAAAAAGAGCTACAAAAGCTTCAAAACAGCTTAGAAACAGAAGTGCACAACCGCACACTGGCCCTTGAACAAGCAACGTTAAAGGCCGAACGAGCAAGTGAAACTAAAACAACTTTTTTAGCGACTATGAGTCACGAAATCAGAACACCGATGAATGGTGTTATAGGTACTATTGATTTACTTCGTCAAACAGAGCTTGATGGCGCTCAGCATCGTCTGAGTACCATTATTCGTGAGTCTGCATTTTCTCTACTAAGTATATTGGACGACATTTTAGATTTCTCAAAAATTGAAGCTGGTAAACTCAATATAGACCCAATCCCATTTTCAGTAACTGATACTATTGAAGAAGTTGCTCGAGTGCTTTCCTCAGTGGCAAAAAAACGTGAGCTTGATTTAGAGCTATCTATTGCCCCAGACATTCCGATTAACCTTATAGGTGATACTGTTCGAGTACGCCAAGTACTCTATAACTTATGTAGTAATGCAATTAAATTTACTAGCACGGATGAAAAAACGCAGGGCCATGTGAAAATTTCAGTTGAAGTTGCACATAATACAGCCGATCACTTCACTTTACGTTTTTGTGTAACCGATAACGGTAAAGGGATGACACAAGCTCAATTGCGAGAAATATTCAATCCATTTATTCAAGCAGAAAACTCAATCACAAGAGAATATGGCGGTACCGGTTTAGGCTTATCTATTTGTAAAAGCTTAACAGAGCTAATGCTTGGAACCATACACGTAAACAGCCATATTGGCATTGGTAGTGAATTCACTGTTGAGCTCCCATTTAGCACTTCGGGGAAAATAAAATATGATCACAAAGGAGCATTAAACGCTAAACATATTGTTGTTGTGAGTAATCACCTTGAGCGTCAAAAAGTAATGTATCGTTATTTATCATTTATGGGTGCTAAAATAACGAATGTGTATAATGAGCAGGAAATTGAAGAGCATCAATATGATCCGGATATAATTTGGGTCGTCGACGGTATCGACAATATGGATAAAATTAACGCACTTTTGAGACGTTTGCTTTATTCTTTGGAAGATAATAACCAACAAGTGGTAGTGCTGAGCAAACTAGATGAAGCAGCCATAAATCATAAAAATATTTTTTATATTAATGCAGCTCCATTATGTAAATCTAACTTTATGCTTTCAATACTTGTTGCCGCTGGCCTGCACCAACCAACCAAAACAGATTAAAAAAACTAAAACGCTTAACAACTATTTAAATGTTGAGCAAGCCCGCCAAGCTAACAAACTAATACTACTTGTTGAAGATAACCTCTTAAATCAACAGGTATTAACTGACCAGTTACACATATTGGGTTACGGAGTAGAAGTTGCCAATGATGGCGTAGAAGGCCTTAATATGTGGCGTAAAGGCAATTACTCACTTATTTTAACTGATTTGCATATGCCTAAAATGTCTGGCTACGACATGGTTGAAAAAATCCGAGGTGAAGCTGAGTTACTAGAAGCAATCGATGCCCAGCCTTATATTGTAGCCGTCACGGCCAATGCTTTAAAAGGTGAGAAAGAGCGCTGTTTAGCAGTAGGTATTAATGATTTCATCACTAAACCCATTGAATTGAATGCATTAGAAAGTACTTTAAAACGCTGGAGCGATAAACAAAACAACGGTAAAAATGTTGTTATTCATCAAAATACCACTTTACCTGTTGATATGGA
Organism: Pseudoalteromonas fuliginea; assembly: GCF_000690055.1. Taxonomy (GTDB): domain Bacteria; phylum Pseudomonadota; class Gammaproteobacteria; order Enterobacterales; family Alteromonadaceae; genus Pseudoalteromonas; species Pseudoalteromonas fuliginea. The sequence continues at coordinate 2,938 of NZ_JJNZ01000025.1, forward strand.
TGCCGTTGCTAAATATGTAAACGGTGATAAAGCTAAACAAATGCGTTTTTTCAAAATGTATTTAGAACAAAGCCAAAGTTTAATTAAATCTATTAATTCGGGTGTTATGGTAAGTGACCTAAATGAAATAATTGAAGGCTGTCACCAGTTAAAGTCAATATCAAAGACAATCGGTGCGCAAATGGTGGCCGATTTAGCAACGTCATTTGAAGATAAATGTAAGGCTGATGAACTAACAAGTGATGAGCTAATTGATTTAAGAGATAAGTTAGAGATTGAATATTCAAAAGCGGCTCAATTTTTAAAAGAACAAGTGAAAATTGCCGCACAAGACGATGAGCTAATTTAGCTATCGTTTAACAAAATTTAAAAGGGCTGTTAGACAGCCCTTTTTAATTTAAAGTAAAATTACTTTTCTGGAGGTCTATAACCTTCAATTTCTACATCTTTATTTTCAAACAAAAAGCCAACCATCTGCTCTTCTAAAAATATACGATGTTCTGGATCCATCATATTTAAATGCTTTTCGTTAATCAGCATTGTTTGCTTATGTTGCCACTGAGCAAATGCTTCTTTGGAAATATTATTAAAAATCTTTTCGCCAATTTCACCTGGGTATAATTGAAACCCAAGACCTTCTGCTTCTTTTTGTAACTTTTGACAAAATACTGTACGTGCCATAATTAATTCTCTTTAGCGATAAATGCAAACAGTTTAACCTATTGGTGCAATTTGTTTAACCAACTTTTTAGTCGGTGCGGCCAAACCAACTTCTATCGACTGATCTAATGGATACCATATTAACTGTCTGTCATTAACAACATCAGGAATACCCTCTATATTCAGTACGTGTGGATTTATCGTTAGTTCAAAATGCGAAAATATATGTGCAAATGGATCAAGCTGTTTTAGCTGAGCCTTAAACCCTTGCTGCGCCATAAATACTTCTAGATCTGCGTACTCAGCAAATTCAAAAAAGCCAAATAACCCCCCCCAAATTCCCGAATTAGGTCGTTTTTCCATTAAAACTTTGTCATTACACTTAATTATTAACTGATGACAGCTTTTTTTAGGCGTTGTTTTTTTAGGTTTTGAATGTGGAAACTCTTTTACCTTGCCTGCATTAAAAGCACCACAGCCTGAGTTTAATGGGCAAGCCTCGCAATCAAACCGACTGCGTGAGCAAACACTCGACCCTAAATCCATCATAGCTTGATTAAACTCGGTAACATTATCTTTAGGCGTTAACTGCTCTGATAAATGCCAAAGCTGGTTTTCGACTTTTTTAACACCATACCAGCCTTCAATCATAAAATAGCGCGCTAAAACTCGCTTAACGTTCCCATCTAAAATAGGGTGATGCTGCCCAAGCGACAATGATAAAACAGCCCCTGCAGTAGAGCGCCCTATTCCAGGTAAATCCATTACTTCATCGAGTGTTTTCGGAAACTCACCTTGGTATTTGTCACGCACTATTTTGGCTGTTTTATGTAAGTTACGCGCACGTGCGTAATAACCCAAACCAGTCCAGTGGTGTAATACTTGATCTTCATCAGCATCGGCTAAAGCTATGATATCTGGAAAGCTCTCCATAAATTTCTCAAAATACGGAATAACAGTAATAACTTGGGTTTGCTGCAGCATCACTTCAGACACCCACACTTTATAAGGAGTTTTACCTAGTTGCCATGGAAGTGTTTTACGCCCATGAAGGTGATACCAATCAACAACTTGATTAGAAAACCAGTGTGACTGTTCTTTATTTAAATCCAACATTTTTAACTTTTACTGATGCCCAATGGCGGCTCAGTCTATTGCAGTTAACAAAAAGATCAAGCTATACGGGGTGTAAAACCAGCTAATACTTGTGATTGCGGGCTCGGTCAGGGATAATATGCAACCATTTTTAAACACATTGTTTTTGTCAGGCCAATAATATGAGTGAATCAAGCAACACTAACCTTGAGCAAGCTAAGCAAGAAGGTAAATACATCCGCACCATTCGCAGTTTTGTAAAACGCGAAGGTCGATTAACCAAAGGCCAAGCCGCTGCAATCGAAAAATGCTGGCCAACAATGGGCCTAGAGCATAAAAACGGTATGCTTGATTTAAGCGAAGTTTTTGGCAACAACAACGATGTAGTCGTAGAAATTGGTTTTGGTATGGGTAAATCGCTTGTCGAAATGGCAACAAATGCCCCACATCTAAACTTTATCGGTATTGAAGTACACCGCCCAGGCGTTGGTGCTTGTTTAATGGATGCCGATGAAGCAGGCATTACCAACTTACGTATTTTTGAACACGATGCAGTTGAAGTACTTGCAGATTGCATACCTAATGAAAGCTTAACCACACTGCAATTATTTTTCCCTGATCCTTGGCATAAAAAACGTCATCATAAACGTCGTATTGTACAAGCTGAGTTTGTTGAAAAATTAAGAACTCAATTAAAAATGGGCGGTGTTTTTCACATGGCTACAGATTGGGAAAACTACGCAGAGCATATGCTTGAAGTTATGAAAGTAGCACCTGGTTTTAAAAACCAATCTGAAACAAACGATTATGTTCCACGCCCAGATTTGCGCCCTCTTACTAAGTTTGAGCAACGCGGCCATCGTTTAGGCCATGGCGTATGGGATTTAATGTTTGAGCGTACTGAGTAATTAAATTTTAATTACTTAATCTCACTTTTAATAAAACTAAACATACTGTAAGGCAAAGCCATTTATGAGCGTATTAACCAACCCAAGTTTACTGTTACTTCGAAATAGCGAGGCACTAACGGGTAAATCTATCTTGGTGGTCAACTTTGTTCAAGATGGCTTTTTAACAGAGCTTAAAGAACTTAACCCGCAAAGCAAAGTAACTGCATTTAGCTACAACCATGCTAACGGCGAGTTTGCTAAAAACACCAAAGACGTTGAGATTCATGTAAGTCATACAATACCTGGTAACGACTACGATTTAGTTATTCTTTACTACCCTAAATCAAAACCAGAATTACTTATGGCACTTGATAATATCCGCTCTGCTATTACTGATGATGCCAAGCTATTGGTGGTAGGTGAAAACAAAAGTGGTGTTAAATCAATTGAAAAACAATTAGCTGGTAAAGCTGAGTTTAGTAACAAGATTGATTCAGCTAAGCACTGCGTTCTTTACTCATTTGCTGAAATAACCAAACACCCACACTTTGATATTACGACCTATCACAAAAAGTTTGTTGTTAATGTTGCCGACACTGAGTTTACAGCTATTAGTGTTCCTGGGGTATTTAACCACGGCAGTTTGGATGCAGGAACAAAAATACTACTTGAAAACGCACCAACGATAAAACAAGGTAAAGTGCTCGACTTTGGCTGCGGCGCAGGTTTAATAGCAACCTATTTAGGACTGCAAAACTCAGCCCTTGAGTTTGTCTGTAGCGATGTTAGCGCCTTAGCAACATATGCAACAGAACAAACTTTAAAGCTAAATGGTATAAAAGGCATTGCTATATTAAGCGATGGTCTGAAAAATATTAGCGGAAAATTTGATTTAATTGTAAGTAACCCACCATTTCATACTGGTATTGCAACTGATTACACTGTTGCTGAAACTTTTCTTGCAAACGCAAAATTACATTTGACGAAAGTGGGCAAGCTGAATATTGTTGCTAACAGCTTTTTAAAGTACCCGCCTATTCTCGAGTCTCAATTTGCAGACTATCAAACGGTATTTAAAAATAATAAATTTGCTGTTTATAGTAGCTAATTTAAATATTTAACTGATTGAGCACGTTAAGTGCTCGCGCTAACTTTCGAATAAATATAAGAATTAGCCTCGTTTTTTCCTTCATTTTTCTGCGTCTTTGCTAAACTATAACCTTAACTAATTAAATTAACTCAGGCGACGATCAAACAATGCCTAAAAAAGTACATCAAAGTAGTATTCGCAAAGCGCTAATAAACTTAATTATGCTTATAACAGCTATTTGCTTGTCGTTATCTATTTCTATTTCAACTTATTTAAGTGTTAAAGAACAAAAGCAGTTAATTATTAGCAAACTGGTTATTCTTTCTGAAATTGTTGCTTTTGATGCAGGAAACTCTGTAATAACAAACAATAGAAAAAATGAAGAAAGACGGCTTAAATCGTTTGATAAAATCCCACTTGTTAAAAACATCCATATTTATTCAATAGAAAAAACCTCACAAAAACCAGTTTTTTTTATCAGTTTTAATGCAAAAAAAACACCTCCGGTGCCACTTAGAATAGATAGCATTGACGAATTAGAAACACCACGTATCAACAATGAATATATTGAACTTATACGCCCAATTTTAAATGATGAAAAATTAGTTGGCTACGTTTACATGCGTGGAAGCCTTGAGAGCCTTGATGTATATATAAAACAAAAAATACTAATCGATATATTTTTAACGCTACTAATACTTATTGCGGTGTACTTTATTGCTATAAAAGTACAAAAACGGATTGCAAAGCCAATTGAGCATTTAAACAGACTATTGCAAGACGTATCAAAGAACCATAATTACGACGCACGAGCGCCATCAACCAATGTAAAAGAAATTACCGCGCTTTCTAACAGTTTAAATATCATGCTTGCCCGAACTCAAAAGCAACTTACCCGACACGAAAAAGATAAAGAAGAAATAAAACAATTAAACCAGAATCTAGAAGAAAAAGTAAATCGACGTACTATTGCACTTAGAGAAGCAAATCAAGATCTTTTAACGACACTTGAGCGTATGCACCAGTATCAGACACAAATTGTAGAAAATGAAAAAATGGCCTCACTTGGGCAAATGGTTGCAGGCGTTGCTCATGAGGTTAATACACCGATTGGACTTGGGATCACCGGCTCTACGTTGTTGCGTGATAAACTCGCTGATATAAAACTAAGCTTTGATGATAAAAAACTCACGTCTAACCAATTAAAAAACTTTATAGATGAAGGTATAGAAAATCTTGATTTAATTTATCGTAACTTAAATCGCGCTGCTGATTTAATTTCTAACTTTAAAAAAGTTGCGGTTATCCAAGATGATGGTGACAATACCAATTTAAACATCTATAAGCTTATCAGCGATGTTCTAACATCAATGCAATCAGAGCTTACCGATAAAAACCCTGTCGTTACTATTAATTGTCCTACTGATTTAGCCATACAGAGTAAATCAGAGCCGTTACAGCAAATATTTCAACAACTATTACTTAATTCTGTAATTCATGGTTTTTTAGATGCTGAAAACAACGAAATACGCTTTGATATTGAGCTAATCGGGAAACAACTCACTATCGTTTATAGTGACAATGGCCAAGGTGTAGATAACAGTATTAAGCATAGAATTTTTGACCCCTTTGTTACATCTAAAAGAGGGCAAGGTGCAAGCGGTCTTGGAATGCATCTAGTTTATAATTTAGTTACGCAATCACTTGGGGGGCGAATACTCTTTGATCTAGAAGAACAACAGGGTGCACGCTTTATAATTACAATTCCTTAATGGAATATAACTAAAAAGTACATTAATTTAAAATTTAGTCCTTGAATTACTACTTAATGACCACATAAAGAGTGCATGTGGTAAAATACGTAATATTAAATAATTAATACGAAGTCATTTGTGAACTTTATCATCTTTGTGATATCACATACATTGATGAAAGGTTAGATGATGATATAATTTCGCTTTGAATTGGTTTGATTATTTTAAGCACTTTTACATAATTGATGGATGTATCGATTATTAAAAGAAAATGGCTTCGACTTTACTATTCAAATGAGTACATCCGTAGATATATCTATTAAACAGTAGTTTTTGCACGGCCCTTTTTAGTAAACTTTGAATACGCTACTGTTTAAAATTTATCCACATTGTTTTTTCTTGTTAACAATTGGATATAATCCTATAATCTCTAGTAATCGGCTTTATGTGTAATACCGATTTTTTTGTAAATAATCCAAAAGGTTAATTAATAATGCAAACGCCAGTCATTCTAATCGTAGAGGATGAAGACGTAACTCGACTAAACCTCGTTAGTTTATTTGAAGCTGAAGGTTACAAAGTTATTGAAGCCATTGATGGCGATGACATGCATGACAAGCTTACAAATAACGATGACGTTAATCTTGTAGTTATGGATATCAATCTTCCAGGTAAAAACGGTCTTATATTAGCTCGTGAATTACGCCAAAAGCGCAAAGTGGGCCTTATCTTCTTAACGGGTCGAGATAACGATGTTGATCGTATCTTGGGGCTTGAAATTGGTGCTGATGATTATATCACTAAACCGTTTAACCCACGCGAACTGACAATTAGAGCGCGTAACCTAATTACACGTACAGCGCTAGGTGGTGAAGAATCAGCACTAGAAACAAATGGTGTTATTACATTTAATGGTTGGGAACTTGATGAAAACAGCCGTTGCCTAACATCTCCCAATGGTGATGCTAAGCGTTTACCTAAAGGTGAGTACAGAGCACTGCGTTTAATGCTTGATTCTCCTGGCCGCATTTTTAGCCGTGAGCAATTAATTAAACACATGACGGGCCGTGAGCTTCGTGCAAACGACCGTACTGTTGATGTTACAATTCGTCGTATTCGTAAACACTTTGAAAGCGACAACTCAACATCAGAGTTAATCAGCACTATCCATGGTGAGGGTTATCGCTTTATTGGTAAAATTGATAGCTAATTAGAACGAACATTTACTCTAATTGCTGTAAAAATAAATGAAGGGCTTGTTGTCCTTCATTTATTTTATCTGCTAGAACATCTAACCATTCGTTTAAAACTTCATCAGTTTCATCAATAGCGCCATATTCCATTACTTTTGCATGAAGTTGCACATCATTTAAACCAACAGATCCAGCGGCTCCTTTAAGCTTGTGCGCTACCGATTTGTACTCTTCTCTATCACCGCTATTTAATGAAGCAAGTAACTCTTGTTGGTATTGTGGGTTTAACTTTTCAAACAACTGACTACTGCGTTTAAATACAACCACTCCCATTGAGTTAACAAAGTCTTCTATTGTCTCAACATCAAGTAAATGAGCATCAATGCCTTTAAGTGCTTCTGCACTTACTTTTAACTGAGGCGCTTTATTCTCTATTTTTTTAATATCAAATAAGTCAGCAAGCATTTTATCAAGCTTCACTGTATTAATAGGTTTAGCAAGTGCTCCTTGTATTGATATTCCCGCAAGCTCTTCTTCTGCGCTTCGAACGTTAGCAGTAAGTGCAACAATCGGTAATTTATCAAAATAACTATCTGCTCGTATCTGCCTAGCTACTTCGTCACCATTTATATCTGGTAATTGCATATCAAGTAAAATTAAATCTAAATCGTCTTCAGTTTCAACAAAAGATAGAGCATCTTCACCTGTTTCGGCCCATAATACTTCGTGTCCTCGCTGCTCTAATAAGTTAGTCGCAATCTCTGCATTGAGCGGCACATCTTCTACCAGTAAAATATGCAGGCTTCGACCAACATAACCTTGTTCCGTTGGAGCAATACAGAGGCTTAACGGTATTTGAACCGTAAAACAACTGCCCTTCCCTTCGGTACTATCGACAGTAATAATACCATTCATAGCACTCACTAAGGCCTTCGTAACAGCAAGTCCTATTCCTGAACCAATTGCATTAGTCCCTTTTATATCTGGTGCTTTATAATACATATCAAATATTCGTGGGAGTTGCTCTTGCGGTATGCCTTGGCCTGTATCTGAAATTTTCATGACTAACCAAGCGCCTTCAGAGCGATTTTCTCTACGGCAAACAAGCTTAACTTCACCTTGCTGAGTAAACTTAACAGCGTTATTAATTAAGTTCCATACAACCTGGCGCAATCGGGTCGGATCTAACTCTGCATATACGTCAAGCACACCATGACGCTCAATATTAAACTTTAGTTCTTTTTGTTCAGCAATAAGCCCAGCAAAATTCACAACGTCATTAATAAAGTCAGAAACATTAATTGAATTAGTGGCTATATCGAGTTGTTCTCTATCTATTTTATCTAAATCTATAATATCGTTAAAAATATTACCTAATGTTTCAGCACTCGAGAAGACTGTATTACACCAACTGCGTTGCTGTTTATTAAGATCCGTATCAAGTAACATCCGAGTTAACCCAACAATACCATTTAGCGGAGTACGTAACTCATGACTCAATGTTGCAATAAACTTCCCTTTATCTTTATATGCTGTTTCAAGTGCTTGCGCGGCTTCTTTTCGGCTGGTGATGTCACGGCCAAAGCCAAGTAAACCTATGTAATCGCCCTCATCATTAATAAAAGGAAGTTTACGTAGTTCAAACCAACGAGTTTCACCGTTTACTTCGTAACCAACATCGATAGTTAGGGGTTGATGGTTTTGCTCTACTTCTTTATCGGTTCTTAAAACTTCAGATAGAAAATCACTTGGAAATATTTGCTCAACTGTTTTACCAATAAGCTCACTGCTGGACTTTCCCATTACTTCTTCAAATACTTTATTACATCCAGCAAACACACCATTGTTATCGCGGTAATAAAATAAATCAGGTGATGAGTCAACAATAGAGCGTTGCAACATACTTTGTTGTGCTAACTCTTGCTGTGTTTTTTTACGTTCTGCTATTTCTCGGCGTAATTCTTCAATAGCGCGATGCTTAGCATGAAATGCCATTTTACGTTCATCAATTTCAATATTTAATCGGCTGATATTATCTTTAAGCGTCTGATTTAGTAATTTTTCTTGTTTAGTTGCGCTATCTAAATATGCATATGAGGCGTCTAACTGACGGATTGAATTGAGTAGCACACTAATAATTAGCGGAGACACAACAGCAGCAAAAAAAACCACGGCTAAAATATCAACAAAGTGAAATTCACCTATTGCGACATAATAAAACATGCTCGATAAAATAAGAGATGCGGCTAATAATAAAGAATAACAAATAGCGGCAGTTTTAAACTCACCAAATCGTGTTATTAAGCTGGAAAGTACCCGAACCCAAGGGCTCAAAGAATAATCGGTCATACGTAATTTTATCTCTTAGCGATGTGCTTAAACATAAGTAAGGCAGTAAAAATTGCTAAACATACTATTTTTGCCGATTTTAGCATTTTTCTATTAGCTATTTTCATGTTGTGCGACAAAAACAGAAAAAATTCATGCTCGAAAGTAAACACTATTAAAGTCCTCATTTCAGGAGATGATTATTTCGTGTAAAATACGACGCCTTATCATTGCAATTAACGAGTAACATACCATGCAAACTAATATGCCCGATATAGCTGACACCGCCCCCGCTTTACAAACAGGTAAATTAGACTGGGTTGGTATGGGTGAAATTGAGCTGCCATTCATTTTCGAATCCCGTGATTTAGCGCCTGTTACTGTTAATGCTAAAGCCCGTGCATTTGTTAACCTTCACAAAGAAGAGGCTAAAGGCATTCATATGTCGCGCCTATTTTTAGCCCTTGATATGTTGTCTACTGAGCAGCAAGTTAACCCTCAAACTATAGCGCAAGCACTCGATACATTTATTACTAGTCACGAAGGCCTGAGCGATAAAGCACAAATTGAATTTAAATTTGAACTACCATTACGCCGTAAATCACTACTAAGTGGTAAAACAGGTTGGAAAAGCTATCCAATTACGCTCACTAGTACACTTGAAAATAACAATATTCATTATGAGCTAACAGTCGACGTTACTTATTCTTCAACCTGTCCCTGTTCAGCGGCGCTTGCTCGTCAGCTGATACAAAATGCATTTAGTGAGAAGTTTAATCAAGAAACACTGAGCCAGAAAGACGTACATGAGTGGCTTGGTACAACGCAAGGTATTGTTGCCACCCCTCACTCACAACGCTCTATTGCTAATGTAAAAGTAAAACTTAATAGCAAAACTGATGAATTTGACGTCGTAAATTTAATAAACATGCTTGAGGAGGAACTAAAAACACCTGTTCAAGCCGCAGTTAAGCGCGAAGATGAACAGGAGTTTGCTCGTTTGAATGGTCAAAACTTAATGTTTTGCGAAGATGCTGCACGTAAAATAAAAGCATTACTTGAACATAATAATTACGCAGATTATTGGCTACAAATAAACCATTATGAATCACTCCATGCACATGATGCAGTTGCTATTGCAGTTAAAGGGCTCACTAACGGTTATCAAGCTTAACCATAAACTGAATAAAGCATAAAAACGCGATAACAATAAAACCTTAATACACATTATTTAGGCACACTAATTGCTTTAGTTATGCAGTGTCAATTTGTTGTTATGAGGTTACCGTATGGAATTCGCTTTATTATCTATTTTAGTATTAGTTGTGGGTGCGTCTGTTGTTGTATCAAAATTTAGTGACGATGGTGGGAATCCGTATCCATTTACTCGCAAGCAGAGCGTATTTACACAAGTAGAGAGTGCCTTTTTAAGTTTATTAGAACGTGCTGTTGGCGATCAATACAAAATTGTAAGCCGCGTAAAATTAGTCGATGTAATTGATTGTAAAGAAGGCTTATCACCTAAATCTAAACGTGCAGCAATTGCTAAAGCAAAAAATAAACAACTTGATTTTGTATTAATCGATAAAGATAAAATGACTATTGTAGCCGCAGTTGATTTAGTTAATAACGCAAATAAAGATGGCCACAAAGCACAGCGTGATTGGTTTGTTAATGGTGCACTTGAAGCAGCAGGTATTCCTCATATTCGAATGAAAGTAAAGTCGGGATACCGCCCTTCTGAAGTACGCGATGCTATTATGTATAAAATTGGTAAACCTGGCGCCTCTCAAGCAAAACGCCCAATTCGTAATCGTGTTCATAAACCGGCTGTACTATCTCCTTCTCAAGCAAAGGCACAAACAACAGCTTTAGCTGAAATTTAGTAATACTCTGAGCTAAACACGTTTCTAAAAGTATTTTAAGCGAGCCGTGAAAACTGCTCGCTTTTTTGTTTTTTATGGCTAACTTCACGTATAATCAAGTCATTCAAACTCAGGAATTAAACATTATGAATGTTGGTATTATTGGCGCAATGGAGCCAGAAGTTAAAATTTTACGCGAAGCTATGCAAAATCCACAAATTTTAACTAAAGCAGGTTTCACTTTTTACACTGGCGAACTAGCTGGCAACACAGTAACACTTGTTCAATCTGGTATTGGTAAAGTGGCATCAACTATTGCAACCACCTTACTTATCGATAACTTTAAACCTGACTGTGTAATTAACACAGGCTCAGCCGGTGGATTCGATCCATCGCTAAGTGTTGGCGACGTAGTCATTTCGTCAGAAGTACGTCACCATGATGTAGACGTCACTGCTTTTGGTTATGAGATTGGCCAAGTACCACAAATGCCAGCAGGCTTTGCAGCTCACCCTAAATTGGTTGAAGCAGCAGAGCAAACAATCGCAAAAATTAGTGATGTTAAAACATTAGTGGGCTTAATTTGTACTGGCGACACATTTATGTGTGACCCTGTACGCATTGATAAAGCACGCAGCGATTTTCCTACAATGCTTGCTGTTGAAATGGAAGGCGCTTCAATTGCACAAACGTGTTTTACGCTTAATACACCATTTGTGGTTATTCGTTCGATGTCTGATATTGCAGGAAAAGAATCACCGCAGTCATTTGAAGAATACCTAGAAACAGCATCAATCAATTCATCTAAAATGGTTGTCGCACTTTTAGAAAAGCTAACGGCAGTATCTCTGTAAATGCTTAGCAATATTGTTCAGAACCATTTGGACTTTATTGCCTTTATTATAGCGCTCTTTGCTGAGCGCTTTATTCCTCTTGTTAGTTGGTATCACCCCAATACAGCGTTAAATGCCGTTTTTAGTGCTATTGGTAAGCGTATATATAAAAGCAAAGAACCTAAAAGTTACCAATATTTAGCTGCAACACTCGCAAGCACGCTTATTTTAAGTGTCATTCTCATTATTGTCGTGCTATTGCTTGAATTCGCTTTTTACCCTGAATTACTCGCAGGCCTTATTTTATATTTATGCCTCGAAAGTAAAAGTATTGATAAAAAAGCGCTGCGTATTGCAAAACTAACTAAACAAAATCAAAAATCGACTGCGCGCGAGTTACTAAAGCCACTGCTTGTCCGTGATGTAAGCAGACTTTCATCTGCTGGTATTATCAAAGCATTAATAGAGAGTTTAATACTGCGCACTGCTCGATACTATTTCGTAGTTATATTTATATTTTTAGCTTTTGGCCCCATTGCCGCCCTTGCTTATCGACTACTTACCTTAATACTGCAAGCATGGCGTGGAGATATCTCTCCTAACAGCCCGTTTTTAAAGCCACTTAAAGTAAGTTTGTTTATCATTGAGTTTATTCCTATGCGCTTACTCGCTTTAACTATTGCAGCGAGTAGAGCAAGCAAACAAAGCATGCATTATATAAAGCATTATGGCCGGCACTTTTATCAAACAAATACGGGCTGGCTACTCAGTACATGTTCTGCATCTATTGGGGTACAACTAGGCGGACCAGCTGTTTATTTTGGAACTCGCTTTAATAAAATGCGTATTGGTACTGATAGATTACCCACACCCAATGATGTACCCGTAATAATTAATAGACTGAATCAGGCACGTGTATTTTGGTTGTTAGTGATAGTCAGCATAGAAATATTAAAAGTGATTTAAAGGGCTCAAAATACGAGCAAAAAAAAACCAGCCGAGGCTGGTTTTTACGTTTTTAAACTGTGTTTAAGCTACAGTGATGTTTGCAAACTTACGTTTACCTACTTGGTAAATAGCCGTTGTGCCTTTTGCTATTTCAAGTTTGGTATCGGTGATTTTATCTTCACCGTTAAGTTTAACTGCACCTTGCTTAATCATACGCATTGCTTCTGATGTACTTACGACTAAGTTTGCTTCTTTAAGCAAGTTAGCAATTAAAATAGCATCTTCGGCAATTGTTACTGTCAGCTCAGGGATTTCATCTGGCAGCGCTTTTTTCTGAAAGCGTTGAATAAAATCATTATGAGCAGCTTGTGCATCTTCTTCACTATGAAAACGCGCTATTAACTCTTTTGCGAGCTCAATTTTAATATCGCGCGGGTTAGTACCTTGTTCAACACGTTCTTTTTGAGCTGCAATTTCCTCAATAGAAAGCGCGCTCAATAAATCGTAATAACGCCACATTAGCACATCACTAATTGACATTATTTTACCAAACATATCGTTTGGCGCATCAGTAATACCAATATAATTACCAAGCGACTTAGACATTTTTTGAACGCCGTCAGTGCCTTCAAGTAATGGCATCATTAATACTGTTTGCGGCTTTTGGCCCTCTACTTTTTGTAGCTCACGGCCCATTAACAAGTTAAAGCGCTGATCAGTACCACCCAGTTCAACGTCAGACTCTAGTGCAACCGAATCCCAACCTTGTACTAGTGGATATAAAAATTCATGAATCGCAATTGGCTGACCGCTACCGTAACGTTTTTTAAAATCATCACGCTCAAGCATACGCGCAACGGTTTGATTAGCAGCAAGTTTTATCATACCTGCAGCGCCTAACTTTTCCATCCAAGTAGAGTTAAACGCAACTGTTGTTTTTGCTGGATCAAGTATTTTAAATACTTGCTCTTTATACGTTTCAGCATTAGCCAGTACATCTTCACGAGTAAGTGGTTTACGCGTTACATTTTTGCCTGTTGGGTCACCAATCATACCTGTAAAATCACCAATTAAGAAAATAACCTCATGACCAAGATCTTGAAAGGTTTTCATTTTATTAATTAGTACAGTGTGCCCTAAATGCAAATCAGGTGCTGTTGGATCAAAACCCGCTTTTATTTTTAGCTTTTTACCCGTCTTTAGTTTTTCAACTAATTCGTCTTCAATTAATATTTCTTCTGCACCGCGTTTTATCTCTGCAAGAGCGGTTTGTAAATCCACTGTGTATTACTCCAAAATTCTGCCAACGAAAGAGGCGACTAGCTAGTTGCGTTATCTCGATTCAATACAGGTTTAAACCAAGATTATATATGTAACTAACATAACAAATTTTACCTAATTAAAATAACTTTTTAAGTGATTAATGCAACTAAACATAATACGTATAGTCTGAGTTAACGAAGCAGTTAAAAAAGGTCTTCAAACCTCGATTCTAGCGCAATTCAGCGTTAGTTTAAATCTACAAAACACTAGTATTCGCACATTATTAGGTATATCCTGCAATATTATGTATTTATTATCTTGACAGCAGAAAAAGGCACGTTATGGTTCACGTGGTTAACACCCTCCCCAAAAAACACAAATTGCTTATTCTAGGTTTGGTTTCTGCTATTGCCGGCTTGCTCTTTCTTCCTTCTGAAAAAGCAACTGCATCTAAAGATAATAGTGTAAATGCACTAGAGATTGGTAAGCGCTATGAGTTACAAGTTAAAGTTGATAACAACGAAAAATTAACTGAGTTAAATTCAGAGCAAGCAGCAGAAAAGTTACCAGAATACGACTTTGTCGATCATAAAGTTAAAAATGGCGACAATTTAGCAATTATCTTTAAGCGTGCTGGTTTTTCGGCTCAAACGCTTCATAAACTAATTAATACTAATGCAGAGACTCGCAAACTGACTAAAATTCACCCAGGTGAAATACTTAGTTTTGCGACAGCTGAAGATGGCTCCTTAGCTCAACTGCGCTATGTAATTTCAAAAACAGATACTTTATTTGTTACCTTAAATGAAGAAGGTAACTACGATACAGCTATTGATAGCAAAGAAATTGAAACGCTAACCAAAACCGCTGGCGGCGAAATATCTAACAACTTTTGGACTTCAGCAATTGCAGCTGGTTTAAGCGAACGCCAAATAATGAACTTTGCTGACATATTTGGTTGGGATGTTGATTTTGCAAACGACATTCGTAAAGGCGATGTATTTGGCTTAATTTACGAGTCTCACTATGTTGATGGCGAGTTTATTGGTACCGGTAAGATTATTGCAGCTGAATTTGTAAACCAAGGTCAGCGCTTTGCAGCTATTCGCCATACTGACGGCAATTTTTATACGCCTGAAGGGCGTAGCATGAAAAAAGCATTTTTACGTGCACCTGTAAGCTTTAAGTATATTAGTTCGAGCTTTAATCCTCGCCGCTTACACCCTGTTACTGGGCAAGTTAGAGCGCACCGTGGTATCGACTTTGCTGCACGCACCGGTACACCAGTTGTTGCATCTGGTAACGGTAAAGTAATTAAAGCGGGTTACAGCAAGTACAACGGTAACTACGTATTTATTAGCCATGGTACGCAATATGTAACTAAGTACTTACACCTAAATAAGAAGCTAGTTAAAACGGGCCAAAAAGTTAAACAGGGCCAAAAAATTGGTACTGTAGGTTCTACAGGTCGTGTTACTGGTGCACATTTACACTATGAATTTTTAGTAAATGGCGTTCACCGTAACCCTAAAACTGTAAAACTTCCTAAGTCAGAGCCATTACCTCGCTCAGAACTTGCCAAGTTTAAACCTATTGCTGATAACTTTATTGCCCAGCTTGAGCGCAATCGCGAGCTACAGTTAGCACTTAAATAAAGTTTATTAATAAACATTAAAAAAGCCTTTGCGGGGTTAACCTGCAAAGGCTTTTTTGTATACGCTATAAACCATTAGTACATTAGTACATTAGTACATATATGAGCTGAATAACTAAAGACACCATCACTAATGGCCAAATATATTTACTGTATTTGGTTGCGCCGTTGAGCCCTATTTTAGTTTGATACTTTTCAAGTAACGGAATAAGCACAGCAAGTGCTACAAACAAACCAATTAAAATAACGAATATATTCATATCAGTGCCCTACTTATGGTAGCTCATGCCCTTTAGCGCTCACATAAAGTGCATACCAATGATCACGAGTTAGCTCTACATTTACAGCATCACAAGAGGCTTTAATTCGCTTAGCGTTAGTCGTCCCAATAATTGGTTGGATCGATGCGGGATGGCGAAGCAACCATGCAAGTACAATTGCCTCAGCAGAAGTACCATAAAGTGCTGCCAGCTTATTAACTAAAATACTGGTGTTTATATCGGCCTGCGATGCATTTGATAAATCACTACCAGTGTACAAACCTTGGCATAAACTACCCCAGCTTTGAATTTGGATTTCAAAATGGCGACAGTACTCAATACTGCCAGGTGTAAAATTAAGATCTTTACCGTCACTGTTACCGGCATATATGCCTTCATCAACAAACTGATGTTTTTGCAGGCTCGCTTCTATTTGATTGGCAACAATTGGCATGTCGAGCGCATGTTGTAAAAAGTTCATTTGGTGCTGCTGCATATTAGATACTGCAAAATTGCGTACTTTGCCACTTTCTTTTAAACAACTAAATACACGTGCAATTTCATCAACTTCCATGAGTGGATCAGGGCGGTGCAACATAAGTACATCTAAGTACTCTGTGTTTAATCGCTTTAAGGACGCTTCGACTGATTGCTCAATCCATTTAGCTGAAAAATCATAACGCTTCGGCCCTAAGTCATCTTCAAATCGAATCCCACACTTAGATTGAATATATATATGTTCTCTAAGCTCTGCTCGCTCACTTAGCGCTTTACCAAATACTTTCTCGGCCTTACCAAAGGTATAAATATCAGCATGGTCAAAAAAGTTAATACCACTTTCAATGGCGTTATCTATACATTCATGAGTTTGCTTAACATGTGCATCAGTGATTGCGTCTTTATTCCAACCGCCGCCCAGACCCATACATCCAAATACAAGCTTACTAACATTAGGTAAATATTTTGCTAAAGGTGTGTGGAGCATTATGACTATCCTTAAAATTGCGAGAACATCCACTTTAAACAAAAATACAGAAACAAGAAACTATTAACGACGAGAAATAAAAGCAAAAAAAAGCGCAGTAAACTGCGCTAAATCATTTATTAACTACCACTTTAATTATTAGCCAACAAGTGCTAATAAAATACCCGCAGCAACGGCACTACCAAGTACACCAGCTACGTTTGGTCCCATTGCATGCATAAGTAAAAAGTTATGTGGGTTACTTTCAAGGCCCACTTTATTAACTACTCGTGCCGCCATTGGCACAGCCGATACACCTGCCGCCCCAATTAATGGATTTATAGGCGTTTTAGATATTCGATTAAGTCCTTTTGCCATAAATACGCCAGATGCCGTACCAATTGCAAAAGCCAGTGCGCCAAGCACTAAAATACCAATCGTCTCAACAGTTAAAAACTTATCTGCAGCAAGCTTTGAACCTACAGCTAAGCCTAAAAATATAGTTGTAACATTGATGATTTCGTTTTGAGCACTGTTACTTAATCTATCAACAACACCCGACTCCCGCATTAAGTTACCTAAACAAAACATACCTACAAGCGGTATAGCAGCCGGTAAAAACATTGCCGTTAAACTAAGTACCATAAGGGGGAAAATAATCTTTTCCTTTTTAGATACCTTACGTAATTCAGGCATCTTAATTTGGCGCTCTTCTGGTGTGGTTAACGCACGCATAATTGGCGGCTGAATAATTGGCACAAGTGCCATGTATGAATATGCAGCTACCGCTATTGCGCCTAGTAAATCAGGTGCCAGTTTTGATGCTAAAAATATTGCCGTTGGCCCATCGGCACCACCTATAATGGCAATAGCTGAGGCATCTTGTAAGGTAAACTCAAAACCTGGTACATAGTTAAGTAATATAGCGCCAAACAATGTAGCAAAAATACCAAACTGTGCAGCCGCACCTAATAACAACATACGTGGGTTTGCAATAAGCGCACTAAAGTCAGTCAGCGCCCCCACTCCCATAAATATCAACAGCGGAAAAATCCCCGTATCAATACCCACATAATAAACGTAGTACAAAAGCCCACCTGGGTCTGACAAACCTGCCACTGGTACATTTGTTAAAATTGCACCAAAACCAATAGGTAGTAATAATAATGGTTCAAAGCCTTTAGCTATCGCTAAAAACAGTAATAAACACCCTACCGCAATCATTATTAACGATGGGATTGTAAAGTTAGCAATGCCTGTCGCATTCCAGAGGTTTAAAATACCGTCCATCCTCTATTTACTCCTAAGCTAATGCAATCATAGCGTCGCCGGTAGTTACAGCATCGCCTTCACTAACTAACACTTCAGCAATTGTTCCGGTATGCGTAGCGCGTATTTCAGTTTCCATTTTCATGGCTTCCATAATAATCACTACATCACCTTCGTTAACAACTTGCCCAGCTTTTACCTTAATCTTAAAAATATTACCGGCTAGAGGCGCGTTAAGTGTTTCACCTGATGCAACCGAAGCAGATTGAGGAATGTGCTCAGAGTCTTTTAATGTTACTTCCTTAAGTTCAGCACCTTTCGCCACTACTACGTCATAAACTTTACCATCTACTTTTACGCTGTACTGCTCAGCCTTCACTTTGTTATTATTTGAAGCTGATTTAGAAGGTGCTTTACCGCTTTTATCTTCAACAGAAGGGACTGGCTCAAATGCATCTGGGTTGTTGCGGTTTTTAATAAACTTCAAACCAACTTGTGGGAATAATGCATAAGTTAGTACGTCATCAATTTGATCATCAGCCAGTGTTAAGCCTTGCTCTTGCGCTTCTTTTAATAACTCAGCTTCAAGCGTTGCAAGTTCTGGTGCAATATTATCTGCAGGGCGACAAGTAATAACTTCTGCTCCATCAAGCACACGCTCTTGTAGCTCTTTATTCATTGGTGCTGGTGTTAAGCCATATTCACCTTTTAATACGCCAGCAGTTTCTTTAGTAATTGTTTTATAACGCTCACCTGTTAGCACATTAAGTACCGCTTGAGTGCCAACAATTTGCGACGTTGGTGTTACTAAAGGTAAAAAACCAAGATCTTCACGTACACGTGGGATCTCAAGTAAAACCTCATTAAGCTTATCGGCTGCGCCTTGCTCTTTAAGTTGGTTTTCCATGTTTGTAAGCATGCCACCAGGTACTTGAGCTAGTAAAATACGCCCATCAACCCCTTTTAAGCTACCTTCAAATGCCGCATATTTTTTACGCACATCTCTAAAGTAAGCAGCAATTTCTTCTAGGTGGTTTAAATCAAGCTCAGTATCACGCTCAGTCCCTTCAACTATCGATACAATAGTTTCAGTTGCAGAATGTCCATATGTCATACTCATTGATGAAATAGCGGTATCGAGCATATCAATGCCTGCATCAATCGCTTTTTGGTAAGTAGCAGTACTTAAACCTGTTGTAGCGTGGCACTGCATAGCAATAGGAACCGATACGGTTTCTTTAAGTGCTTTAATTAGTTTTTCAGCATCGTAAGGCTTTAATAAGCCCGCCATATCTTTAATACAAATTGAATGACAGCCTAAATCTTCTAATTGCTTAGCAAGAGTCAGCCACATATCAAGTGTATGAACTGGGCTAACTGTGTACGAAATAGTACCTTGAGCGTGCGCGCCTACTTTTATAGCCGCTTTAATCGCTGTTTCTAGGTTACGTACATCATTCATTGCATCAAATATACGAAATACGTCAACGCCATTTTTATGTGCGCGTTCTACAAATTTTTCAACTACGTCATCAGCGTAATGGCGGTAGCCTAATAGGTTTTGACCGCGTAATAGCATTTGCTGTTTAGTATTAGGCATCGCTTTTTTAAGCGCACGAATACGCTCCCACGGATCTTCGCCTAAATAACGAATACACGAATCAAATGTAGCACCGCCCCACGATTCAATAGACCAATAACCTGCATCATCTAACTTGCTAGCAATCGGTAGCATATCGTCTAAACGCATACGTGTTGCGAGCAATGATTGGTGCGCATCGCGTAATACCAATTCTGTTAATTTTAATTTAGCCATGTGTGTGCCCCTTATTTATTATTTGATTTGTACTGAGCAATGGCAGCACTAATAGCAGCGATGTGCTCATTAGGCACACCTTGAGATTTAAAAGACGGTGATTTAGCTGGTGATGCTTCTGGTTCGCTATAGCGCGTCACCAAATTAGACATAAGCGTTACTGCACCAATTAATATCGACAGAAATACAAACACCCCAACCATACCAGTAAGCATTAAGCTACCAGCCGTTGTGAGTAGAGCACCTATATCCATTTTTCTCCCCCTTGAAACCCATATCAAAAATAAAAAATCGATTTAATTAAATATTTATTCACTGGATAATAACAAAACTAATTATTTTGTCTACTCCTTGTAAATTGGTAAAACCAATTAAACTATAATCAACATAAAACTCAACTAATTTACATACAAGAACCCTGCAATCACGCAGCCTACAATAGTTACAGGAAATAATGACTATAGCTAATAGTTATATATAAGTTGTTAATTAACTATCCGGTTAAATAAAAAAAACATGAAAAATCATATGAAACACAAAAACAAAGGAACAATTGTTAATTGGTCTTACCAAAATAAATGTATTTAGTGAATATTTACAAGCAATGTGTAACGGTGTGAATAACTTACATAGCAAAGCGTAAAAGTTACTAATCAACTAATTACCCAAAACACACAAAAAAACATAAGCACATGATATTAAACAACAATACACTTTGGCATGTAACTGGCATTAGTTATTGTGAGCAAAATTTATAAACCAAGGAGAAAACAATGTTACGCTGGACAATCACATTTTTAGTTATTGCTTTAATTGCTGCAGTGTTAGGTTTTGGTGGCATCGCAGGTGCCGCAGCTGGTATAGCAAAAATTATATTTTTTATCTTTTTAGTACTTTTAGTGATTTCATTAGTTTCAGGTGCACTACGTGGTAAATCACCCAGGTAGATAATCCATCGGACTAACAAACACTTATACTTAATCAACACTTACAAGGAATTACATTATGAGTTCAACAACTGTAAAAGCAGCACTAATCGGTCTATTCGCAAGTTTTTTCATCATGGGTTGTGAAGACAATCATGCAGAAGACGCAGGTGAACGTATTGACGAAGCAGTAACTGACGTGCAAAACAAAGTAGAAGATGCATGTGAAAATGTTAAAGAAGGCGTAAACGCTGAAGAAACTAATTGTTAATTCTTCTTTTACTAAAAAAGCGGCTCTCAAGAGCCGTTTTTTTGCCTGTTTATAAGTATCGAACAACTTCCCCCATTTTAGCTAATGAGTCAAACCGCACTGATACCAATCCGTAATAATACTTAATCAATTTGAAGGATTAAATCAGACACCAACTTCGTTAAAAATCTCTGATATAGAACAACTAAATAACGAAATTTTTACCTTGTTACCAACACGGTTTTCTTACCTCAAAATAATTGATTGATCAACTACTAACGCACCGCCGCATCGTAAAATCCATAGATATAACTATGAAACATGGATTGGCGCAATGTTAGGTGAGAGTATGGCTACAGATAAGACAGTGTTCTTAAATAAGCTTAGAAATACAAAAATGCTTATTAGAACAGGCATGTTACCTGCTAGAATATTTGAAAAAAAGGATGAGTTATGGAAAGGGATCTAGTAATTTTCAAAATACATAAGCCATCAAAAACATACGACATAATCGACCTCACGACTGTTTCTATGGCAAAGCAAATTGCTAAAGAAAAAGAGAGCAGTTTTAACGAGGCAGTGAAAATAGCTATGGATGATTTCCCAAGAGGGAAAGCTAAAATATTAGACGTTGTAGAAAATGGGTTTAACTGTAAAGTTGAGCAACAAGACTATGATATAAACTTATTTTCGAGTTACTTGGTGTTAAATAAAAAAGCTTACACGGCCATAGGTAATCATTTACAAGGCTGCGGGGAATTTGTTCCATTGAATTGTGAGAAAGAATTATTTTTATTCAATCCACTAATTTGTATTAGTTCAGACAAGATCTGACAATTCAACTTGAAAAAGTGAGA
Source organism: Pseudoalteromonas fuliginea (assembly GCF_000690055.1). Taxonomy (GTDB): domain Bacteria; phylum Pseudomonadota; class Gammaproteobacteria; order Enterobacterales; family Alteromonadaceae; genus Pseudoalteromonas; species Pseudoalteromonas fuliginea. Next base: position 24,853 of record NZ_JJNZ01000025.1, read on the forward strand.
GTTACCCGTTTTGATAAAGGTGTCGA
>NZ_JJNZ01000026.1 GCF_000690055.1 Pseudoalteromonas fuliginea
ATTAATTAGAAGTGGTAACAAATCCGCAGCTGTTAATTCGTTCAAACACGCAATGGGACTTGAAAGTAACAACGTGCAATACGCTTACTTGTACTTTTTAGCACTTGATAGCATTGGCGCAACAGCGCAGGCCGTGAGTGAGTTAAAACTTAAAATTAGTACTTATAATAATGCAGTCCAGCTAAAAAACTTAGGTATGAGCTTTACTCAAAAGCTGCAAAATGCAGAAGGTTATCAATTTTTTAAGCAGTTAAAGTAAGTTTCCCTCTGTAAAAGAGAAACTTATGTAATATAGTAATTATCTATTACTCAAATACAGAATTACATAAGCAAAATTCACACTTAACACTTAACACTTCACACTTAACACTTAACACTTAACACTTAACAACTAAGATACAAAATTTACACATTACCAACAACGCCATTTTATCGCCTAAAAATAGATTACTTAATTAAATGAATTTGTGTGCTTTTTAGGCACAAACCTATAATGTCCTGTAATTTTATAGGCAAAAAGGATATCGCTTTTTTCAGGCCCTCGCCCAATGTTATGTACAATCAACGGACTACCAGAACGTGTATCTTGCTCTTTAATAACCATACCAATGTGCGGTAAATTACCAGACAACATCCACGTGACGATATCGCCTGCCTTGTAGTCACTCGCGTTATTAGATTTAGTAAGCTCTTGTCCATGCCGTTTAAAATATACTTGCAGGTTAGGGACTCGTCGGTGATCTATATTTTTATCAGGTTTGGTTAAACCCCAAATACGCTTAGAGGGATATAGCTCAAAGCTTTTTAGCATGTCCTCATGCACAAGCTTTTGCAAATCAATACCTAAAATTCGATATGATCGAATAACTACGTCGGTACACACCCCAACATTAGCGGGCACATCGCCACCCGGATAAGCAATAGAGCGATAAGACCCATCGTAGGTAACGTTATGTGTTGTTCTTTCAAGTAACGCAGCCACAATATCGTCATCAAACGATGCCGCATAGGCATTTACACTAAGTAAGCTCAGTAAAAAAACAGTAAAGCGTGTCATATGCAATCCTTTGAAAGGTGTTTGTTAGCTACAGCGATTGAGCCACATATACAGGCACGTTTATTTTCTTGCCATTATTTGTAAAGTGCTTATCAAGACCATACGCCATGACTTCAAGTGGCGCAGCATCATAACCAACCTGCTGAATTTCGGTTATGTGACGTAACATAAAAGCCTCGGCGCCAAGTTCACTCCATTGGGCTACGTGAACAAGTTCATGAAAATGCACTGCTAAATTATCAGCTACGTAAGGAAGCATGTAATAAGTGTTTTTGTATGTGGTGCCTGCAGCGTTCATGTCAATAAAATCGCCTAATCCCATTTCACGCAAAAAAGGAAAATTAGGTTTTGGTATTTCATCGACAATAACGTAAAAGGCATTTTTTAAAAATTCGGTAGGATAAAACCCATTAAACTCACTGGCAAATTTTTCACAGCTAATTCTTTGATTTTTGTATTTAATATTTGTTGCATCAATCCATTGTTCTATTTGCTCAAGCATGTCCATTCTCTTAATCATCAATGTTTATTGGCTTGACCTTTCCCATTGCGATACAAGCCGATAAGTTAAATGATACCAAAACCAAGGCGAATAATCGAACTCCAAAGCCTAAGAAGTGAACTTATAATCGTGTCCAGTTCTAGTTCATTTATTATTTCATCGGTATCAGCATTAACTAATGCACACGTAAAACCAGTGGGGGTAAGTAACGCTAATTAATAAAAAATCTATTTTAAATCGTGTAACCATTTTACTAATTTTTTAACATGCCCGCTTGAACATAAGATTAGATGGCAAGCTTGTATATAACCCATTGAGTGCAAAATATTTAGTGTTTCTGCAGGTAGTTGCTGTAGTGTCTCTGCGGCAATAGAATACAAGCCATTGTAGCCTTGTGTTTTGCCATTTGGTTTAGTGATGTTTAGCTGCACAGCTTCAATTAAATCGTGTTTTAGTAAAGTATTGATAAAAGCGGTTGTACGTTCGCCGCCATGCATAAGCTTTATCAATTGCTCACTCACATTATTTAGATATGTGGTTGGCTCCCCTGTTTCGTTAAATAACCGTGTTCCCTCACTATTATTTACTCTTGGGTGTTGTTCGTTAATTGTAACAGCGAGATCTCTTTGCTCGGTCTTGTTAGTAAGTTTATTTCCTATTCCTAACTTAAATGGTTGTCGCTGTAAGTGTAAAGGTACGTATGTGGCATGCCATATATCATTTTGTAAAAATAAGTTTTGCCCCTCATCAAAGCCAGTTAAAGCATACATTTCAAACTGGCCAGTTTGATTATTTTTTATAAAATAGACTGGGTAGTCTAATGCAAGTTGAGCTAACTCATCTGCAATAACGGGAATGCAGTTTATAGCTTCGCCATATTGAGCACCATGGCCGGTTTTTATATAAATGTTTTTGTGCGTATTTTTATCAAGTAATACTGAATTTTCCATAATACGTGCTCTTAAAATTTTATTATATTTGCTGCATACCGAACTGCTTTATTTGTTCCAATAATGCGTTATTAGTGGGCAGTTTTTTAAGTAATTGTTCAGTGTGCCTCAAATTATTATTTACCAGCGCTTGCGCCTTTTTAAAGTAACAGTCTGGATTGTTATGTAGCTCTGTTGAGCTTAAAAATCCCATACCATAAAGCACATATTGATAGCTTGCTGCAGGAAATACTTCTTGTGAATGATCAAAATGGTTATCACTTGGCGTATGAAACGTCCAAATAGCTAGGTTATCTTTTAAACTTTGCGGTATAGTTTGCGTGCAACAATGCGCCTGCCAAAAAGGACTATCGGTACGTTTGCTCAATATATAGTGCAACTTTAAAAAATCGATTATTCGCGCCCACCTGTAGCTAAAAGTACGATTAAAACGCTCTGCTGTTATTGCCATGAGACATTCATTGTATGGAAATTGCTCTGCAACAAATTTAGCGGATATCTCCACCAGTAATAAGGCTGATGCCTCTAATGGCTCTAAAAAGCCTGCAGAAAGTCCTATGGCTACACAGTTTTTATGCCAGAACTTTTCTCGATGACCCGGCTCAAAAGTTAACTTTTTAACCTTATACTTACTTTGCTGCGCTTGATTAATATTTAAGTAGTCAAATAATTGTTGTTTTGCCTCATCGTCACTTATGTAATTACTTGCATACACATGCCCTACGCCACGGCGTGTTTGTAATCCTATATCCCAAATCCAGCCCGATGTTTGTGCTGTAGATAAAGTATGCGAGCATATTGGTTCGTCACCTTTGTATGGCATGTGTATGGCAAGCGCACTATCAGCAAATAATACATCTTTACAAGATTTAAACCCCACCCCTAAGTTCTCACCTAGTAATAACGATTTAAAACCACTGCAATCAATAAATAGATCCCCAGCTATCTCTATTTTATTATTTAGGCTAACGCTTTTAATATCGCCATTTGTACAATTGTTTACACCGGCGACAGTGCCTACAATGTGTTTAACATTAAGATTATCAATGCAGTGGTTTTTTAAGAATGTAGCGAATAAGCCTGCATCCAAGTGATAAGCATAATTTGCTATTGCACTAAATTCGGGGGTGGTGATTTGTTTGGGAGCTAATCCGCTTTCGCATATTGATTGCTGCGCGCTTACATACTGGGCAAAAGGAGGTTGTGCGTTATTAATATTAAGCCAACTGGTGGCTAAATTATTTTCAAACATCCCCGTAGGTAGCTCAAGCGGGTGATAATAGTAATCATCATTTTCTCCGGTTACCCACTTAGCAAATTTAGCACCTTGCTTAAACGATACATTACATTTTTTAATAAATTCAGTTTCACGAATACCCATGTCTTTAAGGGTTCTGCGCATTGTAGGCCAAGTTCCTTCTCCAACGCCAACTGTAGGAATATCTGAGGACTCTAACAGCGTTATATTTATTTTTTTGCTGTGATGTTTTTGCAAATATGCCGCAATTATTCCTGCACTTAGCCATCCTGCAGTTCCACCGCCAACTATTACTATTGATTTAATATCATCGTTCATAGCAACCTCGTTAGTTAAAAGGCAAAAACGACAGTGCTGAGCTGTCGTTTTGTATTATTTGTCAAAAACTAACTTACCATTTAGCACTTAAGCCAATGCTAAAGCGCGGACCATATTGCTCAGCAGATACTAATTGCTCTGCAAAACGACCATGGCGGCGTGTTGTTTCATTCGTTAAATTAAGTGCATCAAAGCTAACACCCAAGGTGTCGTTAATGGTGTAATTAAAACTAAAATCTAGCTGACCATACGCCTCTGTAAATGTAGGCTCAGTTCCCAAAGACAGTAAGAAATCATCGCGCCAGTTATAGGCTAAACGTACTTGGTAATCATCGTTTTCGTAAAAGCCGACCAAATTACCTGAATCGCTTAGTCCTGCTAGTGCAATTGTTTGGTCAAAATCATACGGTTTAAACGATTCATCGCTATTCACTATCGTATAATTAGCAACCACGCCAAAGCCTGTATCAGGCACCATGTACTGCGCATTTAATTCCCAACCATCTACTTCACGATTTTGTAAATTATCTGGCGTTGCAATATCAAATGTAACAATCGGGTCTGTCGCTTGGCTTAAACATGCTGGGTTAGGTGTATCTGAACTATCTGGACAACCAGGGCGGGGGTTAACACTTGGATCGCGTAACGGCTCGCCATTTACATCATTTAGCGTACCTTGCACTACGCCTGCACCAATGAAGTTTTCAACAAACTTTTTAAAGTAACCAACTGATGCATAGCTTCCGTCGTCTCCATACCACTCAACTGAGAAATCAAAGTTATCTGACGTAATTGGCAATAAGTTAGGGTTACCTTGCGATGCATTAAACGGTCCTTCAGGACGGGCGTTAATGGTAGTTGATGGGAACATACCACCAATACCTGCACGAGCTAATGTACGACTATATGAAAAACGAGTTTTAAAGCCGTCATCTAAGTCGGCGCTTATATCAAAGTTTGGTAATATACGTGTATAACCGCCTTCAAGCTCCTGCGGTGTTGCTGTTGCAGCAAATACAGGGCGAAGCTCTTCAGCATGACGATAGTTAAAAGCAACAACCCCAGGCTTGACTGAATAACCTGTTACATCGGTGTCTTCGTAGCGCACACCGACATTCATATCAATTGGAATATCGTTAAATTCGGTTTTAAGATCAAATGATACATATATCGCGAGCGTTTGCTCCTCAACCCCATTTGTAGAAATATTTGGCTCAATAAATAATCCTTCATCTCTGACAATATCTACAAAATCGTTGGCACTGTAACGTGGAATAAACGGAAATAGCTGATCCGAACCTGAAAACTCATCAGCAAAGTCACCTTGTTCATCAAAGGTTAGCCCTAGGTTGTCTAGAGGAATATCGACAAATGAGAACTGCTCAGAAAGATAAGTATCAATTTGGTAATCGGTATACATTACACCAAAATTTATAGCGCTGAGTGCCCCACTCTTCAAATTCTCCCATTGCCCACTTGCATGATACTGCTTAATGGTATTTTTCATTTCATAACCACGGCGCTGATATAAATCTGACACAATATTAGCTGGGTTGTAAGCCCCACCCGCCAATGTTGAATCATCAACCCCAATACTCGGAATGTCACCAGAGAAGTTAGCACTGATGGATTTAACCAAACCTGGGACATTCTTTAAATTTGCAATTGTTTCAGCTGTATCACCATCTGGGTTTGAGTGTGATGTAGAGTTATGAGCGTCAAACGTAAGTTTCAATGAATCGCTTGCTTGCCATGCTAAATTTAAGCCTAATGAATCGTTTTCTTTTTCTTCGTAAAGCTCCCACGCCCAAAAATTCAACTCATCATTTGCATTTTTAATATCGACTAAAGTGCCATTTTCATCGGCGGTGCCTGTTGGGTTATCGAACCAAAATGCCATTTTATTTGTGTTACTAATTTCTTCAAAGCGCGATAAAGTGTAATCAAGTGTAGCCGTTAAGTTGTCACTAGGAGCATACTGTAAAACCAACTGCGCATTTTGGCGTTCTCGCTTAGTTTCAAAGCGCTCCATTTCTGGCGTCCAAGGTACCCAATAAGTACCCGTTGGATTAACTGTGGTATCAATTGCACTGCTATCAACACCGGCAGCATTTGCTCGGTTACGTACCCAACCTTGCGATGTGCCTACGCGCTCTCGGCCACTTTCTCGCTCTGAATGCGACAGCGCAAGTAAAACACCAAACGTATCATCAGCGAATGTTTGGCTAACCATTCCCGAAATTTCTGGTGTTACGTTTGATTTCTCTGAGCTGGTGTCTTTAATTGCCTTTGCATTTGCAAATGCTTTAAAACCGTCAAAATCAAATGGTTTTGCTGTATTTATATTAATGGTTGCGCCAATACCGCCTGAGGCTACATTCGCTTTACCCGTTTTATAAACTGATACACCCGACACACTTTCAGCCGCGATTTCTCTAAAGTTAAAGCTGCGAGAAACTCCCGCTTCTTGTAAAACCGAAGAGTTTGGCATTTGACGACCATTTAAGGTTACTAAATTAAAGCCAGGACCAAAACCCCGAACACTAACTTGGTTGCCCTCATTGTTTGCACGGTCGATTGATACACCACTAATACGTTGCAGCGATTCAGCTAAGTTAGTATCAGGTAACTTACCAATGTCCTCTGCTGATATAGCATCAACTACGCCTGATGAATCTTGCTTTATTGAAGCAGATTTACTTAATGCGCTTCTGATACCTGTTACTTGGATAACTTCAACATCACTTTGTACAGTTGTCTCGTTTTCCTGCGCGGCATAACTTACAGGAGAAGTTATCAGCATTGCTGCGCAAATCGCATTTAATTTAAATTGTGTGTTAGTCATTTTTGCACCTAAATATTGTGTTTATTACGTGTAATCGTTGACGGATTATTTACGGGATGCTTATTGTCATTATAATATTGTTAACAATTAACTTTACAATAAATTAGTTTAGCTAATTAAGTCAAACAAATTGACCATTTATTTTACAGTTAGCGTTGGTTTTTTATTCGACATTGTAAGCAAGCAGTAAAGTACTGAGACTTATACATGACTGTTGAGCGGGTTGCTCCCTACAAAAGCGCTAGTTGGTATTAGCGCTCTAATAATGAAGTTATTTTTTGGGCGGTATTTTTAAGCTCGCTAATTACACTGTGTTTATTAGCGTGAGTGTTTAGGGTTGAGTCAAAAGAAGAAATGGTCAATGCAGCTATTAAATTTGCATTAGACCTGCCAATTAAGACACTAAAATCGTGTACTCCGGCGATAAGTGGATTGCTTTGCATTATGTGCCCTTGCACTTTGATTGTATTTAGCTCATTTAATAATACTTTATAGGCGTCTTTACTAGCACTGTAAATTTCATCGTGTTCGATAAGCATTTGCCGCACTTCGTCATTACTGTTGGCTAAAAGCAGTTTACCAGCGCTTGAGCTACTAAGTGGAAATAAAGCCCCCTCTGCAATACTCAAATGCATAGGGCTTTTGCTACGCGCTTGCACTACCACCATAGCTTGGCTTTGATAAAGCATACTTAGATGACATGACTGTTCAATATTTACAGCTAGATCTTCCATATGTGGCAAGGCCGATTTTAGTACATTATCCATTGGTGAAATACTTCGCGATAAATTATACAACTTTAATGACAAATGATATCGACCAGAGGTTTCAGAGCGAATTAGATAACCGCGTTTTTCAAGCCCAACAAGTACTCTATAGACTTCGTTAGGTGTTTTTAAAATACCAGCCGCTATCTCACTTTGTGTACAAGGCCTTTTATTTTTTGCTAAAAATTCTAATATATCCAACCCCTTATCTAAAGCAGGAACTGCATATTTAGTTTTTGATTTATCGTTCATTTGTACTTATTTATGCCTTTTAAAATTGATAAACAATATGTTTGTTTATATATAAATTTAAAACTTTTTTTTAGCTTTAAATTTTTAATAATGATTTAAAATCAATAGCTTAATGAAAAAAAATTCATTCGTATATGAATTCTATATTTTTATATAAATTACGCTTGACCTAGATGCTTAACCGAGCAACCATTGTTAACAATATACAACTGCAAGAGAAAATGGAACTACATTTATGTCACACACTTATTTAACACCACAACAAATAGCTGATTTTCACCGTGATGGTTATATTATTGTCAAAAATTACTACAGCGCTGATGAAATTGAGCTACTACAACAAACTGCTTTTAATGACGATACACTCTATGAACGAGCATGGGACAAAAAAGACGCCGATGGCGCTGTAAGTAAAGTCTGTTTATGGCAAAAAACAGGCGACGATTTATACAGTATGTTTTCTCGCGGTCGTCGCTTAATTGAAGTATGCGAAACACTTATTGGCGAAGAGGTGTACCACACCAGCACTAAAATTATGATGAAAGAACCATTTGTAGGTGGCGCCTGGGAATGGCACCAAGATTTTGGCTACTGGCATCGTGATAATTACATGCTTTATCCAAAATCAATTAGCTGTATGGTCGCCATTAATAAAGCGACGCAAGAAAATGGTTGCTTGCAAGTACTTAAAGGCTCACATCATTTGGGACGATTGGATCACAGTAAAACCGGTGACCAAAAAGGCGCCTGTTTAGAGTTTGTAGAAGAAGCAATGAAGTACCATGAACTTATAAATGTAGAACTTGAACCAGGTGATGTACTGTTTTTCCACTGTAATTTACTGCATAAATCAAATCAAAACCGCGCTGCCGAACCTCGTTGGTCAATGATCAGTGCTTACAATGCGATTAGCAACCAGCCATTTAAAGAAAACGAAGCTGTTTATTATCCATTAAATCGCGTTAACGATGATGCTATTTTAAATTTTAAAGCAAAAGAACGCACTTAAAGTAACCTTCTAGCCTAAACCAGCTTATGCATTATAGCCCAATGCATAAGCTGGTTTTTTTATATGGAAAATTCTGTATGTTAACCTCAGAGCAAAAACACCTTATACCTCACGCTACTCCTAAAAATGACGAAGACCCACACGGGAAAATAATTGGCCAAGGTAAATTTAAATACAAAATAGACGCCCACTGGGGAAAGTTAAACCCCAATAAATACCCTATAGAAAATTGTCATGCGATGGTGATGGACTCACAAGGGATAATATTTATGATCACCGATAACACGACTAATAATATTTTAGTGTATAGCCAAAACGGTGAATTACTTGACGCTTTTGGAAGCTCTTTTCCTGGTGGACACGCTATAAAAATTGTAAAAGAAGGCGAGCAAGAATTTCTATACGTTGTAGATAGTGGCTGGATTGTTAATCGCCACTGGGATGGTCACAGCACAGAGCAATGGGATAGCCCTACTAACAATGTCATTCCACAGGCTGGCTTTATTGCCAAAATGACCTTAGATGGCAAACTAATATACAGTATCGGCCATCCACAAACGTGCGGTGCTTATAAACCCGAGCAACCTTTTCGCCCTACTGACATTGCCATTGCCCCCAATGGGGATTTATATGTCACCGATGGTTATGGCAGCGACTTTTTGCTGCATTATGATAAACAAGGTCGCTATATAAACCATTGGGGCGGTCACCATAATGAAGACAAAAATTACAATTTACACAACACCCATGGGGTTGAAGTAGACTTACGTGATCCCTTAAATCCTACATTAATAGTAAGCTCTCGTTTTGAGCAATGTTTAAAAGTATTTTCGTTTGATGGTAAGTACCTTGATAGAATTAGCGCTAATGGGGCATATATTGGCGGTCCCGTGTTCAAAGGTGAACTATTTTATGCACCAGTTTGCTGGTCGCATATTGACAATAAAAATGCTGACGATTCTGGTTTTATTAGTATATTTGATAAAAGTAACACGCTAATAGCTAATTTAGGGGCACCGCAACCGCAGTATATAAATGGAGAACTACAGCCGATGCAAAGTAACGGGGACATTTTTAATCACGTGCATTGTATTTGCGTAGATCAAGACGACAACTTATATGTAGGTCAGTGGAACTCCTCTAAAACATACCCAATTAAATTAATAAAACAGTCATGCTAAGTTTAACGCTCTGAGAATAGTGTTTATTTTTAATAATGAGTACCTTGTACTCATTGTAAAGCATAAAACTCACAGGCTTAACAGCAAAAATACACCTAAAGCCATTCCCAGCATATTTAGTATTAGTTTATTTGTATTGTGTTAGGTAGTAGTAGCGATACAAATAAAAAAACTGCGAAGCTATCATATAGATAAACCCGCAGTTTGTTTATTACTAAACCTTTATTACACGTTTTTAGCGAGTAATACGTTTACTCATTTTAAAGTTTTGTAATGTTAGTGAACTAACTGCACCACCACTGTCAGGGAATGTAACTTCAATATTGTTAGTTTTTTTAATGTTATTATATGGCACTGGAATTTCAATAACACCAAAGAAACGCTCACGTCCAAGGCCACCATTTTTTTGATCATATCCTCTAAAATCAGTAGGAATAGCGACTCTATTCCCATTAACAGTTACAACTGGCGTTAACGACTTACCATGAGGGCGGCCAACACCTAAGCGCAATGTAGCCTCGCCATTAGCCCCTTTATCTACATTGTTAATAGTAAAGAACTGGGTCGCGTTGGCTGCAATATTTTTAACTACTGCACTTGCGTAATGCTTAGTCTCTTGATTAATATTGTTAATAACAACATTTTTTTGGTGACTCACTTTAATTATCATGGTTGACTCAGAGCCTAATACAACAGAGCTTGGTAGTGTTGTTCTGTTGCTGTTATCCAATACTGGTTTGCCTTGGGCATTAGGATATAAATGCTTAATATTTACACCCGTTACGTTGTTAGAACCCTTGCCTAAAACACTTAAATCAATATTGGTCGGCGAAAATTCAAGGCTGTTTAATACCAAATAAACATCTTTGCCATCAACATACGCGTCAGCTTGAATATCCATATCGCTTGCCCAGCTATCTATTCGCGTCCCTTTTATATCAGACCATAACTGGTAAAACTTAACCATTTCGGTGTAAACCCATTGCTCGCCGGTTTCACCTTGACCTTCTTTAGCTTGACGCAGTAAACGCCAGTAATAGGGAATAGTGTCGCTTATACGGCCCCATTCTGCTTTTAATGGAATAAACGGAATGGCTTTATCAATACGGTTTGGCCTTTCCATAAAGCTCATCAGCATAGAGCTCATTGCCTTTAGACATAACCAGTCACGTTGCGGTGTCCATTTAGTACCAAATGAGCCTTGTAATTGAGAGCCATATTCGGAAATAACTAACGGCTTAATACTTCCCCATTTATAAGCCATATATTGCTCAACCATATCAAGGGTCGCTTCCATATTGCTGCCTTTTCGGTACTGTATTTGATGCTGACCACCAGGGCCACCTGGGAAATTTGGAAAGTCATATAAGTGCATCGAAATAAAGTCCATTTTATTTCCTGCAATATCTAAAAATGCCTTGTCGCGTTGCTTCCAGTTATCGAAAAATTGTGACCCTTTTTCATAATCAGGAAACGCCACCGTAAAGCCCCCTACTTTCACATCATTCAGTGCAGGGTTAGCATTAATCACATCAGCAACTGAGTTATGCAATCTAAAAATGTCATAGAGGCTTTCTTTATCATAACCGGTATGCGGAAAGTCGTGCAGTTCAAACAGTGGCTCGTTCATTACCTCAACATACGTTGGGCGCTTTTGACCAAGGCTATCTGATGGGCCTGATTTAAAGTATTTTTGTAAAAACTGCGCCATGTAGTCGCCCATGGCTGTACCTAGTGGTTCAGCCGCAGTATCTCTTTGTGAGAAAGACCAATTTTGATTACCAATTTTAGTGCCATCAGGATAATAAGGATGTTGCTGTGCAGCGACAATTAAATCGCTGTTACGCCCTTCATGCTTTCGCATTGTTTTAGCTTGAGCTGTTGTAATATTGGTGTAATTCCATTTTACTCCGCCGCCATTTGTTGTTGCGGTTGCCGCGCTTGCATAACCTGGTTTTGCTGAATCTTCTGGTAATTGTGTTAGTTGATATTTCATGCCCCCTGTATCACGACCAAAGTACACATCGTAATCTTCTAAAAAATGGGTCATTAAATCAGGATCAGCATTAGGCGCATTTAAGCTTTGAGCGTTATTTCCAAACCAGTCACTTTCGGTATTTGATGAATGTAACGTAATAAATTTACGACGATCGAAGCTATCAAACTGTCCTACAGCATGTTTTGTATCAATATTAAACTGCACTTTAACAGCGTGCACATTAAAGGTACTTGAAAGTAATAGCGCACTCGAAACCGTACAATACAATGATCTTTTTTTCATAACTGTTACCTATCTTGGTGTAAAAATTAATCCTTTGTGTAAAGGCATGGAACTCACAATCAATATAATGTTAACAATTAACAAAATGCAACGATTAGTTAAAGTTTTGTTCAAATTTCACACTTTAGTGGTAATTAACGGGACTAAGTTAACGCCGTAAATGAACAAGCTGAACACCCTATTTACAACTAGGTATTTAGAGAGTGTTAACTTTTTGAGGTTGAATTTGCTGCAGCATGCTTGGTTTTTAGCAAAACCAGAACCCAAGCATTTGATAAAAAATATTTTATGTGTGACTTTTAATTACATTCTAATTATTTCAGACGTTTTTCAGTGTTAACAATTTGTTGTTATTCATTCAAAAGGAAGATGACTAATGATCACATTGGCTAACTTATTTTAGTGGGACTCACTCATAAAAAGTAATCTATAGAATTGCTGAATAGAATTTAATAAGTAACAGATCTGATTAACAAATATAAACTTTATGAGTAAACTGGCTCAAAAATAAAGCATTTCTTTTTGTCATTTATAGTAAACATAAAAAAGCGCTGAGGGTATAAACCACCAGCGCGTTATTAATATCAAGTTAAGTCCACAAAAATCACATTCAATGGGGGCTAATTATACTTTTAAATACTTAACCTTCCTCTTCAATAAGTGACTCTAGTAAGTCATGTATTTCAGCTTTAAGCTCTTTGTCTTCAATTTTATTAGCACTGACTTTAGCGTTTTGTAAGTTTTTAATCGCTTCGTCTTTTTGACCTATTTCTAACTGTAACGTAGCCATTGAAAAAGCAACCGATGACATATGATCTTTGTTATTAATTGCAATTGACTTCTCTAACGCTTTTTCATAAGTGGTGATCGCTTCTTCTAGCTCTTCGGTAAAATCAGCTAGGGTTTCCCATTGCACTGGGTGATCTTTAGACGTATTTTCGTTTTCCATACAAATAGCTTTTAATTGAGCAAATAAAGACTCAAACTTTTCACGATCATTTTTATTAGCAGCCGTCATTAGTTCTTCTGCTAAGTCGTGTACCGCTTTGTATACTTTTGTGTTCATCATTACGTGTTACCTTTTAATGCAGCTAAACTCAATTACTCACTCAATTTAGCCAAAATATAGCATTCAGCCATTACAAAACATGTTTTAACAACTGATTTATTTAATTTGGTCTATAGCGTAATAATACATTAATAATAAACATCGGGTAGGCGTTAAACACTTTGTGATTAAAATTTTACCGAAATTATTGCTTGTAACCTTAAATGCGAAATAAACTCGCAAGCCAATCGAAGGTAAAGATGGTTGTAAATACCTTAAGCGCAATAACAGCTATAAACAATAAGAGAATTAGCGCTTTAGCTTTGTTACTTTTAAGATTGTTCCAATACAATAACTTTGCATTAAATTCTGTTTTTAACTTTGAAACAGCTTCTTTCATGATAATTCCTGATCAAATATTTTTGTACAGTAATTGTAACAACCACAAGTTACTCAAACTGATTTCATAACATTTTTAACTACCTTTAGAGTAAACCATTTAATAATGTCTGCACTATATAAAATGTAACAAGGGATTTTTCATCTAGATTAATGCCGTAACTACTGTGTACACACAAATTAAAGGGATGGTTTTTTAATTAAGCAAACAGCGAATAATAAATTCAGTGCTACACTAACAGCTAACTTAAACTCGTTGACAACCAATTCAATTAGCAAATTATGAAACAATGTAATCAATGCGGTAAGTGCTGTATTAAATACGGTGGTGGCGATTTAAGCGCATCAAAAGAAGAAATTGATTTATGGGAGCTTTTTAACCCCGAAATCTATGAATACGTGAAAAACGACGAAATTTGGTTTGACCCAAAAACAGGATTGAGACTAGATGCTTGCCCTTTTTTAGAAATTGCGCCTAAAAAAGATCCCTTGGCTAAAAACATGTACACCTGCAGTATTTATCTCGACCGCCCAGAGGACTGTCGCCACTACCCTAGCCTCATTCCTGAAATGATCAGAGACGAATGCGAGATGATTGAACCTATCGACATAAAGAATCAAACCAGAGCTCAACATAAACTCGATATACTTATGATTGATAGTCGATAATTCTCTTTTAAACTGCAACAGGTTATTGGTTAGTTTTTATTTTTAAAAAAGAGTAAATCTGTATACCAACAACCTATAGCAACTACAATAGAGCCAAAGCAAATTAAAAAAAAGGGCCCTATAGGCTCAACCCAACCTATTGAAATAATTATAATAAATGGAGTTGCACTCGCTAAAAGAACCATAGGTAAATTAAAAACATTAAATTTTTTTAATAAAATTGATATTGGTACCCCATAAACAAGTAGTGCGGGATAGACATAAAATAAGCTTCCGCCGACCATTGCAGCCGAAAATACTATTGTATCTAAATAGCTTTTTGAGGGCTGAGATCCAAACAGAGCAAATACAATAGCAAGTAAGGTACAAGCAGGAAATAAGGCTAAAGGGCCTATCAATATAACAGCAATAAATTTGATAAATAATCCCTTTTAATCAGGTGTTGTTCTGTGCCATTAAGCCTTAAATTAATGTGTATCTATGCAATAGATTTTAAAGAGCTTTTAACACAGTAAATGAGAACCTCAATACGTTAGGACAATCATGCCGATAACAAGGCATCTATATTCTTTTCCGCCAACAGCACAAGTAAGTATAATACACATTAAGATCAATCACTAATGTATACGAATTATGCCATCTATTTTTAAAATTGAATAAGACTTCTGTTACAACTAAGGCCACTAATAATTAGTGACCTTGCTTTTTATAACATAACAAATAGTTAGTTTTTTAAATTAAATATCATCACTGTACTCAAACGCTTGAAGCGTCACGCTACTAACAAATCCGCCATCATCTGGGTATGTAACTAATATCGTATTATTGGTTTTTAACAGCTCGTTTGGAACTTCGATTTCTAGCATGCTAAATACTTGTGGGCGAAATACTTGTTCATCACCGGCATAATCGGTTGGTACAGTAACTAAAGTGCCATTTACTTTAACGATAGGTTGTTGAGCTAAATCATGCTCTCTACCAAAACTTAAACGCAATATACCTTTACCATATTCACTTGTTTTTACATCGTTAATGTTAAATTTAAGCGCTGTATTGGATTTAATTGGCTGTTTGTAGGTTGTTGCATAGTATTTATGCTCGTCAGACTCAGCAGTAATTTTTATATTGTTGCTGAACGTATATTCAATAATTACTGTGGCTTCTGCACCTATGTTAATGCTTTTTGGTAACTCATTTTTTACACCAATATTTTGTGATGTTGTTGTAAGTGTTGACTCACCATTAGCAAAGTGCAAGTGCTTAATTTTAATGTTATTAATCGGATTGCTTGGTAGCTCTGTTAAATTTAGCAAGGCGCTATTAGCACTTGTTTCTAAATTACTGATAATTACATATGCCTTGTTCTTGTTTACGTAACTATCTACTAATAAGTCGGCTTCATTTGAGTCAGTATTAACACGTGTGCCATTTACATCTGACCACAATCGATAAAATTTAATAATGTCGGTGAATACATATTCATCGCCTGTTTCACCTGTTTTTTCGTCATTGTGGCGTAGTAAGCGCCAAGCATAATCGCGTCCCTCATTACCACTCCACTCTGCTTTTGCTAAACTAAATGGAATGGCTTTAAGTATGAGATTAGGTTTAGCCATAAATTGCATCATCATAGGGCTAAACGATTTCATAGTTTGCCAGTCATTTATTGCAGTCCATGGCGTTGCTTCTGTTTTATGGTCACGCCCGCCGTATTCCGAAATCATGAAAGGTTTTACCTTACCTAGTTAAGCTTTTCGTATTGCTCCATCATGTCCATAGTGGCTTCTATACGGGCTCCTTTAAAGTTAGCAACGCCTTTATCGCGGTTTAAATAGCCAAAGTCGTAAAGATGAATCGAAAAATAATCCATGTATTCACCACTGGTATCTAAAAATAGCTTCATTCGCTCATCCCAACGATTAAAATTGTTATCGTCAAACCATGGAAAAGCAGTGGTGAACCCACCAATCTTAATACTTGTATTAACTTTTCGTATGCCTTGGGCTACTTCGTTATGAAAAATAAATGTATCGATAGGCTTACCGTGATGTACATCAACAAGTTCGTAAAGTGGCTCATTAAGTATTTCAAGGTATTGTGGCCGTGCTGGGCCTTTGTTCGGTCCTTGGTTGTCATTTCGATAAAATTCATTTACAAAATTCCCCATATATTGACCCACAGCATCGGTATTAGCAAAGCTCCATTCGCCTTTGCCTTTATGATTACCAATCCAAAACTGATTAATTTGCCCGCCTATCATTACGTGGGATCTATTATCGTATTTATGAAGCTTCGACAACGTTTTACCATAATAATCTTCGCGAGCAGTTTTGCCATAAGCAGCGATACTATCAGGGCTTGCGTACCCTAGATTATTTGGGTTCTGCTCAACTTGAGTCGCGTAATACGGCATAGAACCGTTATCACGACCAAAGTACACATCAAGGTCGTTAAGTAAGTAGTCGAGCTTATCTTCTTCCCCCTTCCAATCGGTTGTTGTTAGCATCGAGTGCATAACAATATATTTGCTTCTATCAAAGGTTGATAGGCCGTCAATACTTCGCTTTACGTTTAAATTTACGGATACTTCTGGCTGCGCGACTAAATTGCATGATGCAGTACATGCAAATGCAATTAAAAGTGAGCTAATGACTTTCATGTGTTATCTCCTTATTTTAATTGTGTGTGAGTTTTGCTTTCTAATTGAGCAAAAAAGATCATAGTTTTAGCTACATGTTCGTGCCAATACTCCCAGCAATGGGTGCCTGCAAAAATATCGAACGTATGAGGAACATTTTCATCAACTAGCTTTTTTGCAAGCGCAGTATTAGCACTAAAAAGTACATCGTCTTTTCCGCAATCAAATCGCAGTGGCGGTAATTTCTTTTTATTCGCGATCAATGTTTTAAACACGTCGCCTTTGTACTTATCAGTGGTTTTTTTTAGTGGCTTTAGAGTATGTTCATCAACAAAGTGATTAAAGTCGTCAAGCTTAGTAATTGATGAATGCGCTGATATACCGCTAAAAATAGTTGGATGCTTTGCACCTAAACATAATGCTCCATACCCTCCCATTGAAAGGCCCGTAATATAAATATTTGATGAGCTCGAGCACATTGGTTGAGTTTGAATAACAGCGCTAATCACATCATCAACTATCCATGCTTCATAATCTGCATTTTTAAGTGGCAAATACCCGCTGCCCTCGGCGTGCGCGCCATCTGATGGCATCACTAATACAAACTCGTTAAGGCCACTGCTACGAAGCTGCTGATACACTTTATGTACACCCCCTAGCTGGCTCCACACCCAGTGGCTACCATACACACCATGCAGTAATACAATTATAGGTACATTTTTATTACTGGTTGCTTCTTGGTAAATGCTTATATCACCTCGCCCTTTTAAGTGACTGCTATACGCGGTTAGCGTTACAAAGTTATCAGCGGTGTAACAGTTATTTGATACCTCTAAACGATGAATTGCCATTTTATGCTCCTTTAATCATCAAACACGACGACACCTTTAGCGATACGCCCTGCTAGCATGTCGTCAAAGCCTGTTTGTAACTCATCTAACGAGTAAGTTTTTGTGACTAGCTCATCGAGCTTGAGCTTTTTTGCGTCATAAAGGTCTAGTATTTGAGCAAAGTCGCGCTTAGGATTACATTGCCCGTAGAGCGGATTTATATAAATTTTATCCCACTCAAATAATTCGCAATCAAAATCTATTTTTTGCTCAATGCCACTCACTTGCACCGCAACGCCCGCGCTGCGTATTAATGCTAATGGCGCTGAACCAAGTGCCGGCACTGCTGTACACTCAAAGGCATAATCGGCTCCGCGACTATTTGTTAGCGCTTTAACTTCGTTTATCATATGAACTAAATCAGGGTCATACTTTTTAGCAAGTACAGTATGTGTAGCACCAAATGCTTTAGCTTGTGTTAATCGCTCCGGTGACAAATCAATTGCTATTATTTTAGCGGCGCCTGAAATTGCAGCCCCTTGTATTGCATTTAGTCCTACGCCTCCACAGCCTAATACGGCCACTGACGAACCTGCTTTTACTTTAGCGGCATTAACCACTGATCCGTAACCGGTCATTACACCGCAACCAACAATACTTGCACTTGGAAAAGGAATGTCACTGTGTATTTTTATAACTGCAGCAGCTTTTACGACGGTGTATTCGCTCATCGTACCTAAATGAAATGAGCGCTCTAAGCTATTGCCATTATGCTCACACGCTTGTTTACCTGCGTGTCCGCATAAACCATTGCCAGTTACGGGGCTATTTACTTCACAAATATGTAAATTACCCTCTTGGCACTGGAAACACTCACCACACGGAATTGCCCAATTTAGTATTACTTTATCGCCAATAGTAAATTCCGTTACACCTTCGCCCAACTCAACAACGGTTCCTGCGCCTTCATGACCAATGATAAATTTTTTATTCCACGTTGTAATTGAATCCCAATCGGTATGACAAATACCTGAGGCTTTTATTTTAATTTTTACTTCGCCAGTACTTGGTTTTCCGACATTAACGGTATCGAAGAAAAAACCGCCTTTTCCATCTGCAATTGCAGCTTTTGCCTTGTACATGTAGACTCCTAAGTCTCTAAATATAAGTATTATGTTATGAAGCAACCGACAATTTACTGTGAACCGTTTTGTATAAAAGACGGTTACGATTTCGAAATTCATCATGTAAGTTATCTTCAGCACGATAGCTATTCATGTTTTATGCACTTTCATCAGGTGCACGAATTTATATTTTTTGAACAAATTGATGGCACGTATTTTTACCATCAGGGTGAATCAACTCTGTCTGATTTTGAGGCCGTTTTTACGCCTGCAATGGAAACGCATGATTTTGCTTTAAACCCACGTCCTAAATCTTGGTATATTGTGCAGTTTATGCCTGAGCGCCTTAACGACCCAGCCCTACAAGAGTTTTTCGATCTATTGAAAACCGGTTTACATCTAACATTTAGCGTTGAACTACAAAAAAGAATCCATAAACTACTCGCATGGATGTTGAGCGAGTTTAACGAAAACCCAAAAAGTAAAACCTGCAAACAACTGTTTAATAGTTTAATAACCATGGTGTGCGAATACGGTAAAAGTAGTTTATCTAACCAGCAAAAACCGTTGAGTGGTTCAGCTAGCTTTAAAAAGTTAACACCCGTTGTTAATGAGCTAAAAACAAAAAATGGCCTCAATCTTTCGCTAGAGCAAGCCGCAGCACTTTGTTATTTATCACCTTCGTATTTTTCACGAGTATTTAAAAAGCATTTTAGAGTGCCGTACTCCGACTACCTTATTCAGCACAAGCTATATAATGCCGCACGACTACTTGGGCAAAGTGATGCCTCGGTAACTGATATTTCTTACGACTTGAGTTTCTCCAGCCCGTCGTATTTTATTAAGCAGTTTAAGCACCATTTTAAAGTTACCCCTCACCAGTATCGCCAGCAGCTACGTCTCAAGTAGGTGTTGCTTTGCAAGCGGTGTTGCTAAATCACTTAATATCCGCTTATTAACCTTTATATTTTGCTTTATAGCCTGTGTACCAAGTACGTAGGCTTTAGCATGATTAACCGCTTCTACACACAACAATGTGTCGTTAATAAAATACCAAAGCGAAAATTGTTCCGGTGACTCTTCGCGTACGACAATTTCGTTATACCCTTGTGATAAACCCACTATCTGTAGTTTGTACTCGTATTGATCTGACCAAAACCAAGGTAAAGCAGGAACCGGTTCACTATTTTTTGCTAAAAACTGTGCAGCTGTTTTGGCTTGTTCTACGGCATTTTGAACCGATTCAAGTCTTATCCATCTCTGATAAATTTTATTAAAATGTGAGGTACAGTCGCCGATAGAAAAAATATCAGGGTGTGAAGTTTGGCATACATCATTTACTTTGATACCTTGTTCGAGCGCTAACTCTGCAGTCACTGCAAGCTCGGTATTAAGCCTTACCCCAACGCCCACTAAAATAAAATCGGCGGGATATTGAGTGCCATCACTGCATACAACATAATGTTTATTAGCTGTGTGCTTTATTTGTACAACATCTTTTGCTGTTTGCAAATCTACCCCTTTGCTTATGTGCAATTGAGTTAAAAAGTCAGACATAACAGCTGATGTAACACGCGAGAGTATGCTTTGTTGCTTTTCAATTACCGTTACTTTTGCACCTAACGCTATAAACGATGACGCCGACTCAAGGCCAATGTAGCCGCCACCAATAATGACTACCTGTTTATCATTACTTTTATTGAGTGCTGTTTTTATTGCCACTGCATCTGCGTGTGTTCGCATCGCAAAATATTGTGCATTTCCTTTATCGTCAACGGTATCAATAAGCCCTTTAATAGGCGGAATAAAGGGCGAACATCCTGTCGCTATTACTAATTTATGAAAGGCTATTTGCTTTCCACATTTCAGCGTAATTGTTTTACTTTGTTTATTAATTGCAGTAACACGCTGGCCCAAGCATAAATCTATATTGCTATCGGTATAAGCTTTTTCTACTTTTAATGGAGTCGATTTTACATCATCCGATTGCAACGTTTTTTTAGACAAAGGTGGCCGATGATATGGCAGCTCTGGATCGCTGTCGAGTAACGTAATTTTACCCAGCCAACCTTGCTGGCGAAGGGTAAAAGCAAAGTTAACCCCGCCATGGCTTGCGCCAATAACCACCACACTTTGCTCAAGTAGATTTGGTTCTGTATGTGTGTTTTGCATAATGCTGTACCCGCTTTTAATTGGCTACTCTGAAGGTCATGCCATCAATATTATCAGACACCTCAATTTGGCAACATAAACGGCTGTATTGCGTTACGTTATCGTCCAGCTCTAGCATGTCGCTTTCTATCTCATCGGGTGTACCTACTTTTTTAAAGTCATCCGGTGTTAAGTAAATATGACACGTTGCACACGAACATACACCGCCACAATCACCATCAATACCAGTAACACCATTTGCTGATGCTAGTTCCATTAGCGAGCCACTGTCGCCCTCAACTTCAACTGCATCGTTTGTTTTGGTTATAAATATTACTTTCGCCATCGTATTAATCCTCTACTTTTACTTGTTACTGTATTTATTTAACTATTTTGTACGGTGTTTTTATTTTGATTTAAAGCTAACGTGCAGACTGTTAAAGCCTACCTTTCTTGAAAACTCACCTAGTTTTTCAATATTTTCATCTGCTTTTATTGTCTCTATTTGAGCAACTTTATTAGCAAGTGATAACACTAGTTGACGCAGAATTTGGCGAGCATGCGTTGCGCCCAAACAATTGTGATGGCTAAAACCAAAACTAATATGCGGATTAACTTTTCGGTCGAAGTCGACATTGTTGGGATCTTTGAATACCTTTTCATCGCGATTAGCCGACGCCCAACATAACGAAACTCGTGTGTCGGCTTTTATAGCGTGCTCACATACGCTTGTGTCTTGCGTAGCGACGCGGCCCATTTGCGTAAGCGGCGAAAAATAGCGAATGAGTTCTTCTACGGCCCTGTTTAATATTTCAGGCTCATCATCAATACGCTTTAAATCACTGATGTTTTCGCTAAAGTAGGCAATAGAGTTTGTGATCGCGTTTATAACGGTGTCGCGCCCCCCTGCAAAGGTGAGGATCATCACACCTTTTACTTCTTCTTTACTCAGCTTTTTACCGTTCGCCTCTGAATTTAAAAGCACTGAATATAAATCATCACCCGGGATTGCAATGGCGTTTTCTATTTGCTCATCAATGTAATCGTATAGAATATTGGCTTTATCGCTATCAAGGTCACTATCTTCACTTCTAAATACGTGCGTACCCCAATCTATCCATGTTTGTGCTTTATCCATTGAGGTATTAAGTAACAGCGTTAACGCTTTAGATTGCAGCGGGAGTGCAAATTGTGACACCACATCTAACGACTCGGCTTTGAAGGCATTGTCTATTGTTTCATCAATAATAGCTTGTAAGCGCGCTTGGTAACCCTCATCTAATGGACGCTTAAACCATGGATTTAATAGTTCACGAAAACCGCCGTGCTCAGGTGGGTCTACTTCAAATGGGATTTGACGTGTTTCACGTATTGCGACTTCTGATGGAATTACAATACGCCCTGGTTTAGCTCCTGATTGAAAAACAGCACAATTATGCGCCGCTTTACGTACATCTTTTAGACCTAATATCATATTGACGGGATCGTTTTGATCGTCCATTTGTCCCATGCCACTTGCTGTGCGTTTTGTTAAAAATGCATCAGGGAAATCGCTCACACCTATTATTTTTGACGTCATAATAAAACCTAACACTGTAATAAATGAATTTATATACAACATATTAAGGGCAACTTTATGATGGAAATACACGCATTTTGCTTAAAAATGGTAGTTTCATGCTTTTTAATACAATTTAAAAGCATAAAAAAGCCAACAGTTTATGTTGGCTTTTAGTGGGGATGTGAGAGTTACTAACTAATTTAATTTGTATTGCTTATTCAGCAAAGAGTGCATTACTTTATAGCAATCTAAAGCTTTACCACTTACTTTGCAATTTGGGTTGTGGTAAATGCCAATTCAGATAAATCTCTGAATAATTAAATATAAAATATTGCCTCTTTAGAAAACAATTTTTTAACGTTAAATACTCCTATTATAGTGGATTTAATATAAACAGCTTGCACTGTAAGTAATGTAACTATTTTTATAAAGGCGCCCACAAGGGCAATGCACATAAGATTTAATTTATGATGGATTATTCATCACTCCTTGTTAAATAATCACTTCACTGCTCTTGTGGCCGCACAACGACTCGTTTATTTTTTACTAGGAGTGCTTAACTAAATGTGGTTTAACGAGTTGTGGGTCAAACTCGACACCTGTACCTATTATATCTGGCGCGCACGCTTTGCCGTTTTCAAGTTTTAAAGGACGCGTTGTGTATTCATCAATAGGAAAAGAATGAACCTCTAAAAAACCAGCATGTGGCTGAGATGCCAGTAGTGATACATGCAGTTCATGCATACCATGACTGCAAATAGGTAAGTTATGGGTATATGCCATACTGGCTACATGTAACCACCCTGTTATACCACCAATATTTGATGCATCTGGTTGTAAAAACCCCAATTTAGCTTGGTCAATTGCATAGCCAAACTCATGCAGTGTGTGTAAATTTTCGCCCATGGCAAGCGGTATTGAGGTTGCTTGTGCTATGCGAGCAAAACCTTTGTAGTCATCTGGTATGGTGGGCTCTTCAAACCATGTAATATCATATTTTTCAATCGATTTTGCAAAGCGAATTGCTTGCTCCACACTCATCGAGTAATTAGCATCGACCATGAGTATTTTGTCATTACCAATTAAATTGCGTACTGCAGCTACACGTTCTATGTCTTCTTTAAAATCTGGTTTACCCACTTTAATTTTTACGGCGTTAAAACCACGATTTAAATAACCACCAATATTATCAAGTAGTTTTTGCTCACTAAAGTTTAAATCTATTCCACCTGCATAACATTTTGTGTTATCACTACTGCCCCCAGCAACTTGCCATAAGGGTGCATTTAAACGTTTACATTTAATGTCCCACAGCGCTATATCAACTGCTGAAATAGCAAAACTAAGTAAACCACCACGGCCTACATAATGTAGATCCCACTGTAACTTATCCCAGATTGCCATAATTGACGTTGAATCTTGGTTAATTAACCCCGGTTTAATTTCGTCATTAAGGAGTGAATAAATTGCACGTCCACCTTTTCCACCAGTATAGGTGTAACCCATACCTTCAAAGCCGTCATGGGTCATTATATGTAATGCAATAATTTCAAAGTGAGTGTGATCGCCATGTTTAGCATCACTTAATACTTCAGCTAGCGGAATTTGGTAATACTCTACTTTTACACTTTTTATTGTTTGTGATGATACTTTCATTAAACCACCGAATTAGTTCACATAACACTGTTCATTGTTAACAATTTACAACACGATTGAATTATTGTAAAGGTCATGTCATTAATAAAATGAAATTAACTTGTGAGACTTTTTAAAGGTAATTGTTTTAAACTGCAAAATGTCAAAAATAAATTTGCAGTTTACTGAAGGTATATTTACTTGAGCCGGATCTGTTTAACAGATATAAAAGTATCACCTTGTTGCCCCATATAAACAACCCAACAAACACTAACAATTAACACTACAATTCAAAGGCTTATGATTTATTTTCACTTTAAATCAAGCGCTAATAACTGTGTATGCGCGGTTATATAAACGCGGTTCTGTTGAGTATTAAATGCCAAATTAGCACTCATATTTGGCGTGGTAATTTTAGCTAATAGTTCAGCCTTTTTATTAAATAGCCATAAACCATTGGGTCCTGTAGCAAAGATAATCCCGCTTTTATGTACTTTTAAACCATCAGGTAATCCTTTGCCGTGCTTTGCAATTGGTGGCAGCTGATAAAACAGTGATTTGCTAATAACACCTCCATTGCTATTTAAATAATACTGGTACCAAGCGGGTTTATTTTTATTCGATGCAGCTACATACAAAATTTTGTTATCATTCGACAACGCAACACCATTAGGATAAATTAATTCGTCGTCTAATAACGTTATTTCTCCTGTATCTTTAACCGAATACACACCTTGAAAACTTAACTCTTTATTTTCGTCATTTAGCTGCTTAGGAAGTCCATAAGGTGGATCACTAAAATAAAGTGTGCCTTTGTTATTAAATGCACCATCATTTGGACTATTAAACTTTTGACCATTAAAGTGACTTACTATAGGTAAGTAATCAGATTTTGGGGTGCTTAAAGGCGCTTTCATTTTAGATACAACACGAGAGCGAGATTGCAAAAGAACAAGCTCGTTTTGTGCATTAACCAATAAGCCATTTGAGTAGCCGCTTTGCGCTAGATATAGGCTAACACCTTTACCTAGCGTGTATTTATATACTTGATGATTAGGTATATCAGAATATAACAAATACCCCCCTTGATTTACCCACACGGGTCCCTCTAGCCATTCATACCCAGAGGCAAGTATTTGCAATGGCATCTTTAAGTTGAGTACCTCAAGCGCTTGTTCATTAAATATTTGATACGGCCCCTGCTCATACAATGGTTTTTCGGTTGGTTCGGCTAATGCTATACCCGTTAAACCAAAAGCACTTAAATACAAAGCAGTTAGAACGTTAATAATGTGTTTAATTTTTATCATTGCGGTACCTGCGCTCATATAAAGATTTATTCACATTTTTAGCTGCATTAACGAGTGGTTCGTAAGGAATATCAGCCACATTTACGAAACCCACATTGTAGTTTTCGCCATCGTATGCACGCCCTGTTAAAGGTGAGTCTATATATTGAAACCAATGCGCGCCGACAAAATAAGGGTTATCAATTACGCTATTCATATAATTTTGGTATTTTGATCCGCGCTCTTGCTGCGATTGAGTATGTATTAGTCCAGGGTTTAGCAGACCCGAATCAAGAGCTCCATTATGAAACTCGCCAATAATACTTGGCATATCTATATCCGACAAAAACTCCCAAAACTCTTGGTTTAAGCCTTCTCGATAATAATTGTAACTCATTACATCAACGTGAGCTGCACTGGCGGCTCTAATTTCAGGAGTCATTCCCCAATCGGCAAAACGCGCTCCCATATTTAACTGATTTGGTAAGTGTTTGGTAATTGCTTCATCCACCACTGCAAAATACTGATTAGCATAATGGAACAACATCGCTGATAAATCGGTATTAACGTGATCGTTAAACTGGGTTAAAGTCACTCCCTCTGCAAACTCATCCCACGATGAGAGTGTTGTATTCCATGCTTTATTTAATTTACTTATTTTGCTGTATTTATTTTTCATTAAAAGTACAAATTCAGCTTTAGTTGGACTATTTTTGGCATTATTTTTAAGTGTATTAATGGCAATGCCGTAACGTGTGGTATCTGAATTCATCATGCCCCAGCTTTTTTCGTTATCAATAAACACTCCAACACACCATGGACTGTTTTTGACTTGCTGAGCTACTTTTGCAAGTGTTATATCGGCGCGCTCAACAAATAAAGGATCGAATGGATCTGGTAGTGGGCTCCAATAATCGTTACCGCTGCTTACTGTTTTAAAGTTACCAATGATCCATGCATTAGCAAAATAAGGTAATTTTTTAGTATGGTAATACTGCTCTTCTATCCAGTTACCAAACGATGTAAAACCCCACGACAACATACGATTAACGGTTGTTTTTTGCCATTGTTTCATTAATTCATTGTTGTTATGTGTCTGATACTTTCGCTCTAAGTTCGCGCGATAAAAGCTAAACGTTTCGCCTTTTTTAACTGCTCCACTGTGTACTTCGCGTCTGTAGCCATAATTATCGGCAAGGGGATCGTCCTGTTTTGGTAGCCAGTTAAACATCTCAGCTCTGAGCTTTGAGCTTTGATAACGTGTTGGCCAAGCAGCTACAGGCGCTGGGTTTAATCCAAGTGAGTCTTCGGGTGTTAAGTCGCCAGCTTCGCGTTGTTTAATATAACTTTGATCAAAATCGTAGCCAGTAATCGTTGAGGTGTTTGCCATGCGGACGTTATCGATACCGGTCGAAAAATACAGATAACCTTCTGGGTCGACTAAACTCCATTTACCTTTGTATTTTTCGGTTCTAAAATACCCTGTAGCCTTTAATTGCGGGCCATTTTTCCAGCCGCTAAACTTAGAG
Source organism: Pseudoalteromonas fuliginea (assembly GCF_000690055.1). GTDB lineage: Bacteria > Pseudomonadota > Gammaproteobacteria > Enterobacterales > Alteromonadaceae > Pseudoalteromonas > Pseudoalteromonas fuliginea. The sequence goes on from NZ_JJNZ01000026.1 coordinate 27,294, forward strand.
CGCCCTTGCAGTGGTTGTGCTTGCAGCTGAGCTTGTTCCTTTTGTGAGATAACTAATAGCTGCTCAGTTGACGTAACCTTGTTAATAAAGTTTAACTTTGCATTCTGTCCAAATTCATCCACCAACCCTTTGAGGTAATTTACATCAAAATTAGTTGGTTTTATCAAGCGTAAGTTATCAATTAAAAAACGTTTATCTTCAAGTAAGCCCTTTACACCAAGCGACACCTTTACAATGCTGCTTACATCTATATTTTTTTGCCCACCCCTATAAATAATAGGTGTATAACCGCTATGCCAACTGGGTGGATTTGAGCGAATGCCTGAGTTTATATTAAGGTTAGCGCCTTTAAGCTCGATGTAATAAGTGTTTTCTGAGTGCCCGGGTACAACGACACTGCGTGTTTGTGACTTGCCTGACTTATCGGTAGTTTTCACATAAATATGGGTGGATGCGCTATTAGGATTTTGAATATCAATCGCAAGGGCAAAGTTACCAATAGCTTGCCAATCCCAACCTTGTGGATTAACGAACTCAAAATCGCTTTCGGTGTGTGATTTAGAGTATAGATTTACTTGTAATTTATGATTGCCACTTTGCTCAACAAGTTTAGTAGAAGCATTAATGGTATTTATATTATCGCTGTAATTGTTTTTTTCGAAATCAAAAATAACAAGCTGTTTCTTAAAATCAACGACTGTATTGTTCGGTTTTTTTTCTGATATTTTTCCATTATTACACCCTGCAAGTCCTATTAAACAGCAAAGCATTAGTGTCAATCTTACGTCTTTAGGTATGTGATTCATGTTGAGCCTATTATTGTGTTGGTTTAATAGCGAGCTTTAAAGTAGCAAAGCTAAAAGCATTTAAAACTAGGTAGGATAATTACACAACACTGAAACCAAAACAATTAACTGTTAACAATAGCAGTAAATCTAAAGATACACTCTGATTATAAAAAGTTCGAAAATCACTTTGTAAGTGCTTAATAAACAATATCTTATTTATTTTTTATTGTTGAAATGAATTAGTTTATATGATTTAAATATAAATAATTTTAGGCGAATTAATAAAATGTACTGACTACATTTATAGATACTTGATTGTTCATAAAACTGTTTATCGGTGTTTTTAGCCTATTTAACGCAAAAATAAAAGTTATGGTATAACATTGTTGATTCGTTCATTTCTCGGTGTTATATTATATCACAACATAATAACCGCGAACCAATATATCCATGACAAAGCTAACATTAATCTCCTCCGCTATTTTTTCTGTTTTATGTTCTCATTCAGTACTTGCTGCCACAATTAATGGCAAAGTAACAGATAATAAAAATCAACCAATTCAAAATGCGACTATTCATATACATGGTAAGACACAAGGCGTAAAAAGTAATGAGCTTGGCGAATTCTCTATTGAAGTTGATACAGCAAGCCAACTGCATATAAGTAAAAATAATTACATTGATTCTCGAATAGATGTTACAGGTTTATCTAACAATGTAACCGTTTCTCTTAAACCAACCTCGGTAGAAACTGTTGTTGTGTATGCCTCAGCGCTTCATAAAAATAGTCTAGAAATGATTTCTCCAGTGAGTGTTTTATCTGGTGATGAGCTTAGAAATAAATCTAAACCTACACTTGGTGAAACGCTAAAGGGTTTGCCAGGTGTTAACGCCAGCTACTTTGGCCCTGTTTCTTCAAGCCCTATTATTCGTGGTTTAGGTGGCCCTCGCGTTAAAATCATGCAAAATGGTTTAGATAGCAGTGATGCGTCGCGTATTGGTCCAGACCACGCAACATCAAGCGATAGTTTAGCCGCAGAGCAGATAGAAGTATTACGCGGCCCAAGTACCCTACTTTATGGCTCGGGTGCGATTGGTGGTGTAGTAAATGTAGTAGATAACCGCATTCCTACTAGTAACATTGATGAACTAACGGGCGCGGCAGAATACAGTCACGACACTGTATCAAACGCTAATACATATGCTGCAAAATTAGAAAGCGGTTATAACAATTTTAATTTTCATTTTGATGGTACAAAACGTACAGGTGATGATTATCAAACACCTACTTTTACTATCTCAGATGAAGATGGCGATGTAGAAATTGAAAACTCAGTAGAAAATACCTTTATCGATAGTGAAACAGTTAACTTTGGTACTAGCTATGTTGGGGAGCACTTAACGGTTGGTTTTTCATATGGCAATATAGAAACTGATTACGGTATTCCGGGGCATGAACATCATCACGAACATGATCACGAAGACGAAACTGAAGAAGAGCATGCTGAGCATGAAGATGAAACGGCCGAAGACCCAGTTTATGCTCATTTAGAGCAAGACCGCTGGCAAGGACTTGTAAGTTACGCACTGCATAATAACTGGATTGAAACAATCAAATTACGTGTTGGCTACACTGATTATTCGCATAGCGAAATTGAAGACGGTGCAATTGGTACAACCTTTACAAATAAAACGACAGAAGCACGTTTAAATGTAGAGCATAAATTTGCTGATTGGCACGGTATGGTTGGTTATCATTACAGTGATTCTGATTACGATGCTATTGGTGAAGAAGCATTTACACCAGCGAGCGTAACAACAACTAACGCTGTGTATTTATTAGAAGAACGTGAATTTGGTGATGTGACAGTAGAGCTGGGCGCACGTGTTGAAGATTATAAAATAAAAAGCCAAATTTCAGAAGTTGAACACGGCCATGATCATGACGAAGTTGAAGATGACCATGACGATGAAGAAACTATCGGTTACAGCAAAAGTTTTACTAATGTAAGTGTATCTGCTGGCGCTATTTGGCAATACAAACCAGGCCATAGTATTGCGACGAGTATTTCTCATTCAGAACGTGCACCACTCTCTGCTGAATTATTATCCAATGGCTTACACATTGCCACTGGTACGTATGAGCTAGGTCTTGGGTATAACATTGAAGGTAATGAAGCACATTTCGAACCAGAAAATATTAAACAAGAAACCTCAACAAACTTAGATTTAAGTTTTAGACGTTTTAGTGGCGATTTTGGTTATACCGTTAACTTTTTCTATAACGATATTAAAAACTTTTACTTTCAAGAAAATACAGGATTAGTATTTGACGAAGAGGATGGTTTAGAATCAGCTATTGGTGCCCATGACGATGCCGTTGCCGTTTATCAGTTCACAAGTAAAGACGCTGAGCTTTATGGAATTGAGTTTGATGCACATTACCAAATAACACCAAGCGCTATGGTAAAAGTATTTGGCGACTCGACTCGCGCTAAATTAAAAGACGATGAAGGTAATTTACCGCGTATTCCAGCTAATAAGTTAGGTTCTGAATTGCAATACACTTTAGGTGATTTACAGTTGACACTTACTGGCACGCATTACTTTGATCAAAGTGATATAACGGCCTTTGAAACTAAAACAGATGGTTATACATTATTCGATGCACAGGCTAACTACCAATTAGGATTAGGCGCAATAGATGCACAACTTTATCTAAATGTAGATAATATTACTGACGAGTTAGGCTTTGTGCATACCTCTTTTATTAAAGATACCGCCCCACTTCCAGGCAGAAACTTTCGCTTTGGTGTTCGTGGTTATTTTTAATAATTAAAAATCGTTTTAGCTTATATATTTATAAACCGCATTTTATTAATGCGGTTTTTTTATTGTTAGAATACATATCCGTAATAATAGTTAATCAATTTAAGGGATTAAATCTGACTCTAACTGTGTTAAAAATTCTGATATACGATTGCATGGATGTAGGAGGTAGAGCAATGCAGGAGCAATTAGTGATAAAAATTAATTAAAGAAATTTTTGCCTTGTTATGGACACAATTTTCTTAGCGCAAAATAGACCACTTAATTAATCGAATTGGTATAAAACGCTTAGATTACAGATACAAAAAAGCCGTATTCAGATCGAATACGGCTTTTTAAACTCTTAATTTTAAAATTTATTTAAATTAAGAAATGATTTCGTGTAGTTCAACGTCAAATACAAGCGTTGAGAAAGGTGCGATTGCAGCACCTGCGCCACGTTCACCATAAGCAAGCTCATGAGGAACGTAGATACGCCATTTAGTACCTACAGGCATCATTTGTAATGCTTCAGTCCAGCCTTTGATCACGCCACCAACTGGAAATTCAGCTGGTTCACCGCGCTCGTATGAGCTATCAAACACAGTACCGTTAATAAGTGTACCGTGGTAATCAACACGTACTGTAGACTCAGCTGTTGGCTTTTCGCCTTCGCCAGTTGCTAGTACTTCGTATTGAAGACCAGACTCAGTTACTGTGATTTCAGGACGTTTTGCGTTTTCTTCTAAGAATGAAATACCTTCTGCAGAAAGTACTTTAGACTCTTCTTCACGACGAGCTTGAATCTCTTCGTTAATTTTTTCAAATGCAGCTTGGATCTCAGGGATCTCAACTTGAAATGCGCTACCAGCGTACGCATCTTTCATGCCTTCAAATACTGAATTTAGGTTTAAGCCTTCAAAAGGATTAGACTTAAGTTGCTCACCCATTTGTAAGCCAATACCGTAACTTGCTTTTTCAGCATCTGTAGTAAAATTATCTGACATAATGTGTTTTTCACGTTTTGTTAGTTAAAAGACGCGACTATGCTATCACAAAATAAACCGCGTTTGGGGCTAGTTTTTGCTGAGTTTTAGCTTAATTAGGCCAACAATATAACTGCAAAGCGGCAAACTGAATAAAATTCCAACAAGTAGAGGCATTGTTAGTAATCCTGATTCGCCAAGCAGTAAAAATGGCACGACAAGCAGCCCTATACAACCGATAAAAACAGAGCCAATAACTGGCCAAAGCTTATCGTATTTAGTAATAAGATGGGCAGCTAAAACATTAAAACCAACACCATAAATTAAAGCGGTAATTAATGGGTAGTCTGGTTGAGCGTCTATAGCCATTTTTACTAATAAGCTAATAGCACTTTGATAGCAGTAACCAAATACCGTCCATAGTAAAGTATGTTTAATTAGTAATTGTGGGATTGATTGAATTTGTTTTGTCATTTTTAGTTCCACATAGCAAAAAACCGCCAATAAGGCGGTTTTTTAAATAATGGTGGAGAGATAGGGATTTGAAGCCTAGATGGGCTATAAACCCATGCCGGTTTTCAAGACCGGTGCATTCGACCACTCTGCCATCTCTCCGTACGGCGCGGATAATAGAGTGAAATGCATTGCTTGTAAAGAACTAATACACTCTAGTGAGTAAAAAATTAAATATATTTATTAATAATCTACTTGTTAGTAATACTGCTTTGGTCTTCGTGCAATAAACGAACAAATCAAACATGCTAACAAACTCAGTGCAAATAGCGTTATGCTTTGAAAAATCATATCAAATTGATTTAAATCACCACTGGGTATCACAACAAGGATAAGGGTGGGTAATAGACTTAACATTAATACATAGCAACATATTTTAAATGCCCGACCAAAATCAAATCGTTTAGATTGTTGCATCCACCAAGTTAATATTACTAATACACCAATAGCCGAACCTGCCGCAAAATGCGCTATATTAGTACTCATAGCAACATAGAGTGTGACAAGAGCTCCCAAAACACCCCAGATTGACCATGCTAACCAGTTTTCTTTTTCACGTAAAAATAAATTACCCATCGTTTTCGTCTTCTTTATCGTTATTTTTATTAAGACTTTCCATACATTATCAAAAAACAACCGATTAAAAAACAAACTGAAGAAGAATTATTATACTTTATGCTTCCAAGCACTTCTCACAGCCGAACCATTAATTTTTTCTCTAAGCAATATACAACATTAATGATTTAAGACTATTAGAATTAGGAAAAGTTCATACTATTTTACAAATAACTAAAATAATTTTCAGGTTTATGGCGAGCCGATTTTTTGCAATCTACAGTCGGCGTACCTATATATAAATAGCCCACTATTTCATCGTGTTCTTGCAAATTAAGTGCCTTTTTAACAGCCTGACTTTGTGCAAAATACCCCGTACGCCAAACGCCACCTAAACCTTGTGCAAATGCGGCTTGTTGCATTGCCAATACACTGCATCCTGCACTTTGTATTTGCTCTATTCGAGGGACTTTTGGGTGTTCTTGGTATTTTGCAATCGCAATAATAATCATAGGTGCACGCAATGGAAGCTCTTTAGCACGATTAATCACTTTTTCTTCTTGTAGCTCTGTCACTGCACTTTGATGATAAATTTCGCCTAATTTATGGCGCGCATCACCCTGGGCAATAATAAACTGCCAAGGGGCTATACAACCATGATCAGGAACACGTAATGCTGCTTGCTGAATAATTGCAAGTTGCTCCTCATTTGGCGCGGGATCAGTTAATTTTGGATCAGATTGACGGGTAAGTAGAAGCTCGATTGCGTTCACAGCTATTTCCTTAAAATTAAAAACGTTAGGGTAGCATTTTAATGCTGAAAAAATAAATATTGAAAGTCTAAAACGCAAAACGGCTACATAAATAATAATTTAAGTAGCCGTTAGTAATACATGTTAAGTCGTTATTCTTTTAGAGCAACTCGCTTTAGCCAATAATCAATACTGACAAAACGTCCGCCGCCCATAAAAAATAAGCTAAATAGCATAGCAAAGTAGATTGCTGAAAACTCAATGCCATTGTTTAAAATCGATGGTTTACCTTTTTCGTATAAGTAATCGGAAGAACCATGTTCTTCGACTAATCCACGAATTATCCCGATTCGGTTTTGTACTTCTAAAGAGTTATCGAGGCTTTCTTTGGCACCTGGAACAGATAGCCAATCAAGTACTTGTGCTGCACTGGTATCAGGGTTTGTAGGTGCTATTGCAAACCAACCATTATGCCAATGCACTGATGTTGCCGCTACAACCATCGTGAACATCAGCGGAATGCTAACTAAGCGAGTGAGCAAACCAAGCAGTAAAAACCAGCCGCCTAAGAACTCACTCCACCCCGCTAAAAAAGCAAGTAAATCGGGAAAAGGTAATCCTAATCCCCATTCACTATTGCCAAACCATTGAACAACGTCGGGAGAGGCTAAAAAGTTATCAAAAAAACTTTCGGTTTCACCGCTTATCGCAAGTTTATTGTAACCTGCAATAATCATTACTGGCGCTAAAATCAAACGAAATAGTAAAGCGGGTAAACCATCTAAAAATGATAATTTACCCAAAATTGTATCGTAAATACCAATTATTTTATTTTTCATGTGTGTCCTGTTCGTTCATTGTTTATTTAGTTATAGACTATAAACAACCAAGACCGCACTAAAACAAAAAGTATTTCATTGCACAAATATAGCATTATGTTCGTCAAATACTGCGGGCAATTTGCAATGCTTCAAATATCGCGCGCTTAGCGTCAATTGCTGAAGCGAGTTTAGCACCGCCTATGACATGTACTTTAGCATTATCAAGTTGATTTTTGAGCACTTCATTATTTGATACCTGCCCGATACAGGCAATAACAGTATCAACTGGTAAGGTTTGTGTCTCACCTGCAACAGTTATGGATAAACCATTTTTATCAAAACTGTTATATTGGCAATCAGCAATTTGCTTAACACCATGTTGTTTTGCGACTTGGCGATGTATCCAGCCTGTTGTTTTGCCTAACTCACTACCAAAGCGCCCTGCACTTCGCTTTAACATGTATAATTGGCGTTCATCTTTATGTGGTTGTGGCTCACATTCAATGCCCCATTGCGTTTTAAAATCGCTAATAGTTTGTGATTTGTGCTCACTTAAAAATGCGACCATATCAAAACCTATGCCACCTGCGCCTAAAATTGCAATTGATTTACCCAGCTCTACTTCGCCACGAATAACTTCGTCGTAGGCAAAAACACGTTTACCATCATTACACTTAATCGTTGCTTCACGTGGTCTTACACCTGTAGCAAAAATAATATCATCATAGCTTTCAAGCATACTGTCATTATAAGCTTTACCCAATTTAACACTCACATTTAAACGTGCTAACTCATTAGTGTAATAATTTAAAGTGTGGTTAAAGTCTTCTTTACCGGGTATTTGCATAGCTAAATTAAATTGGCCACCCATCTGCTCTTTTTGATCAATTAACGTGACGTGATGGCCTTTTTGCGCTAAATAGCAACTTGCCGATAAACCAGCAGGACCGGCCCCCACTACCAATACATTTTTAGCTTTAGTCGCTTGCTCTAATGGGTAATCTAGCTCAAATGCAGCTTGTGGATTAACTAAACAGGTAGCACGTTTATTCTTAAACACGTGATCTAAACAACCTTGATTACACCCAATACAGATATTGATTTGCTTAGATTGCTTATTTACATACTTATTAAAAAACTCAGGGTCAGCCAATAACGGACGAGCCATTGAAATTAAGTCTGCTTCCCCGGCAGTTAAAATATCATTAGCAATTTCAGGTGTATTAATTCGGTTAACAGCAATTACTGGGACACTAACTACATCTTTTAAGCGTTTTGAAGCTTCTTTAAATGCACCAGGTGGCACCATACTCGCAATAGTCGGTACACGCGCTTCGTGCCAGCCAATGCCTGTATTAAAAATATCAACGCCCGCTTTTTCAAGTTCAATAGCTTGAATTGTCACTTCATCGGGTGTTGAGCCATTTGGGATTAAATCTATTACTGATAATCTAAAAATGATTAAAAACTTTTCAGATACTTTTGCTCTCACTGCTTTAACTATTTCAAGCGCAAGTCGCATTCTGTTTTCTAGGTTACCACCAAACTCATCTTCGCGTTTATTAGTATGAGGCGCCATAAATTCATTAATTAAATAACCCTCAGAACCCATCACTTCTACGCCATCGTACCCTGCTTTTTCAGCCATATAGGCAGAGTGCGCAAAGTCTTTAATTGTTTTTTTAATAGACCCTAATGACATAGCTTTAGGTTTATAAGGATTAATAGGTGCTTGTATGGCACTTGGCGCTTGATTGAATGGATGATATGCATAGCGTCCAGCATGTAATAGTTGCAGGCAAATTTTCCCGCCATGTTTATGCACAGCATCTGTATATGCGCGATGCTTAAATACGTCATAATAACTATTAAATGAGGAAGAAATAGGTGTCAATTTACCGCGTAAATTAGGGCTGTACCCGCCCGTAATTAACATTGCGGTACCGCCCTTGGCACGTGCTTCATAAAAAGCACGCAGGCGTTTTCGGTTATGCCAGCCTTCTTCTAAGCCCGTATGCATTGAGCCCATCACTAAGCGGTTACGTAATTGTGTGTGTTTTAATTGTAGTTGTTGTTCTAACATCCTCTGCCCCGTTAACTGGTCTAACCTGTATACATTAGCTAATTCTGCTTCAATGGCAAGTAATAAGCAATATTTGACTGCATTTAATTGTGAACCTCTTAACATAATTAACTAATTTTTAATGCGCATTAATTTGATGCAAAAAAATTATTAAATACTTCAAAAATACTGTATTTATGGGCACTTAAACACATTCATAAACACTTCGTTACGATTTAGCAGTTAAATTTTTTTTTATTCTAGGATAAGATGGGACAAACGTATTAGCTGTACCAAATTAAGGAGCTATTTTGATAGCAAAAATATTTAAAGGTATTTGGGCTGGGATTAACTTTTCTCGTCGATTAGTACTTAACATTTTGTTTTTATTACTTGTAATTGTTTTTATTGCGGGTATATCAAGCGATGACGATAAAATAATTATTGAAGATGGTTCTGTTCTAAGATTAAATCTTAATGGTCCTATTGTAGAAGAAAAAACATACATTGATCCAATTGAAGCAGCTATCAGCGATGTGACATCAGGTTCAGAAGCACCAAGTGAAATTTTAATAGATGATATCGTTGAAGTAATTAATGAAGCGACTAAAGATGAACGCATTACTGTGTTACTTCTTGATTTACAAGAAATGCCTAAAGCACATTTGAATAAGCTTAAGCAAATTTCAAGTGCCATTGACCGCTTTAAAGAAACAGGTAAAAAAGTTATTGCATCAGGCTATTACTATACGCAAGCGCAATACTATATAGCATCGCATGCTGATGAAATTGCTATGCACCCTTACGGTAGCGTTGCAATTGAGGGGTATGGCATGTACCCACTTTACTTCAAAGATGCACTTGAAAAACTTGAAGTAACGCAGCATATTTTCCGTGTTGGTACTTTCAAGTCGGCAGTAGAACCTTTTATCCGTAATGACATGTCTGATGCAGCGAAAGAAGCTAACCGTGTTTGGTTAGGCGCTCTTTGGAGTGAATACAAACAAGATGTTGCTGCAGTACGCCCTTTTGATGAATCAAACTTTGACGAAACAATGGATGTGTATTTAGCAAAAATGCAAGCCGCAAATGGTGACGCTGGTAAATATGCACTTGATCATCAATGGGTTGATTCGTTAAAAACAAGCCAACAGATCCGCCAACAACTTATAGACTTAGTTGGCACACAAGAAGATGGTAAAACATTTAAGCAAGTATCATTTCGTGAATACTTAAGCTTAGTTAAACCACCTATTGCATTTGATAATCCACTAACTGAAAAAGTAGCCGTTGTTGTTGCAAAAGGCACAATTGTTGACGGTGAACGTAAAGCTGGCGAAATTGGTGGCGACTCTACTGCCGCCCTTCTTCGTAAAGCACGCCTTGATGATAAAGTTAAAGCAGTTGTACTTCGTATCGACTCTGGTGGTGGTAGCATGTTTGCCTCTGAAGTTATTCGTGCTGAAGTGCTCGCACTAAAGGCAGCGGGTAAACCGGTTATTGCTTCAATGAGTTCTGTAGCAGCATCGGGCGGTTATTGGATTGCCTCTGCAGCAAACGAAATTTGGGCAGCGCCGAGTACAATAACAGGTTCTATTGGTGTGTTTGGTACGTTTATGACATTTGAAAAAACCTTGTCTAAAATTGGTGTTTATTCAGATGGTGTTGCAACAACTGAAATGGCAGGTTTTTCTATCACTCGCCCACTAAACGAAAAAATGGGCCAAATAATTCAAATGAGTGTTGAAGAAGCATACGGTCGCTTTTTAAATGTTGTGGCCGAAGCACGTAATATGACCCCAGAGCAAGTTGATAAAATAGCACAAGGCCGCGTATGGATTGCTTCGCAAGCTCTAGAGTTAGGCTTGGTAGATAAGCTTGGTGATAAACAAGATGCAATTGATGCTGCAGCTGCTCTTGCAAAACTAAATCACTACGAAGTTAAAACAATGACGCAAGATTTAAGCCCGCAAGAAAAAATGATGCAAGATATCTTTGGAAATGCGTCGATTAAATCAATGTTAGGCCTACAATCACAAAAAACATCAGTGCTCGCTACGCAAGCTAACTTGCAAAGCGTTATTAACCAATTAAGTACTGAAGTTGAAAACCTTAAAGATTACAACGATCCACAAGGTGTATATGCACGCTGTCTAGTGTGTGACGTTGCACAATAAAAGTGCATCGCTTCGTCTAATCAGCTGTATTTGAAGCTGCTTAACGTTATACTAAGCCCAGTTTTTTTACTGGGCTTTTTTTATGAAACGCAAACGCATTTATATCGCTTACACTGGCGGTACTATAGGGATGAAAAAATCGAGCCGTGGTTACATTCCGGCCGAAGGCTTTTTAACTGAGACAGTGGTCAACAACGCTGAATTTAATCGTGATGAAATGCCTTTATTTGATATTCACGAATACTGTCCTCTTATTGATTCGTCTGATATGTCGCCTGCTCATTGGCAACTTATTGCTGATGATATTAAAAGTAAGTATCAACAATACGATGGTTTTGTTGTTCTGCACGGCACTGACACAATGGCGTACACCGCCTCTGCACTTTCGTTCATGTTTGAAAATCTGACTAAGCCTGTGATTGTAACCGGCTCGCAAATTCCGCTTTCACAATTGCGCTCAGACGGACAAGTCAACTTGCTTAACGCAATGTATTTAGCCGCAAACTATCCGATTGCTGAAGTAAGCTTGTTTTTCAATAACCAGCTATTTAGAGGAAATAGAGCAACAAAAGCCCATGCTGACGGTTTTAATGCATTTGCATCGCCTAACCTTGAACCTTTAGCGCTATCTGGTATTAGTATTCAACTTATTAAAGGTCAGCTTAGCCCTTACGTTGAAAACGAGCTGCAAGTAACGCCTATAACGCCCCAACCTATCGGGGTGCTATATTTATACCCAGGTATTAGCCGAGACGTAGTTAAAAGCTTAGTAAACGACAATATTAAAGCCTTGGTCTTACTTAGTTTTGGAGTGGGTAATGCACCTCAAGATCCAGAATTTTTATCGGTGCTAAGTGAAGCAAGTAAGCGCGGAATGGTCATCGTTAATTTAACCCAATGTTTAAAAGGTCATGTAAACATGGGGGGGTATGCAACAGGTAACGCATTATTAAATATTGGTGTTATTAGTGGATATGATATGACGTTAGAAGCCTGTTTAACTAAGTTACATTACTTATTTAGTCAAAAGCTTGAAATTGAGACTATTCGCCATTTAATGCAAGACAATTTACGTGGTGAATTAAGCAGATAATAACGCACAACTAAAAACAAAAAGGCACGCTAATAAGCGTGCCTTTAAACTTTTAAACAATTGCTTATTATCTAACTTTAGCGTCTATCTCTACTAAATCTGTTAAATGGCACATTTCACCACTGTGGGTTTTAATACCGTGTTCACCAAAGTAATCACGCTGGGCTTGTACTAAATGCCCATTACTTGGTGTAGTTAACGTCGCTAAATAAGTTTGCGATGAGCTAAGCACTGGAAACGCTAAGCCAGACATAATTGCTTGGCCTGTTACCTTACGAAGTGCCGCAGCTTCTTTATCAAGAGAATCAATAAATTCAACGCCTTGCGCTACGCTATCTAAATAATCGGCGCGAATAATACAACCTGCGCGCCAAGTTTGTAATGTTTTAGATAAATCAACTTTCCATTGATGTGTACGCGATGCACCCTTTATAAGCGCTAAACCTTGGCGATAAGCCAATAAGCTTGCAAGCGTAAATGCATCTTTTAGCTCTTCTAAATCAATATCAACGTTGTTGGTTGATTTAGTTGCATATGTCATCTCTTGTGCGGCAGTTGTATCGCATGCATTGGTTAAATGACGAGCTTGCACAGCAGCAACAAGTGAAGGGACAGCAATACCAAGTTCGAGTGCATTTTGCGCAGTCCAGAGACCGGTCCCTTTGGCGCCAACTTTATTATCAATTAAGTCCGCAAGCGGAACATTTTTTTGATTTTCAAGGGATAAGATATGGCTAGAAATCGAAAGCAGGTAACTATTTAATTGACCTTTTGACCAATCATCAAAAATAGCAGCCACTTCTTTGGGTGAACGGCCTGTGCCTAAACGAAGCAATTGGTACACTTCAGCGATTAATTGCATCAGTGCATATTCAATACCGTTGTGAACCATTTTTACAAAATGACCACTCGCAGACTGGCCTACACGCGCAAAGCATGAGTCGCCATTATAGCTTGCAGCTACTTTTTCAAACCAAGGTTCAATACGTTCCCAACCACCCTCAGAACCACTTGCCATCATTGCAGGGCCATGACGAGCGCCTTCTGCACCACCAGAAATACCCATAGTGGCAAATTCAAATTTATTTTGGTACTTAAGTTTACGCGTTATACCGTCTTTATAATTACTGTTACCACAATCAACAATCATGTCATTGCAATCAACGCCCGCATCCACCAGTTCATTACAAACTGTATCAACTAGCTCACCAGCAGGAACAAGCAGTAAGATTGAACGAGGTACTTCTAAACGCTTTACCATGTCTCTTAAATCAGAAACAATATGCAGTCTATCGGCCATACCTTGCGATTTAGCACAACTTAATAACTCTTCACCCGCATGCGGATTTTTGTCATAAGCGACTAGCGTAATCCCTTTTTCAATCAAGTTTAAAGCAAGATTTTTCCCCATAACGCCTAACCCGACTAATGCAACTTGCATTTAGTGTCCTCCTCGGTAACAACTATTTGGTTAGTGAATGTAAATAATACCGTGTGCATTATACTGATACAGTCATAAAAGACTAATCACATAACTAATACAACATGCTTTTTTAATATAGATAAATAAGCTACGCGATTATATCAAACATCAGTGCTCTCAGGGTGACAAAAAGCAATGCTATTTAAAATTTAAGAACATTGACGCATTCTGACACCGGTGTCATAATGATGACACAATAGTTTTGTATAAAATAGTGGCAATAATACAAACATTGTCCATAACTAAAAATATTTTTACCTTTTTGTATTTGTATTTTAAATAACAAAACAACCGTTAACCCGCTTACATCTTAAGCACACAGGAGAATTTGATGCTAAGACGCACAAAAATAGTCGCTACCCTTGGGCCTGCTACCGATAGAGATAACAATTTAGAAAAAATTATTCGCGCCGGCGCTAACGTTGTACGTTTAAACTTCTCACATGGTATTGCACAAGATCATAAAGACCGTGCGCAAGCTGTACGCGATATTGCAAAAAAATTAGGCAAGCATATTGCCATCCTTGCTGACCTTCAAGGCCCTAAAATCCGCGTTTCTACTTTTAAAGAAGGTAAAGTAACGCTTGCTGTGGGTGCAAAGTTCACTCTTGATGCAAAAATGGAAAAAGGCGAAGGCGATGTTAACTCTGTAGGTATTGATTATAAAGAATTACCTAACGATGTTAGCCCTAACGACTTACTCCTCCTAAATGACGGCCTTATCCAACTAAGTGTTGATGAAGTAGCTGGGCACTTAGTACATTGTACTGTAACTGTTGGCGGTGTTTTATCTAACAATAAAGGTATTAACCGTTTAGGTGGTGGCTTAACTGCTCCAGCATTTACTGAAAAAGATAAAGAAGATTTAATCACGGCAGCTGAAATTGACGTAGATTATATAGCAGTTTCATTCCCTCGTAGTGGCGATGATATGCGCTACGTTCGCTCTCTAGCTGAAGCGGCTGGTTCAAAAGCACAACTACTTGCAAAAATTGAACGTGCTGAAGCCGTTGAAACACAAGAAGCTGTTGATGACATTATTTTAGCGTCTGACGCTGTAATGGTTGCTCGTGGTGATTTAGGTGTTGAAATTGGTGATGCTGCACTAATGGGCAAGCAAAAACTAATTATTCGTCGTGCTCGTTCATTAAACCGTACTGTAGTAACAGCAACGCAAATGATGGAATCGATGATCGATAACCCGATGCCCACTCGTGCAGAAGTTATGGATGTTGCAAATGCTGTTCTTGATGGAACAGATGCTGTAATGCTTTCTGCTGAAACAGCGGCTGGTGATTACCCTGAAGAAACAGTTGCTACAATGGCACGTGTTTGTTTAGGTGCTGAATCTCAAAAAGAAACACACGTTTCTAAACATCGTTTAGATAGTCGCTTTTCTAATAATGCTGAATCAATTGCCCTTTCTGCTATGTATGCAGCAAACCATTTAGATTCTGTTAAAGCAATCATCACACTAACTGAATCTGGCAGTACGGCTAAACTGATGTCGCGTATTAGCTCTGGTTTACCAATCTACTCGCTTTCACGTCATGCAAGTACGTTAGGTCAAACGGCACTTTATCGTGGTGTTTACCCAGTATTTTTTGATTCTACAAAAACTGAAAAAGACGGTATGGTAAAAGCAGCACTTGATACTTTAGTTGCTCAAGGCTCTTTAGAATCTGGCGATACAGTGATCATTACTCACGGTGACTCAATGGAAACCGTGGGCGCAACTAACACAATGAAAATCGTAACTGTTGTATAATTACTAAATATAAAAAATGCGAGCTTAGCTCGCATTTTTTGTGCCTGTAATAAAAGCGTTGGCTTTAACTTGCTAATGCCGCTTTTACTTTATCTCGGTAGCTTCGGCTTACTTTTAGTTCTTGTCCATTTTCAAGCACCAACAAGTACTCACCACTAACTTGTGTAACCAATTTACTAATTTGTTTTGTGTTAACAATGGCACTTCGGTGAACGCGGACAAACAAATGAGGATCTAGCTCTTGCTCTAGCTCTTTCATTGTTTTACGTAAAATATGTGTTTGTCCATCTTGGCAATGTAGGCACATATAATCGCCAGCTGCATCTACCCATTGGATTGTTGCTGCCGGAACGCGAATAATTTCCCCCTGCTCTTTTACGGCTAACGACTCTGGGTAGCGTCTGTCTGTCAATGTATCGCCAGTGGCTAACTTCTTAAGTATTTCTTCGCAATTATTACCTGTAATACCGGCTACAAAACTCGCTAGTTTTTTCTTATGGGCGTTGTCTTGCTGCGTTTTTAAATAGGTATGCACTTTTTCTACCGCCTGTTTTAGTCTGTTATCGTCAACGGGTTTTAAAATGTAATCTAATGCATGAATCTCAAACGCTTTCACTGCAAATTGGTCAAATGCAGTTACAAACACAATCGCAGGTAATACTTTCGTACTTTCGCTAAGTGCTCGTGCGACTTCAAACCCATTCATGCCTGGCATTTGAATATCTAAAAATACCAAATCTATTTTTTCGTTTTTACATGTTTCAATTGCATCAGCACCAGAGCTACATAACTTAATTACTTCAATGTCTGTAAATTCTGCAAGCCTTACATCTAAACCTTTACGTGCTAATGGTTCGTCATCAACAATAAGTGTTTTTATTTTTATCATTTCTTCACAGCCTTCTCAAACGGTACTCGCAGATTAACTTTTAATCCACTTGGCGTATTATGTGATAATACAAACGAATAATTATTTTCGTAGAGCGTTTTTAATCTATCTTTTGTGTTTGCGACACCAACCCCTTGGGCATTGACGAGTTGACCATCTTTTATTTCTGTTCCAGGACCATTATCGCCAACCTCTAACAGTAACTCATTAGCAAACACTTGCGCTTTAATATCAATCACACCGCCTTCTGTTAAGTGTGCAATAGCGTACTTAATTGAATTTTCTATAATAGGTTGCAAAATTAAGCTCGGTAATAATGCTTGCTTAGCTTCTTCGCTTACTTCAACGTTTACTTTTAATCGTTCGTCAAATCGCACACGTTCAATTTCAAGGTATAACATAAGCGCATGAAGCTCTTGCTCTAGCGGAACTTTTTTAATCGGATCAGTATTCAATGTATAACGCAAAAAGTCACTAAGTTTAGAGACCATTAAATTAGCATCTTTATTTTCTTTCACCAAAATCAATGTAGAAATTGCGTTAAGTGTGTTAAACAAAAAATGAGGGTTTAGTTGATATCTTAGCATTTTCAATTGCGCTTCATGTGCCATGGTTGTCGCTTTTAACGCCTTTTGCCGTTCACCTTGTAGCAATTGATAATACTTAACGCCAAAGTATAAACCACTCCAACACAGTATAATATAAACTGAATCTAAACCCTGTTGTAAGTAATAAAACCACTCTTCAGGTCTATATCCGTGTCGGTAAATTTCCCATAGATTGAACTTTTGAACCACCGCCCACAAAGTACCGGTTATGTAAGAGGCACCAAATACCACCAATATAAGCACCCAAGGGGAGGCGTTCCATATTGTGCGATAGATATAACGAAGTGGCACTGTCATTAAACAGCCGGCATAAGCATTGAGTAAAATAACAAACACGTAAATATCACGCATTTCAAATACTTTAGAGCCGATGTAATTTACCAGTGCATAACCAATCCAGCCTGCAATTTGCAAAAGCCAAAAAAAGCGTTGTCGGTTATCAACTAACGATTGCCAGTTCAAAATTTACTTTTACTCCACAGTGTTAAAGCCTAATTATATAAAATCAACTTTTCGCTTGGCCTGATATTTTCTTATTTTGATAATAAAAAACAGCGTAAAATTAACTTTTAATAATAATTATATTTACACATTATATCGATTTATAAGAATGTTTAGCACTGCCAACTGTCTTAGTTTTTAAGAGCCTTAACGCAAAGTTCAGCACCGCTGATAATAAAAAAGCGAAAGGCCGTAACCTTTCGCTTTTTTAATGCTATTTATTGAATAAGTAACTATGCAAGCTTGTCTGAAGCAACTTTATAAGTTGGATCTTCAATCACATTCACTTCAACCAAATCGCGAGCTTTATGTAATAACTGAGTACAGTCTTTACTTAAGTGACGCAAGTGAAGTTGTTTACCGGCTTTTGTATATTTTTCAGCAAGCGTATCAATTGCTTCTATTGCACTGTGATCCGATACTCGGCTATGTTTAAATTCAACAATCACATTTTTAGGATCATTTTTTACGTCAAACAACTCAGAAAAGTTTTTAACCGAACCAAAGAATAACGGACCATGTAGCTCGTAGACTTTAGCGCCTTCTTCATCAATGTAGTTAGTTGTATATATTTGTTTAGCATGTTGCCAAGCAAATACAAGTGCTGAGACGATAACACCTACACACACCGCAATTGCTAAATCGGTAATAACCGTGACACCTGATACAAGCACAATTACAAACGCATCCGATAATGGTACACGCTTCATCATTTTAAAGCTTGCCCATTCAAATGTACCCAGTACAACCATAAACATTACACCAACAAGTGCAGCTAATGGGATCATTTCAATTAGGCTTGAGGCAAAAATAATAAAACCAAGTAACATAAGCGCAGCACTTATCCCTGATAAACGAGAGCGCCCACCTGAATTTATATTTATCATAGACTGGCCAATCATTGCACAGCCCCCCATTGCACCAAACATACCACAGGTAATATTTGCAGCGCCTTGACCTATACATTCTTTGTTGCTGTGGCCGCGTGTTTCTGTTATTTCGTCAATTAAACTAAGCGTTAATAACGATTCAATTAAACCAATAGCTGCTAAAATAAGTGCATACGGAAAAATAATTTGCAGTGTTTCAAAGTTAAAAGGCACCATAGGAATATGAAATTCTGGTAAACCGCCGGCTATTGTTGCCGCTTCGTCGCCCGTCATTCCTTTTAAGAAATCAAGCACGGTATGCGCTTCTAAATCAAAACCAATCACTAATCCTGTCACTGTTACTATGGCAACTAATGACGAAGGAACCGCTGTAGTCAGTTTTGGTAAAAAGTGAATTATTGCCATTGTTAATGCCACTAATCCCAGCATGATAAACAATGGACTGCCTGTCATCCACTCTTGCCCGCCCATACCGTCAGGCACTTTAAATTGCCCTAGCTGGGCTAAAAATATAACAATTGCTAAACCATTTACAAAACCCAGCATTACCGGATGAGGCACCATACGGATAAACTTTCCGAGCTTAAATATCCCCGCTAGTATTTGCAATATCCCCATTAGGAGTACGGTAGCAAATAGGTACTCTAAACCATGATCAAGTACTAAACTTACCATAACAACAGCTAAGGCACCGGTTGCACCTGAAATCATACCAGGACGGCCACCAAATATTGCCGTAATTAAACCAACGATAAACGCGGCATATAGACCAACTAAAGGTTCTACATTTGCTACAAAGGCAAACGCAACAGCTTCTGGAACTAAGGCTAACGCCACAGTCAATCCAGAGAGTATATCGTTTTTAGCAGAGCTTGGCGCCCTACTGAGTAAGTTAAACATTGAGTTCCTCAAATGGTATAATGGGTATAAAAAAAGCGCTAAATTCTATCAAATCAGCGCTCAGTTAACAATTGTCATGGTGTGGTTAAGCTAAACTAAAGCAGTTTAACTTTAAAAAGAAAGTGCTTTTATAAAGGAAGAGAAGTACTACGTTTTACACATGTCATTGTTACATTAGAATGTACTTCTTGTACGTATTCTAAGCTTAATAAATTATCACGGACAAAGTGCTCATAGCCTTCAATGCCTTGTGAAATAATACGTAGCATGAAGTCCATTGTTCCAGCCATAGTGTAACACTCAGTCACTTGGTCGTAGCTCATAATCAGCTTTTCAAACTCAGCAAGGTTCTTTTTACCGTGATTTGATAACCGCACATGCGCATATACCAACATATCAAAGCCTAGTTTTTTCTCATCTAAAAGAGCTACTTTGCTTTTTATGTATCCATCTTGCTCAAGTTTAGCGATGCGTCGCCAGCAAGGTGATTGTGACAAGCCGACTTTATCAGCAATTTCAGCTGTTGATAAACTGGCATCTTGTTGTAAAAGTGCCAAAATTTGGCGATCTACGTGATTTAGAGACATTTTATTTCTTATTTATCAAATAAACTGGTTAAATTATACAGCTATTTTAAAAAACAGTCTGCTTATTTTTATCTTTTATACTTATATGTTATTTCAATCATCAAAGTAAAAAGTCAACCATACTAGCCGATTATAAATGAGCTAGTATTTTCATAACACACCTATTATGCCCTACAAGTATTTGTGTATTGCACGCCCTAGGGCGTATTATATTTCTTTATTCTTTTGATCCGGTATAACAACCTTCTCTTCAAACGACATGAGTATCGGATATTTTAAATAAGCTTGGTCGTAAAACGGACTTTGCTCATATAGCCAATTCAAACGCGCGTCCGCATCTTGAGCAAACGTCTTATCGTCATTGATTTTTTTATCAAACGCGAGTGCAAGTTTCGGATTATCTTTTAGCATTTGACGAGCATATGGAATGAGCGCATAATTTTCCATGTATTCTGTTCGCTGAAAAATTGTATTAAATTCCCCCCAAGCAAAAAATGAGTCTGGCGCTTCAGGATGTAATAAATGCACTGCAAGCTCACCTGCTTTTTGTTGAGTTGTTACTTGGTACCAACCATCTAAATCAACATTAATTGCAGGGATATAATCAAAACTCGCTGATACTCTAAAACGACCTTCAAATGGCGCTTTGTCAAACGTATACTCTGCCACCTTTGCTACTTTTAAAGGCTGTTTATTTTCACCTTCCAGCTTATTAATAGAGACACCGTGTAGTTTCAACTTTTCTATAATATCAATGTATACAGGCGGAATAAAGAACGCTTTGGGTACTTCAACTGTATGTTGTACATCTTTTTGCCAATAAATAGGTAAGTCAGTATATGCATGTGCTTTACCTAAATACTTAACTTCATTTTGGCCCGAGAGCGCATTCATGCTTGATGAATATTCAATACCTTTAAATTGTGTAATCGTATCAGCCTGCTTGGCATAGCCACGCTTGACTATTAACTGTTTAGGAACAAATTCTTGTTCTTTTTTAACTGCATTAGCTAACTCATGACCATGTTTAGATAGTGCATTAATAGCACCATCTAAAAATACGTAAGTTCCTAAAACACGTTGCTTGTATGGCTTTAATGAATGATTTTCTACTAAAATAGTCGGTAATGACTTTAAATCACCCCAACCATTTGAAAAGCGCGGCGTAGCAACCCACCCCGCTAACCCTTTTTTAAAATCTCGCTTATCCATAACAAAAACAAGTGGCCCTGGCGTATGTCCTTGTTTAGCTAGCGTCTCATCTATTAGGGGTTTAAAAAATTGATTTAAAGCATCAGATACCGCAGGCGATTCGCTCGAAAATACTGGATTGTAACCATAAGTCACATCGTACTGGTAATCTGCACCATCGGTTACGTGTACATCAATGTATAAATTTGGGTTGTAGTCGTTAATAACCTTTAAAACGCTTCTAACTTCTGGGGTATCTAATTTAGTAAAATCAC
Organism: Pseudoalteromonas fuliginea; assembly: GCF_000690055.1. Lineage (GTDB taxonomy): Bacteria > Pseudomonadota > Gammaproteobacteria > Enterobacterales > Alteromonadaceae > Pseudoalteromonas > Pseudoalteromonas fuliginea. The sequence continues at coordinate 48,941 of NZ_JJNZ01000026.1, forward strand.
GATTTAAATTAAGGTTATTAGCATTTGTTCTAAAGCCCATTTTTGTAGGGCCTCGCTGATTGATACGATTGAATGCACTGCTACGTTCGTGTCCATCTACATTTAAAATAGGAATAAATAATATGTTTACCTTTTTTAAAATGTCACGACGCTTACCCGTGGCTATGTCTCTGAGCAGCATAAACATGGCATCTTTACCGTCTATCTCTCCAGAATGTATTCCCGCTTGAATAAAAATAGTCGGCTTAGTGCTATTAGCCATTTGTCCTGATTCAAAAAAACCTTGCTCGCTCGCTATCAACATCTTAATTGCACGTTTGCTGTTACTGTAGCCAATAGTTTGAGATTGAAACTGAGTAGGGTTTGCTGCAACGAGCCTATCAACAAATGCCATAGTATCTGCATAATTAGGCGATATCTCACCGTTAGACAACTCAAAATCGGTTGTTAATGGGCCCTGTTTTTGTAAAAGCTCTACACTTTTTCCCTGCCACTCAATGAGTGGAGGTAAATGTGCGTCATACGCCACACTTGCAGATAAAACGAGTAAACTTGCAAACATAAAATTCTCTAACAAACGCCTTAATTATATAAATTATATCAACTTAATTTTTTATAATGAGAAAACTGCGGTGATTCAACAAAAAAAAGCAGCCAATAGCATATGACTCACTTATGTTTGAAATTTAAGGCTTTATTACGCTAACGAACAATCGGTATAAAGTTTTAAAAAAAACAACTGGTTCAAACTCTTCTTCATTGTTGAACTGAATCAGAATTTTTAGCGCCGTTAACGCTAGGTTTAATAACAATCTGCTCATATATAGGTCTATATAACATTAAGAAAATTACGCTAGAGCTAGGCAAAAATTTCGTTATACAGTTGTTCTATATAAGAAATATTTTAACGCAGTTAACGTAAAATTTAATCCCTTAAACTGATTAGGTATTATTGCGGATTGGTATAATTAGTTAAATTACTCAAAGATTTATGCAGGTTGGTTTAATCTCCCAACTTGAGCAAATATTATTACGGATAGGTATTTGTAATTGAAATTGAAATTGAAATTGAAATAAAACTACTAAATAGCAGGCACAAAAAAAGGAGCCATAGGCTCCTCTTTAATACTTATACAAAAAAGCTTAAGCGGCTAGGCCTTCTTTTGCTTTTTCTACAAGCGCTGCGAATGCAACTTGGTCGTAAACAGCGATATCTGCAAGGATCTTACGATCGATTTCTACAGAAGTCTTTTTAAGACCATTGATAAAACGGCTGTAAGACAGACCATTTTGACGTGAAGCAGCATTGATACGTGCAATCCATAATTGACGGAAAGTACGTTTCTTCGCACGACGGTCACGGTAAGCGTATTGACCCGCTTTAGTAACAGCCTGGAAAGCTACGCGGTAAACACGTGAACGTGCTCCGTAGTAACCTTTTGCTTGTTTTAAAACTTTTTTGTGACGTGCACGTGCGACAACGCCGCGTTTAACTCTTGCCATTTCTAAAAACCCCTATTAAGCGAACGGTAACATACGTGAAACTAGACCATGGTCATTTTTATGAACCATCATCTTAGGACGTAGGTGTAACTTACGCTTAGAAGTTTTCTTAGTCAGAATATGACGAAGATGCGCTTGTTTACGCTTGAAACCGCCAGAAGCAGTCTTTTTGAAACGCTTAGCAGCGCCACTGTGACTTTTTAGCTTATAAGCCATTGCAATAACTCCAATTGTATTGCTTTTAAATTAGTAAGCAGGCGTGAGATATATTTCTATAGCTCCACTTTTAGGCCTAACTTACTGCCATGTTCCGGTGAAGACCCAGCATAAATGCCGCAATCTTACTTTAAAACCGGTTAACTCAGGTGAATATTCGCATATTGCTTGCAGACCTGAGCTAATTTCGGTGCGTATTATCGCTTAAAAATTATTTTTTAGCAACAGGCGCCATCATCATAACCATTTGGCGGCCTTCAACACGATTTGGGAAAGACTCAACTACTGCAAGCTCTTCTAAATCGGCTTTGATACGGTTTAATAATTCTATACCAATTTCTTGGTGAGCCATTTCACGACCACGGAAGCGGATAGTAATCTTAGCTTTATCACCAGCTTCTAAGAACTTACGTAAGTTGCGAAGCTTAACCTGATAATCACCTTCATCCGTACCAGGACGGAATTTGATTTCTTTTATCTGGATTTGCTTTTGCTTCTTCTTCTGCTCTTTTAGTTCTTTGCTTTTTTCAAAGATGAACTTACCGTAGTCCATGATTCTACAAACAGGCGGCTCAGCGTTTGGACTGATCTCAACAAGATCAACACCCGCTGCATCGGCCATAGTTTGCGCGTCTTGTAATGACTGAATTCCAGCTTGTTCGCCTTCAATGTCAATTAAACGAACTTCTTGCGCTGTAATTTCTTCGTTAATACGATTTTTTTGAGCTGTTTGTTGCCCTTTCTTGCCGCCTCTAATAGTACGTTCCTCCAAGAATATCAATAATATAAGCGTGTAAATGGCTGTTTGTTAATGCCCTACACGCTCGGTTTTTACTGTCGATTTTTAATTTCTTCGCTAATTTTAGCTACAAAATCATCAACATTAAATTTGCCAAGGTCTTCACCTGTGCGAGTACGCACTGCTACTTCTTGCTGTTCAACTTCTTTATCGCCAACAACAAGTAAATATGGAATACGCTTCAGTGTATGCTCACGGATTTTAAAGCCAATCTTCTCATTTCTCAAGTCAGCAGCGGCTCTAATTCCAAGTTTATTTAATTTTTGTACAACTTCTTTAACATAAGGAGCCTGTTTATCGGTAATATTCATAATTACCACTTGCTTTGGTGCAAGCCACGTCGGGAATAAACCAGCGTACTCTTCAGTTAAAATGCCAATAAAGCGTTCAATTGAACCTAAAATAGCACGATGTATCATTACAGGTGTACGACGCTCGTTATTTTCTGCTACATAAGTAGCACCTAAACGACCCGGTAATGCAAAGTCTAATTGCACTGTACCACACTGCCACGCTCTGTCTAAACAATCGTACAAAGTAAATTCAATCTTCGGACCGTAAAACGCGCCTTCGCCCGGAAGATAATCAAATTCAATATCGTTTAGCTTAAGTGCATCAGCTAAAGCAAGCTCTGCTTTATCCCACATATGGTCTTCACCAATGCGTTGTTCTGGGCGAGTAGATAGCTTAACTACAATCTTCTCAAATCCGAATGTTTCATATGTATCATAAACCATCTTAATACACGCTGATACTTCGTCCATTATCTGCTCTTCAGTACAGAAAATGTGAGCATCATCTTGTGTAAAGCCACGTACACGCATTAAACCGTGTAGTGCACCTGATGGTTCATTACGGTGACAACAACCAAATTCAGCCATACGAAGTGGTAAATCACGGTACGATTTTAAACCTTGGTTAAAGATTTGCACGTGACCAGGGCAGTTCATTGGTTTAATTGCGTATTCACGTTTTTCAGACTCAGTGGTAAACATTGCTTCTGAATATTTTTCCCAGTGACCTGATTTTTCCCAAAGTGAACGGTCCATCATCATTGGACCTTTTACTTCTTCGTACTCATATTCGCGTAATTTTTCACGTACAAATTCTTCAAGCTCGCGGTAAATGCTCCAACCATCGTTGTGCCAAAATACCATGCCTGGTGCTTCTTCTTGCCAATGCCATAAATCAAGCGCTTTACCGATACGACGGTGATCGCGTTTTTCAGCTTCTTCAAGGCGCTTTAAATACGCTTTAAGTTGCTTTTTATCGCCCCATGCGGTGCCGTAAATGCGTTGTAGCATTTTGTTTTCTGAATCACCACGCCAATATGCACCCGCCACTTTCATTATTTTGAAGTTTTGGCAAAATTTCATGTTAGGAACGTGAGGTCCACGACACATGTCTACATATTCTTCGTGATGATATAAACCTGGGCGGTCATCTTTAGCGATGTTTTCGTCCAGAATTTCTATTTTGTATGTTTCGCCACGCGCTTCAAATGTATCGCGTGCTTCTTGCCAGCTTACTGTTTTTTTCACTACGTCGTAGTTGGTTTTTGCAAGTTGCAGCATACGCTTTTCAATTGCTTCAAGATCATCTTGTGATAATGAGTGTTCCATATCGATATCGTAGTAAAAACCGTTATCAATGGTAGGACCAATTGCCATTTTTGCGTCTGGGAAAAGTTGCTTAACTGCATGACCGATTAAGTGAGCACAAGAGTGACGAATGATTTCAAGGCCGTCATCGTCTTTAGCGGTAATGATCTCAAGACGAGAATCTTCACAAATTTTATCACATGCATCAACACGGTCGCCATTTACACGGCCCGCAATGGTCGCTTTAGCTAAACCAGGACCAATGTCGTTTGCAACATCAAGCGTGCTTACAGGGTTTTCAAAACTACGTTGACTTCCGTCTGGAAGAGTAATAACTGGCATTATAAATCCTTGCTACAGTGGTGACACCTACAATGTATCACGTGTATTTTTAATAAATTAAATGAGAATGACTCGACAACGCTTTTACGAATAAGCATTGACTAATATATGTAGATGAGGAGTCTATTCAACTACAAAGATATATTGTCGCGTGCCGCGCATTTAATTACAAGTTTAAAGGGGTGAAATCCACCCGTTTTATCCACAAAATGTAGCTTTTAAAGCAAAAAAATCATTTTATTAAAATATAAAAGCATCAATGCATTAATTACGCGCCTACAACTATACCCGCACTCGCATTTTAATGTGCGTTGCGTATAATACTGCGTAATTAAGTTATTTTAGAGAATAGACATGAGAACATGTGGTGTAGAAATTACCGGTAGTGATGTACTACTTTGTATTTTAAGTAAAGATAATGACGTATTTGATATTCGCGATGTGCGCCAAACACGCTTTACCTTAGGTAACGGTAACGACACTGAAGTAATGCGTAAATTTCAATTCGATTTTGCAAAACTAATGCAAGATTACCAAATTGATTCTGTTGCAATTCGTGAGCGTCAGCCTAAAGGTAAGTTTGCTGGCAGTGCAAAAGGCTTTAAAATGGAAACTGCAATTCAATTAATTGAAGGCTTAGACGTTCGCGTGTTTTCTACAACAGAAATTAAAGAACAAGTTAAACGTAATCCAATACCTATTGCCTTTGAAGAAACAGGCCTTAAAAAGTACCAAGAAAATGCTTTTGTAAACGCTTACGTTTACATCATGAAAAAAACATACCGCAGCGACGAAATGTAAACTCATTACTCGTTTAAAAACGCGTACTTACATTGTAAGACGCGTTTTTTTATGTCTAAAAAGTAGTATTAGCTTTTATTAATCGAATAATACATTAGTCTAACCGCACTTCTCTTTGTCGACAATATGTGTTTATTTTAACTTTGTAGTTTAATAACTCACACACATTTTCATGGAGAGAGCAATGCACACACACACTATTGTGGTAAAAGAAGTAGAACAAATAAATCACTTGCCGTTATCTCAAAGCTACTTTAAAGGTATACAAAGCACACCTTTAACAAATTCAACTATAGGCGAGTACTTTGACTTTATTGTCGACAAAAACCCAGAGGCGTTAGCTGTTGTAGTTCATCATCAAGGTATTAGATTAACGTATAAAGAATTTCAAAAAGAAGTTAATCAGCTTGCTATGGGGTTACTGGCACTTGGCGTAAAACCAGGTGAGCGCGTTGGTATTTGGTCTCCTAATAATATTGAGTGGTGCTTAACCCAATTTGCAACGGCAAAAATTGGCGCAATCATGGTGTGCATCAACCCGGCATATCGTCCTAACGAATTACAATATGCTTTAAATAGTGTTGAATGCTCTACTCTGATCACAGCATCAAATTTTAAAGGCAGTGATTACTTAGAAATGCTTAATGGTTTAGCGCCAGAACTTGCAACTTGCGATAAGTACACACTCAATTTAAAAGCACTACCCACTCTTAAAAATATAATCCGCATTGGCGATGAAGCATCACCTGGTATGCACTCTTTTAACGATGTTATTAACTTGCCAACAGCTGCTCATGAGCTGGAATTAAAAGCAATAGGTGAAAACTTAAATGCTGAGCAATACATCAATATACAATTTACATCAGGCACAACAGGCAACCCAAAAGGCGCAACGCTCACGCATAAAAATATTTTAAATAATGCGCTATTCGTCGCCGAATCTATGCACTTTACGAGCGATGACAAGTTATGTATCCCTATCCCGTTATATCATTGCTTTGCAATGGTATTGGGTAGCTTATTGTGTGTTAGTAAAGGTGCAGCAGCCATTTACCCAAGTGATTCGTTCGATGCAAAAACCACACTAGATGTAGTTCAACAAGAAGGATGTACAGCACTGCACGGTGTACCTACTATGTTTATTAGTGAACTTGAGCTGAGTAATTTTAAAGATTATGACCTAAGTACTTTACGCACGGGTGTAATGGCAGGCTCTACATGCCCAGAGCAAGTAATGCGCAAAGTACAAACACAAATGAATATGCATCAAGTACTGATTGCTTACGGGCAAACGGAGTGCAGCCCCATAAACAACATTACCGAAACAGACTCTTCTATAGAGCGGCAAGTAACGACAGTTGGCCGCGCCCTTGCCCATACCGAGGTTAAAATAATTGACGAGCTGGGTAACATTCAAAAAATTGGTCAACCTGGCGAAGTGTGTAGTAAAGGTGCAGGCATAATGCGCTGCTATTGGAATGACGAAGCTAAAACAAAAACCACAATAGATGACGAAGGTTGGCTGCACTCTGGCGATTTAGGTGTCATGGATACAGAAGGGTTTGTCACGATTGTTGGGCGTATAAAAGATATGATTATTCGCGGCGGCGAAAACATTTACCCTCGAGAAATAGAAGAAGTACTTTACACCTACCCAGGCATTCAAGATGCTGCCATATTTGGTATAACCGATGAAAAGTATGGCGAAGAAGTATGCGCTTGGATCCAACCAAAAGAAGATGCTGTGCTTGATGAGCAAGCAATTCGTGAGTTTTTAAAAGACAAACTAGCCTACTTTAAAATGCCACGACATATCCGTTTTGTAGAAAACTACCCAATGACAGTAACAGGTAAACTGCAAAAATTTAAAATGCGCGAGCAAATGCAAGAAGAGCTAAGCGAAAATCCTTTTTCCTAGTTTCGTCTTTAAGTAACTGAGACTCTGGATAGGGAATTTATCTCAGAGCTATATTTAGAGCTAGCAGCGTTAAATTTACGTATGTTAGGACTAATACTAAAAAGCACAGCCAATTGGCTTTGCTTTTTATGAACTGAATTGTACTGAATTTATTATAAATTCAACATTCTCTTTTTTAAACGTTCTAAATCAATCGCACTCGAGCGTACTGTTAATTTAATATGGCTGTATTCATATTCTTCTTTAACAACACTCATACTCGATCGGATTTCGCCCACGATACCTTTGGCTGTGTACGGTATAACAATCTCTTCTTCAATCATGTCCTCTTGAGCAATGCCAATAATGTATTTGTGCAATTTACTAATATCATCTGGATTACGCGTAGAGGTCATCATCGCATCAGGAAATTCATCCATTAGCGACTGCTGCTGTTCAGTACTTAATTGGTCTGACTTATTCAGTACTAATAATTTTTTGCTGCCTTCCACCCCAACTTCTGCCAGTACTTTATGTACTACTTCAAGTTGTGAGCGAAAAGAAGGATCTGAAGCATCTACAACATACAACAATAACGACGCATCATGAGCTTCAGCGAGCGTTGAATGAAATGAAGCCACCAAATCGTGAGGTAACTTTTTAATAAAACCAACTGTATCTGATACGAGTATACGAGGCTGGGTAATGGGATATAACGCACGAACTGTAGTATCTAGCGTAGCAAAAAGCTTGTTTTCGCCCTCTACATCACTGCCTGTAATAGCACGCATCATTGATGACTTGCCTGCATTGGTATAACCAATTAAAGCCACTGAAAATAGCTCAGAGCGCTGCGTACGTCTGTCCATCATTACATCTTGAACACTAACAAGTTCGCGCTTTAATTCTGCTAACTGATCGCGCACCTTACGGCGATTAAGCTCAAGTGTGGTTTCACCCGCACCTTTACCCATTTGGCGTTCTTTATCGCCTGTTGATGTTTCACGCAGTCGTGGCGCGACATAATTAAGGCGAGCAATTTCAACTTGTAATTTTGCTGTTTTAGTACGCGCATGACGGCTAAATATTTCAATGATAATACCAGTGCGATCAAATACTTCTACACCTAATTGGTTCTCAACATTACGCAGTTGAGAGGGCGTTAAATCGCAGTCAAATACCACTACATCGGCACATGCAAAATCTAAATCGTTTGATGGGATTTCTGAGGATATTTCGGTTAAAGGGTCTTCATCAAGTAAATTATCTTCTTGCTCGTCTTCAACCATCCCTTTATTGCCGGTAAGGTGAGCTATTTCAGCTAGTTTACCCGAGCCCAGTACATTAACTTTTTGAGTTGAGCTTTGCTTTTGCGATTGCGTACCTACTACTTTAAATCCTAACGTAGTCACCAAACGCGCAAGCTCTGCAAGCGACTCTGTTGCTTCGTCACCTTTAAATTGTGGTGTGCTAATAGAAATAAGTAACGCATTAGGAAGTGATGGTTTTGCAGTTAGTTGCATAATTTTTTATATGTTAATGCACCTGAAGTGCAAACCTAATTTTCATTCGAAAGTAAGCTGATCCTACGCTGTTATGGCCGAGCTTTACAGCGTTATAGCTTACGAATGCAATTATTATCTTCATTTTGCCAAAATTAGCGTAAATCTATGAACTATTTATACGGGGCATTATAATTTTTACACGCAAATAAACCAATAAGTAACTTGGTGTTGTTATAAATGTATTTAATTATTAAGTGTTGGGGTTTACCATTGATAATAGGCTTTATGTAGCATTGCGCATACACAAGCCCATTAACTAAAAGCTAATTAGTTAAAAACTAATTAGCTAAAATCAATTACTCAGCAGACTCTTCTGGACGATGCTGCTTTTGTACACCGGTTAAAAACAAGCGTAATATTTGATCGTTACAAACACGGTAATGTTTGTTATCTACTTTTCGAGAAAATGCACTTAACTCATGTTTACTTAAGTCAAAATCAACAAGTGCAAGTGTTGCTATGACATCTTCTGCTTTCATATTTAAAGCAATACGTAGCTTCATAAAGATAATATTGTTGTTTAGCTTTTTCTCAGGCTCTGGTTGCTCACCTTCGCGTTTGCCACGTTGGGTATTAATAAACCCATTTAAAAAGCTAGCAAACTCAGTATCACTTATTGGGGTAAAAGCCTCTTCACCTTCTTTAGTTAACCATGCAATTACTTGCTCTTTGGTGACCGTATGCTCTGCTGATGCAAAAACATTGACCATAGCAGTATCAGTTAAGTTAAAAGTGTAGCGAATGCGGCGTAAAATATCGTTATTAGTCAAAGTAAATCCCAAAGTGAGGTATAGCAACCAAGCAGTTATTGCTTAATTTTAAATAAGCGCCTAGTTTAACAGGTTTACTAATACCACCCTATTAATTTTTATCTGAGCTTCTTATACCTAGTTACCAAGCACCTTGGCAGGATCTACGCGCGTTGCTTGCCATGCAGGATAAATAGTGGCAAGTATCGCAAGCACAAACGTAACAATCACTGTAATACCAATGTCTTCAAGTACTAATTTACTTGGTAAAAACTCTATAAAATAAACGCCCTCAAGTGGATTGGCTCCAAATAATTGGCTTATCCACGTAAAAAGCTCACTTATATTAAGCGCTAATACCACACCAATTAGTGTTCCTAGTGCCACGCCTACAAATGCTTGCATTAAGCCTTGCATTACAAAGGTGGCTAAAATAGTACTGTCTTTCGCGCCCATGGTTTTTAAAATCGCGATATTGCCTTGTTTTTCGCGTACTTCCATCACCAAGGAGGACACAATATTAAAACTGGCTACCGCTATAATTAAAAACACCACAATATAAACAATGGTACGCACCATTTGAATATCTTGATAAAGGCTACCTTGGGTTCTAAACCAACTAGAAACATACACGTAGTCGTCAATAGTTTGCCCTACTTTTAGCGCTATTTGGTGCGCCGAAAACACATCATCAACACTTAAACGCAGCCCTGTTACTTGGGTTTCATCGTAACCCAATGTTTGCTGTGCTTTGTTAAGATGTATAAATGCAGCGGTACTATCAATCGGTCCGCCCATTTCTATAACACCTGCAAGGTTAAGTGTTACGCGTTTAGGCGCTAATAATGATTGACCTTTTTGACTAATTTGCGGAATAAGTAATGTAATGTTATCGCCTACTTTGGCGTCTAACTGTTTTACTATTTGCTTACCTAAAATTACATCGTCAAGGCCTAACTGACTCACTAATTTACCACTGGTAAACTGGTTTACCGCCGATACATTACTCTCGAGCGATGGCTCAACACCTCGAATTTCTATCGCTTTTAGCTGGCTTTTATATTGCGCCATTCCGTTAACGGCAATAAATGGCGCAGCCCCTGTTACGTGAGGTTGTGTTTGTAAATCCTCAACCTTTTGCGACCAATTTGCAATGGGTCTACTTGGTGCTACATATTCAACCTGCGGCACAACACTTAGCAATCTATGTACTAGTTGCTGCTCAAAACCATTAATTACCGACAGCGCCACAATTAAAACCGCGACACCTAATAAAATACCAATAGTCGACGCTTTAGCGATAAAACTAACAAAGCCGTTTTTTTCATCTTTGTGGCCTGAATAGGCTCTAAAACGTTTACTTAAAAATGCACTAAGCAACATGCTGCGACTCTTTAATAGCTAGTTTTCCATCGTCTAAATAAGCTATTTTGCCTAGCTTATCGGCAAGTTCTAAATCGTGTGTAACTACCACAAAACTGGTGTTTAAGCTTTGGTTAAGCTCATTAATTAAATCGTAAATTTTAATCGCATTTTGTTTATCTAAATTACCGGTTGGTTCATCAGCAAGCACAAGCGCAGGTTTTGTAACCAGTGCACGGGCAATAGCCACGCGTTGGCGCTCTCCACCAGAAAGCGCAGACGGTTTATGCGAACTGCGATGTGCAAGGCCTACTTTTTCGAGCATATCGAGCGCTTGAGCTTTGGCTTCTTTTGCACTCAAGCCTTTAATTAATAATGGCATAGCTACGTTTTCAACTGCGCTAAACTCCATTAATAAATGATGAAATTGATAGATAAAGCCCAAGTTTTGGTTTCTAAATGCGGCTTGCTCTGTTCGCGAAAGTTTTGCAACTTCTTGGTTTCTAATTTTAGCGCTACCTGAGCTTGCGGTATCTAATGTGCCAAGTATGTGTAAAAGCGTACTTTTACCAGAGCCAGAACTCCCCACAATAGCGAGCATTTCACCTTGCTGCAGCGCTAAATCAACGCCTTTTAATACTTCAACTTGGTTGCTGCCATCTTGATAAACTTTACTTAAATTTTCACAACTAATTACTAAATCATTCATAACGTAATACCTCTGCTGGTTTTACTTTTGCGGCTTTACGCGCAGGATATAAGGTAGCTAAAAAGCTCATAGCAATACTGGCAAACGCTATTATTACTAAACTCAAAATATCAAATTTTACCGGAAGCTCTATACCCGCCAATAAGTTTAAGCCCACTAATGCAAGTAGCTCATTTATATATAAACTAAATATTACACCTAAAAATGCGCCTATTGCGGTACCAATTACGCCGTTATATAAGCCTTGCACCATAAACACTTTTTGCACTTGCGAAGGTGTTAAACCTAACGTTTGTAGTATGGCCACTTCACCTTGTTTTTCGCTTACCATCATGGTTAATGCCGATACAATATTAAATACAGCCACCAATACAATGAGGGCAAGCAACATAGACATAATGCGCTTTTCCATAGCAACGGCTGCAAATAGAGTACCTTGGGTACTGCGCCAATCACTATAATTATGATCTTGTAAAATACGCTGGCTTGCTTCAATAAACTCATCTAGTTCGAAAGGTTCGTGCAATGAAACACTTAAATTTGGGGCAGTGTTTTTATCCAGCTTTAATACCCGTTGTAGTGAAGCGCCACTTGTAAACGCAAGTGCCATATCTATCTCAGATCCGGTTTCGTATATTGCGGCAACTTTAAATAAACGCTGGCTGGGTACTCGCCCAAGAGGTGTATACGTTGAAGCATTAGGCATAATAACGCGAAGCTTATCACCCACGCTAACGCCTAATTTACGACTCAAATAACGACTTATAGCAATGTTGTAATTTTTGTTTAATACAGTTTTCCAATCGCCTTGCACTATTTTATCGGTAATTTTATACAAAGAACCACTATCGTTATAAAGGCCTTGTAGTAAAACGCCGTGCAAGTCTTTATTTGTTTGCAAAATAGCTTCGCCGTGGCGGTATAAGCTTACATGATCAACATAAGGAGATTGTTCGAGGTCGGTTTTAAGGGTGCCCATTTGGGTGGCAGTGTTTTTACCTGCGCTAACTTCAACATGCGGAATAAGTCCGAGCATATTGGTTTTTAGGCTATTTTCAAACCCGTTCATTACACTGCTTACCGTAAATAATGCCATTAAACCAATAGCGATACCGGCAATAGAAAAAAACGAAATAAACGATATAAACGCATTTCCTTTAGATGAGCGACTATATCTAAGCCCTATAAATAAGCTAACCGGTTGAAACATATTATTTTTAACACTTATCGTAAAAGTATTGAGCAATAGTAGCACGAAAAAAGTGCCTTTGGGTATGGCGTAAAATGTAAGAAATAATTTAAAAATCTGATACTTGGCTATATTTACAGCAATACATGTTTAACCATTAATTCGCGGTTAAGCTTTTAGCCCTTTAACTAAATAATCGAGCAATACCCGTACATTAGTGGCCACAAACTGCCTTGGTGGATATACGCCCCACACCCCTTCTTGCTGTGGTTGATAGGGTGTTAAAATAGGCACTAATTGCCCTGAGTTAATTTCGTTTTCAATGTAGTAGTCTGGGAGCTGTACAATACCAAGCCCCTTTTTTGCGCCATCCACCAGCGCCCAACCACTATTACACTGTAGCCGTCCCGCTATTTTAATGTGTTTATCGCGCCCATTTTCGTTTACGCGCCAGTAGCTACTATTCCCAATTAAACATTCATGGCTGTTTAGCTCGCCTAAAGTATGCGGCTCACCAAATCGCGTTAAATACTGTGGTGCCGCGCACATAATAAAGCGCCGCGCACTTAACCTACGCGCTTTTAAGCTCGAATCTTTTAAATGCCCTAGCCTTATGGCTAAATCAAATCCGCCCTCTAATAAGTTTTCTTGCTCGTTACTTAGTGTGGCAACAACTTCGACCTCGGGATGATCCTTCATAAAATTATGCACTATGGGCATAATAAAGCTCTCTCCGTACATAACTGGTGCTGTGAGCTTTATTTTACCTTTAGGCGTACTTTGTTGCTGAGCAAGGCCTTGAGTTGCCTCATCCATAGCGTGTTGTAAGTGCTTTATTTGATGTAAGTACACTTCACCTTCTTTAGTTAAAACCACTTTACGAGTAGTACGAGTTAAAAGCTGGGTATTTAAACGTTGTTCAAGCGCCGTAACATGACGGCTAATATGCGCAACCGAAAGCCCAAGCATTTTTGCAGCCGCAGTAAAGCTGCCCTCTTCACCAACCGCTATAAACTCATCAATTCCATCCCAACGCGCCATTATTACCATACTGTAAAAGTGTTTTAATAAAATTGAGATTATCATTATTTGAGAAACAAATACAATAAGCCCATCACCCAAGCAAATTGGGTCTACAATTATTTTTTAATAGCCAGTTAAAGGAAATAAAACACATGTCTGAATTTATTAAATCAAAAGCTGCCATTGCTTGGGGTCCTAATCAACCACTTAGTGTTGAAGAAGTTGATGTGATGATGCCTAAAAAAGGCGAAGTAATGGTAAAAATTACCGCTACAGGTGTGTGTCATACCGATGCATTTACATTATCAGGCCAAGATCCTGAGGGCATATTTCCTGCTATTTTAGGTCACGAAGGTGCTGGTGTTGTTTATGCTGTTGGCGAAGGCGTAACGAGTGTTGAAGTGGGGGATCATGTTATTCCTTTATACACTGCAGAATGTGGCGTATGTAAAATGTGTACCTCAGGTAAAACTAACCTGTGCTCAGCCGTGCGCGAAACACAAGGTAAAGGCCTAATGCCAGACGGCACAACACGCTTTTTTAAAGATGGCCAACCAATTTATCACTACATGGGAACGTCTACGTTTTCTGAGTACACAGTATTGCCAGAGATCTCACTCGCTAAAGTAAATAAAGAAGCATCACTAGAAGAGATTTGCTTACTAGGCTGTGGTGTAACAACAGGCATGGGCGCAGTTACCAACACCGCTAAAGTAAAGCCTGGCGACACTGTTGCTATATTTGGCTTGGGCGGTATTGGTTTATCTGCGATTATTGGCGCAAAAATGGCTGGTGCTGGTCGTATTATTGGTGTTGATATAAACACCACTAAATTCGATTTAGCTACAAAACTAGGTGCAACTGATTTAATTAACCCAAAAGATTTCGACAAGCCAATTCAAGAAGTTATTGTTGAAATGACCGACGGCGGCGTTGACTACTCGTTTGAATGTATTGGTAATGTTGACGTTATGCGCTCAGCGCTTGAGTGTTGTCACAAAGGTTGGGGTGAGTCGGTCATTATTGGTGTGGCAGGTGCAGGCCAAGAAATATCAACCCGTCCGTTTCAGCTGGTAACTGGGCGTGTATGGCGTGGTAGTGCATTTGGTGGCGTTAAAGGCCGTTCACAACTTCCTGAAATTGTTGAGCGTTACATGGCAGGTGAATTTGCTCTTAGCGACTTTATTACTCACACAATGAGCCTTGAAGATATTAACGAAGCGTTTGATTTAATGCATAAAGGCAAAAGTATTCGTACAGTCATTCATTACTAATAAACTGCATTCGTAAAATAGCTTATTAATAAGCCGTAATACTTTTAAGTTTACGGCTTTTAAGGATTAAGTATGTTAGAAAATATCTCAAGTGTAAAAGTGTCTGGCGGTTGGCATAAGCAATATACTCACAGCTCGCAAAGTACACATTGCACTATGCGCTTTGCCGTATTTTTACCACCTGGCGCAAGTGAAGCAAATAAAGTACCGGTACTTTATTGGTTATCGGGATTAACCTGTACCGACGAAAATTTTATGCAAAAAGCCGGTGCATTTAAAAAAGCAGCAGAGCTGGGTATTGCTATTGTAGCGCCTGACACCAGCCCGCGTGGCGAGAACGTCCCCAATGAAGACAGCTACGACTTTGCACAAGGCGCAGGCTTTTACGTAAATGCCACGCAAGCTCCTTACAACACCCATTTTAATATGTACGATTATGTTGTTAGTGAATTACCAGCACTTATTGAACAACATTTTCCAATAACAAGCACAAAAGCAATTAGCGGTCACTCTATGGGCGGGCACGGTGCATTAATGGTTGCACTTAAAAACCCGACTGCGTTTGTAAGTGCCTCGGCTTTTAGCCCTATTGTAAATCCTATTGAATGCCCTTGGGGTGTAAAAGCATTTACTGGTTATTTAGGAAATGATAAAGCGCTTTGGAAGCAATACGACAGCTGCGAGCTGATGAAAAACACAGAGCAAGCTCATTACTTACCCATGTTAGTGAGTCAAGGTGATGCCGATGGTTTTTTACAAGAGCAACTTAAGCCAGAAAACTTAGTCGCTATTGCAAATAAAAAAGGCTACCCGCTTACACTTGAAATGCAAGCAGGCTATGATCATAGTTACTTTTTTATAAGCAGCTTTATTGACCAACACTTATTATTTCATCATCAGTTTTTAACTGCTTAGAGTGAGATTCGTTAGTGTGTAGATTAGATCCCTCAACATCTACACACTCTTTTAAACTCTTTGTTACTTGCCTACATGTTTGCGTAGTAGTGCTTTCCCCTTTAACTAGGCTAACAAGAGCCGAATCTATCTTTAATCCCATATCAGTAAAGTTAAATCCGTTTTTATCTGTAGGTACTGGCTCTAGTGGGTTTTTATAAGGTGTTGACTGCGCCGGGCTAATACTATTTTCATCATTACGCGCCTGAGATTGTGCTTGCCCATCAATAATAGCGCCCGCAACTGTACAGCCAGAAAGGCAATAAAAAAACAAAAGTACAATAAGTGTTTTCATCATTCATCCTAAACAAAATATTACCTAAATTGTATACGTTTTTTATTGTAACTCTGTAAAAAAATGTAAGTATTACTACCTAAAATCATTTATAAACTCTCTTGTAACACCCACCAGCTGCAATATAAAAAATGGCGACCCTAAATAACCTAAAATTTTATTAATAGCGGGTTGTAAGTGCTCTGTGAGTAATTCAGGAAATAAAAAAGCAAAAACAGATAACCCAACACAAAATAGTAAGGCTGTTTTTTCAAGTTTAGTTGTTGTGATTAATGTTTTATTTAAAGGCAAAAGGTTCACATAGGTGTCTTTTAGTATGATAAAAGAATACGGGGCTTTAAAACTCAGATCAAATTAACTATCGCGTAAAATAGTAATAAAGGCATGTAAAAGTTTCCTAAATAATTCTTGTTAAATACAGGAATTAACAATAACTCATTGATTAATATTCATTTATGCCATGGCTTGCTGTTTGCTTATTATTAATAAAGTTAACCAGCGCAGGCTCAATAATGGAAATTGATTTACAGTGGAATGAAATCATCGATAACTTAATACACTTAGGTATTGCATACCTACTTGCACTACCCATGGCTTACGACAGAGAGCGAAGTAATGATGGCGCAGGTCTTCGTACCTTTCCTCTTGTTGCTGTTGCATCGTGTGGGTATGCATTAATCGCTATGTCGGTTTTAGATGGCGCAGAAGCTCAATCTAAAATGTTGCAAGGCATCATTACTGGCATTGGTTTTATTGGCGGTGGCGCAATTTTGAAAAATAACAAATCAACCTCCGGTACAGCAACCGCAGCCAGTATTTGGAATATGGGCTTAATTGGTATAGCTGTAGCCTATAGCCGTTACGAAATAGCCATTTTGCTCGCCATTATTAATTTTATAACGCTAAGGTATGTAAAAAAGTTTAAGTGATAATTAGCTGTATTATTACAAGTAATGCGAGCAGATATTGGTCGTATTACGTGTGTATAATCACTGGCAAAATATAAATACACGATTTCAATTTGATACAATATAACATATAATAAATGCAGTTTTAAATCACTCTATATAGCTCTCTTATGTCGCTACCTTCAACCGATAACCGCTTACATCATATTGATATATTACGGGGCATTATAATTATATTTATGGTTATTGACCATGGTATGTATTATTGCCTTAATTACTCAGTTACCGATCCGATGACCATTCCAGGGACTGATCCCGTTACCTTTTTTACGCGTTTTGTTTCTCACTTTTGCGCACCACTCTTCGTATTCTTAGCAGGTCTATCTGCGGCTATAACAGAGCATAAATATGTATCCACTAAAGCATTTTCACAAAGCTTGATTATTCGTGGTTTAGTACTAATTTTGTTTGAATTTACTATTGTTTCGTGGTCTTGGAGCTTTAACCCATTATACCCAATGCTATACGCACAAGTTATTTGGGCTATCGGCTGGGGCTTTGTTATTTTAGGACTGCTGCGTTTCTTGGGCATTTATGCCATTTTTGTAGCAGGGTTATTACTCGTGTTTGGGCATAATTTATTTGATGGAACAAGCTTTGAGCCTAATACATTTGCACATACTGCTTGGTCCATTGCGCATCAAAAAAATGTACTTGATCTCCCTTTTGATTTTCAAATTAGAACAACCTACCCAGTTGCCCCCATTGTTGGCTTAATGGCATTGGCATATTGCGCTGGTGTTTATTACAAAGCAAAACAATACAGTAAAAAAGTGATGAATCACGCATTGTTATTAGGGGTTATTTGCCTTGCGCTTTATGGCATTTTACGGGGATTTAACTTATACGGTGATATGTCACAGTTTGCTATACATACAAGCTCATTGCTCACTGTTATGTCGTTTCTAAACCCAACAAAGTATCCGCTTTCGCTGCAATTTATGTTACTTGCAGTTGGCCTTGGACTTATTTCTTTAAAGGCATTAAGTGCTTTAAAAACCGATTTTTCGCATAACTTTTTACAAGTACTGGGTAAAACAAGTATGTTTTCATACCTTGTGCATTTGTATTTATTACATGCTATTGCTTGGTTACTTATACCTATTCTTGGCTTTAATTTTAGCGATATGACCTACGCAGATACTCTCGTTGGTTTGCCTGAAGGTTATGGCATGAGTTACACAGCAACACTTTTATTCATAGCCGTTGTAATAGGGCTAACAACCCTACTCGCTAAGCGATACATTGTTTGGAAGCGAAGCCACAAACATAGCTTAATTGCTAAATATATATAAGTAAAAACACAAACCCCGCATAATATTTGCGGGGTTTTATGTCATTAACCAATACGTAAAACTTATAAAAAGCTATCACCACTTTGCTTTAGCGTAACAGTTTGTGCTTGAGCGCTTTTAATTAATAACCCACAACGCACATCGTTTTGTGAAATTACAATTTTATCAATTGTGCTTGTATCGTAATTTACTACTTTGTTCTCGCAGCGTAACTGGACTTTAGTTAGCGGCATTTGCGCTTCAAGCGCTACTTCACTTTTTGACAATAAAGGTAATACCGCCTGCTTAGGCGATAGCTCTATTTGTTGTTTTATATCACCAGAACTTTTATAAATTTTATTAACTTGAGCTAATAACTGTTCCTTATTTTGCTGTGTAAAAGTGATGGATTCAATATTGCCTAACGCATCTATTGCGTCATAGGCACGTACATAATCTTGTTTTGATATAAACCATTGTAATGCATTTTTTATCACACGCTTTTGAATTTGATCTGGTAGGTTACCTCTAAATAAAAACGCTTCGTTGATGTGCTGATCAAAGCTCTTCCAATCTTGTACAAAATAACTGTGCTGGCTTTTAAGCCATGCAAGCAAAACAATCTCAACCGTATTTTTCGTATGTTCGTTTTCTAACTCATTAATACGGCTTTTAGATTCATCGTATTTCTTTTCATCGATTAATTTACTAGCTTGTTCATAATCATTAAAAAAGCCGCGAGACGCTTTATCATTTGAAAAACCAGCATGTAAATTTTGCGAACTTACAGTAATAGTTTTTGCTACAGGTATAGTCTCGCCATTTAATTTTGCACTTTTGTAGTTGAGCTTAGACACGTAGTCCATTACTTCTCTTTGATACTTTTTTTGACCAGCTGTAGCTACAATTTCGATATCGCTCACTTGGCCGTTTTCATCAACAAGATAACTACTTAAATTAATTCCTTCTAATCGAGACGCACGCGGTGAGGTATTAGTAAGTTGATCGTAATTTTTATTAATCACCTCTGCAGGGACAAAGTCGTCAGCAAACGCAGGGAGTTGAGTAAAAGCAGAAGTTAAAGAAAGCGCTAATATGAGTTTTTTCATCGATTTATCCATCCTAGATAGTGTTTATATAATAGAAACAAACGATCGACATAAAAGCAAGTGTAAATACAAAAATTAGTTCATTTAATGAGCTTCACTTAGACAAAACTTAATAGATAAATATATTTTGAGGTATTAAAAAAGGCGCTTAAAAAGCGCCTTGCTAACAAGTATGTGTGCTTAAAACATATCTTGATAGGAGTTTGTTGTGCTAAACGTAATTGCTTTTTCAAAGCCTGGTAACTGAATACTTTGCTCGTCTATTACAATGTCGTTGTCGTCAATAAGTCCGTCGCCAAAGCGATAAATAAGCTCGTACTGGCCTAAATCTGCTTGCGTTTGATACGTTTTCTGCGAAGCGCTAACCACACTATTTTTCTGTGTGTAACTAGTCATAACATCATCGCCATGGCGCTTAGCAAGCATCTGCATTGTTACTTTTTCAGAAAGTACAGTCGCTGTTGCATTGTTTCCGCCAAAGCCTTTTGAATTTATAAAAGCAATATCCATATCAGCGCACTCGTAATGGCTATTACGAATATCAAGATGGTCGCTATAAACATCATCAGCCACTTTATCAATTGTGGTAATACCCGGCATAATATTATGACTAAATATGCCTAACGCAATCGCTAACTGGTCACCACTTGCAGGTGCAATAGTATGGCCAACATACGCTTTTGGCGCTGTTACTTTCCAGTTATCAATAGCAAACGTTTGCGCTACTTTGTGATAAATCAAAGACTCTGTTACACGGTTTTGCGGTGTACTAGAACCATGGGCTAAAATAAAGCTACGTTCTTGCAGTGCTTCTTTACCTAATAAGCTGCTAGCAAGTGCGGCTGATTTTGCCATTGTAATATAGTTACCAGGTCCAGGTGATGTAATCGACTTTTTAACGCCATCTGCATTTACAAACACATCCGGTACGCTGCCCATAATATCAGCGCCCAACTCAAGGGCTAAAGCATCATCCATTAAAATAGCAACTTGCGCGCCTTCACCTAATGTAAAGCCACAGTTATCGCCAAATGGGCGGCTGCTATTACGGTAATCTGGTTCCTCATCATTTGATAAGTTATCTAAACGACGCAGCCCTTCAACATTAGCAAGTGCACTCATGTTACCAAAGCCTTCTACAACTTCTGGTGTAATAGCACACTCAACACTTGCGACAACCGCAACGCGTGTACGCCCTGCCTGTATGTCATTAACCGCTGCACGTAAATTATATAAAAACGTTGCACATGCGCCCGAGGTCGAAAACGTAGTCCCTACATTGCCCGTAACATAGGCATTAATAAAATCGGTAGACATTGTATTTAAGCCCAGTGCTAACTGCTTAGTGCTAACACGGTCGCCTTGTTGGCGCGCCTTTACTAAACCGCCTAGGCCTTTGTCGTCCATTTGGCCAATTACCGATGCTGAATAGGTACCAATTTTATCTGGCTCTACGCTATTCATAATATGCTGCCAATCAAGCCCAGTTGATTTAATCGCGTCAGTAGCTGCAAAAATAGTGGCTTGCAAACCACGAGGCTGATAGCGGCTGTTATACATAACTGATGGATCAAACCCAGTCGGAAATTGCCCAGCAGATTTAATTGGGTTATCGCGTGTTGAGTCGTGCTTTACGTCTAAGTCGGCTGCAATAGTTACTTTAACTTTTTTGCCTTCAAGCTCTTCAACTTGCCAGCTAGCTGGAACAGGTGCAGGTAAGTCGCGAGCACGCGTTTCAAACACAATTGCGTTATCGCTTGATGCGGTTAGTGTCATTTTTTGCTGCCACGGTGTGGCATCGGCATCGAAGTGTTCTTTTTCAATTTTACGAATAAGTGTACCAGCAATAATTTGCTCACCAAAGCGTGCTTCTATGTCGCTTTGCTCAACATTATAACCTTGTGTATCTTGTAATTGGCCGTTTACAACGCTTACTAGATTCATCAGTGTGGCGAGGCCTAAAAATGTTTCACTGCGATCTTGAGCATTTAAACTATCTAACACGATACGGCGATAACCTTGATGAAAAGAAGTACGGCCAGCGGCGTTAATGCCACCCATGCCTACTATAACGGGTAATGCTGTCATAATTTACCTTTTAGAAACGTGTTATAAGGAGAAGAAGCAGTTTAAATGGATTATGAACCACACATTGTGCTTTAATAGCCAAATATTCAGCACAAAAGGCCAAAAGATACTGGTCGGAGCATTTATATGACTGATAAACACACTAATCCACCACTAAACATTGCTATAGCGGTATATCCGCATTTGTTAGTGACTAGTTTAACGCTGCCTATAGAAATGCTAAGAGCCGGCGAGGCCTTTGCTAAAGGGCATCTTGATAAGCAAAGCTTTAGGCCACTTGCTATAAATTTAGTGGCTAAAAGTGCTGAATCTATACCCACCCGCGCAGGCCTAGCTGTAAATCCTGATTGCATAACAACTAACGCGCCCTACAGCGATTTAATTATAGTGCCGGGTATTTGGCGAAATCCGCGCCCTGTGGTACGTACAAATCAAGAGGTAGTTGATTGGCTAAGCGAGAGCTTTAGCGCAGGCAGCCATATAATTGGTGTAGGCACTGGCAACTGCTTACTAGCTGAGGCAGGCTTACTTGATGGCCACCCTGCTACCACCCATTGGCATTACGCCAAACAATTTAGCCATGACTACCCGCAGGTGCACCTAAAGCCCGACTTTTTTATAACCCAGTCAGAGCGCATGTATACCGTAGCAAGCCTTAATGCCCTTGCCGATGTGATCGTGCATATTATTAGCCAGTACTACACAAAAGCCGCCGCTCAACATGTAGAGCGAAACTTTTCGCACGAAATACGTAAACCCTATGAAGATCAACGCTACTTAGAAGGTGCAGTAGATCGCCACCCCGATGAGCTAATTGCGCAAATTCAGTTTTGGCTGAAAACCAATTTAGCCACCGAGTTAAACCTGCAAGAAGTCGCTGCCCAATTTAGCTTAAGCTATCGTACTTTTACCCGCCGTTTTAGAGCCGCTACTAACCAAAGCCCAATTGAGTATTGGCAACAACTACGTGTAGAAGGCGCAAAAGAGTTATTAGCATCATCAAATTTATCAATTCAAGAAGTGGCTTTAGAAGTTGGATATAATGACCAAGGGCATTTAACACGCGTGTTTAAAAAAGTATTAAGCCAAACACCCAGTGGCTACAGAAAAGTAGTTAGGAGAAAGTTGTTTGGCTAGTAACTATTTCAATAGCACTAAAAAACGCCACTTTTAGTGGCGTTCTGATTCGTTAAATTCTTTTCGATAGTAACGTTTTTGATAGTTTTTTACTTTAGTGTGTACGCCTTTGCTTAAGCTTTTAAATTTAGCTTCGAGTACGTCTACACCGTATAAAATACCGACCACCAGCACCGAGAGTTTTATTGCAGCGCCAAGGTTTTCGGTCGCTATCATAACGCCTATTGATGCAAGCACCCAGATGGTTGCAGCTGATGTAACGCCAACTACCGCACCATCTTTTGCGAGCATAACGCCAGCCCCTAAAAAGCCAATACCTGTAATTATTTGCCCCACTACACGAGAATGATCAATTACATCCCCCTGTAAATTAAACGCAGTGGATAAAAACAAATACGTGCCCAGCGTTATTAGGGCTGATGTACGAATTCCTACAGGTTTACCACGCAATTGGCGCTCTATTCCAATAATAGCACCACAAAAAGCCGCAGTACCAATAGCTGCCCACGAATACGGGGCTACATCAATTAAATCTAAAAAAGTCACTGTTAACCTTATATTTTATTAGCTATAGCCACCGCCGTTCTTAAACGTTGGCTACCAAACGCTGACATTTTACTAAAATCACTTCGTGCAATAGGTACATATTGGCAATCTATTGCGAGCTGTTTATCGTTACCGGGCTCACAAAATGGGTCGTGAACATACACGCAGTGCTCATCAAGGTGCGTAACACACACCCAGTGTGGCGATTTTTTACCATCAAAACTGTATGTACTAATTAATAACAGCACACTAAAGCCTTTACTTAACCACTGCTCAATATGCTCAAGCTCTACATCTTTATACGTAAGCGGTATATTTGCTTGTGCAATACCATCTACAAATTGCTGATGCACTGTGGCAAGTACCACCTTTTTGTTTTCGTTGCGTACGCCATCTAAAAACAAAGGCTCTGTGGTATTAACCATTACTTCGCTTTTAAAACCACGCTTATGAGCGGCAAGTGCCAAACCAAATGGATGGCAACCACCATGACCCGATGTCATAAAAATGGTGGTACCTTCACGCCAAAGTGCTAACTCATGTGATTGGCTAAGCTCAGTAGTTGGCTCAAGTGCGCCCATTGCCATTAATAGCGCAGCAGGTCCGCACGTAAACTCAGTTGTTTGCTGATACCACGGCGTTAAACGCGCCACTTTTAACTCACTTGTTTGTCGAATGTTTTTTTGCATTCGTAGTGCGTCACTGTGGTCGTCGTAATAATCGCTATATTGACCAAACACTCTGTAGCCTAAGCTTTTATAAAGCCCAATCGCACCTTCGTTATTTACAGCCACTTCTAAACGAAGGTAAATACGCCCACGCTCACACGTTTCTTTTTCAAGACTAGTAAGCAGTGCTTTTGCAATCCCCTTACCTTGCATTGTGGGTTTTACAGCAAGCGAATATAAACGAGCTAAACGCGTGCCTTTATGGCACCACACTAGCCCATAGCCGCATATTTGCTCGCCACTTTCTGCAACGAGTAAAATACCGTGCTTAGCACTTAGCCAGCGCTTTAAACTGCGCGGGCTCAATTTATCGTTATTAAAGCAGGCGTTTTCAACGTCAATCAGTGCATTTAAATCACTGCTAAGCGCCTTTCGAATAACAAGGTTGCTCATGTTATTACCCACGGCCTCGAGCTTCTAGGCGTTGTTTAAACTCATCCATAATGATCATGTATAGCTCGTCGCCTAAGTAGCCGTCTTCTACTTTGTGATCAATACTTGGGTTGTCGTTTACTTCAAGTACATATGCTTTGCCTTGATGCTCTTTAACATCTACGCCATATAAACCCCTACCCACTGTTTTACATGCTTTTAATGCTGCATCTAACACCGCTTTTGGTAACTCAAAGGTTGGCAGAGTTTCAAAGCCACCAGAGAAAAAACGTTTCGCGTCGTGGTTATAAATTTGCCAATGGTTACGCGCCATTAAATAGCGGCATGCATAAATTGCACGGCCATTTAACACACCCACTCGCCAATCGTATTCGGTATACATGTACTCTTGTGCAAGCACTAATGCGCTAAACTCAAACAGCTCTGTAAGCTTAGCGGCAAGCTCATCACGGTTTGACACTTTAAACACACCTTTTGAGAACGACCCTTCAGGCATTTTTAAAACAAGCGGATACGTAAACGCTTCTTCTAATTGCTCAAGCGTTTCATTTGCTTGATCAGCCACTACAACCGTTTTTAAACTTGGCACTTTTTGATAATTAAATGCATCGTGTAAATACACTTTATTACAACAACGTAAAATAGACTCAGCATCGTCAATAACCACTAAACCAAGGTTTTGCGCTTTGCTTGCAAGGCGATACGTTGGGTGGTCAATCGCTGTAGTTTGGCGAATAAATAACGCATCAAACTGGGCAATATTATCAATTTCGTCAAAGCTTAATGCTTGTGCATAAATACCGTGTTTAGCCGCTGCTTTAATAAAGCGTGCGATGGCGTCTTTATCACTCGGTGGTACTTTTTCATTATGATCAACAAGTATTGCCATGTCCCATCTAAAACGACGTTGCACCGCACCAATTCGCCACTGCGTTTTAGTAAAGTTATCTAGCTTGGCTACAAAGTCGCTGTACTGCTGCTCATTTAAAGACGACAAAGACCCTTGTTGTAGTAACCCCTGTTCATCAACAAATAAAATAGGCGCAGGATATTGCTTAAATACCGACTTTGCCGCTTTTGATTGTAAATCGTTTTGGGCATTACCAAAGTAAATTGTGCCATCTATTTGACCCACATTTAACATAGGAGCTTGACCACTTCGAAGTGCATTTATGGTTTTTACACTGGGTAAAACTTGGTGCTTGCGCGCCTCTGCAAGTAATGAGCAATAGTAACCTTTACTCAAGTATTGGCTTGAGTCGCACAGATTAATAATGCGTGTTTTGGGTTCGTTTTGTTTTGGGTAATCACGTAAATAAGTATTAAACGTAATTACATTTTCGAACGATTGAGCAAGCGTTTGCTCGTTGTTATCAACCACAATTAAGGTTTTAAACACGACTTTTCCTAGTTAAGTCAAAATATAAAAAGCATGCTTAGTAAAATACTAAGCATTATAAATAGAAACACCCATCGTACTAAGTGGGCATTGCGCGAATCACTTAATATGATGGGTGCTTTAACAGGTACCTACTGTACGAGTTAGCGCTTAAATTGCTTAAGCGACATGTGCTTTATATGCCCTTTTTTAAAAACGCACAAACGAGATATTTTTAGCGTGAAGATGAAAAATATTGATTAACTAATAACGCAGATTAAAATACGCAAAACAACACCTTATAAGAGTTTAAAAATGTCGCTGCCTGATTGCCCAAAATGCCAATGTGAATATGTTTACGAAGACCAACAACTGCTTATTTGCCCCGAGTGCGCCCATGAGTGGAATCCAAATAATATAAACGATGAAGACGCTATTTTAGTTAAAGATGCCAACGGCACTGTACTAAGTGATGGCGACAAAGTGACAGTAGCCAAAGATTTAAAAATTAAAGGCAGCTCGCAAGTAATTAAAATTGGCACCAAAGCGGTAGTTAGAAGAGTACTTGAAAAAAAAGATCACGAACTTGCTTGTAAAGTAGAAGGCATTGGCGAAATGATGGTAACAGCGAAGTTTGTGAAAAAAGCTAATTCGTAGGTCGAATAAATGGCGAAGCCATGCCATCCGACGCTTAATAGAAGCCGAAGTTATTTCATTCAACAACAAACTTTTGTACAAAGCTAAAGTGTAT
The DNA here is from genome assembly GCF_000690055.1 of Pseudoalteromonas fuliginea. Lineage (GTDB taxonomy): Bacteria > Pseudomonadota > Gammaproteobacteria > Enterobacterales > Alteromonadaceae > Pseudoalteromonas > Pseudoalteromonas fuliginea. The sequence continues at coordinate 75,592 of NZ_JJNZ01000026.1, forward strand.
TATGTTGCTATGGCTTTGTCGGATGGCGCTTCGCTTATCCGACCTACAAATAATTTATATCTTTTCGCCACACCAGTTATTCGTATAAATCCCTTGCTTTACGGCTCTGTGAAAACTTGAATAAGGCCAATCAACTACTCGACTAACTAGACCATGCTTTAGCGGATTAAAATGAACATAGTTAACATGGTACCAATAATCATTATCATCCCTGATGGTATGTTCCCAAAAACGGCGTTGCCAAATTCCTCGCTCATTTTTACGTTTTCTTGTTTGAGTTAAAAACTCTGTTTTTGGGAGTGATTTTGAAAATCGCTTTTTAATTTCTCGCCAGCGCCCAGAATAATCCGTATCGTTGTCTGGCAAGGTTAAAACCGCATGAAGGTGATCGGGTAGCACAACCCATGCATCTGTATAAAATGGCCTTTGGGATTTAACACGCGATAGACTCTCTTAATAAATCAATATGCTCAACTAACAACGATTTATTACGCTCAAGCAAATTAACAGTAAAAAATATGACCCTCCTTCTACATAATTCCGACGATATTGCACTGTATGTCCACTATATTATTTAATATGTATTAGATAAATAAAGCGTAAATTTAGGATATATACAACATTGACGTAGGTCGGATAAATGGCGAAGCCATGCCATCCGACAATTAATTTATGAATAAAGATAGGTATTTATTGTGTTGGTAATTTGGATGGGTGTCATCCTAACTTGTTAAACACTTATGGAGCGTGTGTAGCAATTTTTTTAATAAACAAACCATAATTTAGTTCTTATATTGGTTAAGTTGGAATTTTGACAGATGTTTGGATGGCTTTTTAATAATTGCTTTTTATAATAATTAGTATGGGGGTCATACTAATTTCACTCAGGGATTACCTACTTGTTAGCTGTATATTGCGTTAACAACAAAAATTTTCGTAAGTCTCGCTCTTGTCTCATTACGTGCAAAATATATACTTTATCGTTATCTTTTTTGTAAAATATACGACAAGGATTCACGACCAGTTCAAGATAATTTAGGTTAGCTAACTCAATTGGTTTTTTACCTGATTCAGGAAAGAGTTCGAGACGTTCAACTTTTTCAAATATTTTGGAAACCAATTTTTTCGCTGACTGCAAATTGCTTAATGCGATATATTCAGCAATATCGTTAAGATCATCCGAAGCTGGATTAGTCCAAATTATTTCAGCCATTTATTCATTTTATCTTTAGCTTCGGCATTCGACATGGTTTCACCACGACTTATTGCCTGCTCTCCTTTTGCAAGAGACTCAAGAATTTGCATACGCTTTTGCATAAATTCATAATCATCAACATCTACTAAGTATGCAGATGGTTGTCCATGTTCAGTTATCAACACAGGTTCTTTAGAGGAATGAAGTTCAGATAATATCTTCGTTGCTTGACGCTTCAATGTTGTTACTAGTTCTACTCTCATAATAATCCCCAAACAAATGTATCACTATAGTAGCACCGAGTAGCCAACTTGGGAAATACAACTAACGAGGCTGTAAAACCACTAAAATCAATTAAAAAGGGAGCACCTAACGTCAACCCTGCTCATTTTTAAACTATTAGGTACTTCTCATTATATGCCTTTGTACAAATTGAAATACACACCACGTTACGCTATAAAAACATAGCTGTAGGTTGGATAAATGGCAAAGCCATGCCATCCGACAATTAATTTATGAGTAAAAATAAGCGTTTATTGTGTTGGTAATTAGGATAGGTGTCATCCTAATTATTTATTAGGATGGGTGTCATCCTAATTTTTTTTTCTAATTTTTTTTGGATCGGTATTCACTACGGGAGATGAACCGCCCATTGCGGACCCGCATGATGGGTGGTGTGGGGCTGGAGGTTAGAGACCTCCGGCTACCCGATTAGCCTGTTTCTCAAAATACTCTTTAAAAAATAGTATTTCCTCTTCACAATATTTCATAGAGAGTGCAAACAATTTTTTTGATGCATTGCTTGAATCATTTTCCATTGTATTTTCTATGACACTAGGAAGAAGAAATAATGACTTTGCATCCCTATCTTCTGGATCTTCAATGCGACTATTTGGAATTTTATTATCAAGACAATTTAATAACTTAAGGTTTACGTCAATCCCTTCTTTGATTTCATCACAAACAGCAGAGAATGAAATCAAAGTAACAAGCAAAAGGGTAAATAATTTCATTAAAACCTCAATTCAGGCTAACGAGCCTGTAGATTAACTCGTTTTTTAATTTGTTTTTATTAATAGACAAATCATAGCTAAGTTCCTATTTTGGTTCAATCGATTACTGTATTTTTCATAGAATATAAAAAGCTGGTTTGGTGTTGTTTCAATTGGCGTTTTGGACGGTAGTAATTAGGATGGGTGTCATCCTAATTAATTTCAGGATGGGTGTCATCCTAATTAATTTCTCTGTTATATAAGATATATAATAATAAAATAAAGGCATCAATCTTGATGCTTATACACTAACTCGTCTTGACTTCAAGGGAGCGGCCATATATGTCATCCTAATTATTATTCATATCGCTATCTTTGCGCATTACTAGAAACTTCATCGGCTAACTGTTGCAGCCCTATTACAGAATCTACACCAGTTATTATTATTCTCAAAAGAGAAGCAACTTGTAAGTATGATAGAATCCCAAATAAAGATAAAGCTAAAAACTTAAACAAATAACTATATTCTAAATAGAAACTGAATTTTGGTACTATCGAAGAAAATACATTATAAATAATACAGATACAAATCATCAAACACGCAATCATCATCGGATTAACCAACGACTTAATTTGATCTACTCTAACTTGCCTTTTCTCTCTTGTATTTCTTATATCTAAAATTCTAACTTCAGCATCACTTTTTAATAAAGCGATCCAAGCTCCTAATACTCCGAAAATTATTGCCGATATAGATATCAATGAATTATATAAGGTATTGTATTCCGATTTATCTAGCTCTTCACTGACAACTACCGATAAAGCTATAATAACAATCGTGATAATCACATGAATAACATAGATAAAATATTTCATTATGCCCTCTTCGATAACATACCATCAACTTTACTTAAAAAATTAGCATTTAATTCTGTTAATAACTCCAACAAAACGGGGGTGTTGTCTGTTGAGTACTTTATTTTCAAACCAGGGAACTTCTCTTCAGCTTTAATTCCGCTCAAAGATTTATTCGGTATATCTCCAGTGAAAACAAATGTTACATCATAGGCATTCGAATAGCTATTATCTATATATTGCTTAACAAAGAAATCAACATCTTTAGCATTAATTGTAGTTGGGTATTCGATCTTAATTTCTCTATTATCAGTAGGTTCGTTACTATGAAATAAGAAACCAATTTTGTCTTTTATCCCATGCCAATACTCTTCCTTATGATTGATCCTAACACGCACTTTACGAATCAATTTACGAACACTTACGACATTAGATTTTATAAACTTGATCTCACCTTTAAGCTTCAAGGGTTGTATTTGTATACTAGATTTCAATTTCGAATCAGGTATCCTAGCATCAGTTGGTGAATTAAGATTCCTTTGTTGTAATGTGAAAGCTGTATGTTCCCCATTTTCGGCTGATGTTCTTATTATTTGTTCTGAAAAGCCATTTAAAAATCCATTGAGGTATTTTCTTAATTGAATGATACCAAGACTTGAATGATCTTCTGTGTTTATTGCAACAATAATATTCCTTGATGGAATTACCCAGAAAATACTCATAAACCCAGGAATTTGTCCTGCTTTAGCTTTAGTTGCATCAATAGTACCAGTCCCAACAGGCTTACTCCCTGACACATAATTTATAGCTCCCTTGTGGTTTTCAATTTCATTCCATAAAGCTATGATAGAATTTCCTGTTATAGGACATTCTTCAACTCCCCACAAATAAGCAGGTAATAAAATTTTCTCGTTAGAATAAACACTTGTTTCGATGAGGGGTTTTTGACTTATAATACCCCACTTCTTAATTTGTTCTATCAGTTCTTTTACACTAAGGGCTAATGGTGGTTCATCCCATTTTTTATATAATCCACACCTTTTTACATCAAACAATGTGAAATCTACATGAGTAGTCGTTGAATATCCATTTCCCATAATTTTCTCTTTTTTAGTTATTAATTTTTTAGCCCAACTTAACACACTAATTTATAATTAAAAAGTAGCTACAACTCAAACTTGTTCATAGATTTAATTGATTACAAACTGTTATCAACAAGTATTTTATAACTACGCTTTCAATTATTATAAAATCTCTACCACCACGTATTCGTGGGCTTTACCTGCAATTGTTAACGTAATTTCATCATCAATCTGTTTATTTAGTAACTGCTTACCCATTGGTGCGCCGGGTGTTACAACAGCAATTGCGTGTTGTTTAACATTTACTGTTAACCCACCAGCTGCGGGGCCTAAATAAAACCATTTTTGAGCAGCTTTGTCATCTTCTAAACACACCAGCGAACCGATAGCTATTTTGTCGGTTGGTTTTTCGTTAAAGGCAGGCTCAAACAATTCTATACTTTTATAGCAATCGTTTACGCGCTGGGCTTGGCCTTGTGCTAAATAAGCGGCTTCAAGCCCTAGGGTATCGTATTTGTTTTCGGCTATGTTTTCTTCATGTGTGGCGGTGTCGTGCGCGGTTTTTGCCGCTACTTTTGCTGTTGTAAGCTGCGCTTCTAGCGCAAAACGAAGGTGTTCGATAACGTGGGTTTTATTCATGGGGATTAATACAATACTGGCAGTAAAAATAAGGCAGTTAGTTTAACATTTTTGCTAGGCTTAAAACCATTGTTTTAAACCCCGCAAGTTTGGTGGGAGTACTAGCGGGGTTTAAATAAGCATTAAACAAGCAAAGAGCCGTTGATTGGTTGGTGCAGCTCTTTGCTTGTGTTTTATTAAAAACCTTATGGCATATCTAATAATGTTTGCGTGTGGGCATCTACTTTAACTTCGTAGTTTTTAGCGCTTAAGCCCAATAGTTCCGGCAAGGTTGCCGCTATACAAATAGACGAGAACGTACCCACTACAATGCCGGTAAATAATGCTATAGCAAAGCCTTGCAGTGGTGCACCTGCAAGTAACCAAACGCTCGCAACCGTTGCAAGTGTGGTACCCGACGTTATTAAGGTGCGCGTTAGTGTGCTTTTAATCGCATTATTAATAATAGTCGCTGGGCTAAGTATATTGTTTGATTGAACACGTAAAAGCTCACGCACTCTATCCCCTACTATTATTGAGTCGTTAAGTGAGTAGCCAATAATAGCCAGTAAACTTGCCAGTACGGTTAGGTTAAATTCAATTTGTAATAGTGAAAACAACCCAAGTACGAGTATTAAATCGTGCATTAGCGCAACCACAGAGCCTACCGCTAAGCGCCATTCAAAACGCACTGCAAGGTAAATCATTACCGCAATCATTGCAGCAAACATGGCTAAACAACCTTGATCAAATAACTCATCGCCCACTTGTGAGCCAATATAAGCTGACGATAACACCTGTGCGTTTATATCATCGTTTTGTGTAACGGCGCTTTGCCAATCAAGGCTATTAGCTGCTGTTGATGTAGTTGATGCACTTGGCGCTTCTCTTAATTGAAAATGACTATTCCCTTGCGCGGTTAGCTCAAACTCACCGTTGTGATTTTTAGCAATAAACGATTGAAGCTCTTTTAGCTCAACGCTTTGGCTAGTTGTAAACTCAGTTAAATAACCGCCGGTAAAATCTAGGCCAAAATTTAAACCTTTGTGCGTAAGCGTAAATACCGATAGCAGCACTAAGATGGCGCTTAAAAGCATGCCCATAAAACGTAAACGTGTGCCCTTTTCACCTTTCAAAAAATAATTAAGCATGTACTTTTACTCCTGCTTTTTTACCCATTTTTAAATACAACGTTTGGCTTAATATTTTTGATACGTACACACCTGTAAATACAGACGTTAAAAGCCCCAGTGCGAGTGTAATGGCAAAACCTTTAACGGGCCCATAGCCTATGCCGTATAAAATAAGTGCGGTGATCATGGTGGTTATATTGGCATCAAATATTGTATTTGCGGCTTGTTTATACCCCTCTTGAATAGCTTGATATGGTGCACGGCCTTGGCGACGTTCTTCTTTAATACGTTCAAAAATTATTACGTTAGTGTCTACCGCCATACCTATGGTTAATACTAGGCCTGCAATACCCGGAAGCGTTAATACAACCCCTGGTAATAATGACATTAAGCCCACAAGGGACGTTAAGTTTAATATAAGTGCTACGTTTGCAATAAGGCCTAAACGGCGATACCAAAGCGCCATAAATGCAAGGGTAATACCCATGCCTAACATAAGCGCGGCTAAGCCATTACTAATGTTTTCTTGGCCGAGGCTTGGCCCTATTGTTTGTTCGTGCACAATTGTAACGGGGGCGGTAAGCGAGCCTGCACGTAGTAACAATGCCAGATCGGCTGCCGCTTGTTGGCTTTTCATATTGGTGATACTAAAACGCGAACTTAAATGCTGAGCAATATTGGCAACATTAATAACTTCGCTTTTTTTAACTACTTCGCCTTTAGCGTTTTGAGAATACTCAGAGTAAACCGTCGCCATTGGCTTACCAATATTGGCTTTTGAAAACGCCGACATTGCATCCCCGCCTTGGCCGTCTAGGCTCAGTTGTACAAGTGGTTTACCCCAATCGTCGCGGCCTATGTTTGCATTATTAATATGGTCCCCTGTAAAAATTGGCACAGGATCGAGCTTTATCGTTCCGCCCGATTGCATATTAAATGTTTGCCCGCCAATTTCTTTTAATTGATAAAATCCAAGCGATGCGGTTGCACCAATAATACGTTTTGCTTCGGTTGGATCTTGCACGCCTGGTAGCTCTATACGAATGCGATGTTTGCCTTGTTGCTGTGTTACCGCTTCAGTAATACCTAACTCTTCAATACGTGAACGAAGGGTTGTAAGTGTTTGGCCCATTACTTCTTTATCAAAGCTGCTGCGCCCTTGCTCTGAATAACTAAATTTGGCAGTTTTAACGCTGCCGTTATTGCTTGTTACAACGGCTAAATTAGCAAATCGGCTTTTTAGCTCTTCAATAACAGGGGTTAACTTGTCGGTTGCATTAGGCAATGCGTTTATTTCAAACCCGTGCTGAGTTTGCTGCGCTTTTACGCCATGTGCTTTTTGCTTAATAATAATTGATTTAGCTTGTTGATACGCACTGACTAATTGCTCATCAACGGCTTTATCTAAATCTACGTCTAGTACAAATAGCACACCGCCATTTAAATCAAGGCCCAGCTTTATTGGTGATAAACCAAAATCTTGTAACCATGTTGGGCTGGTTGCATGCTCAACAATTTTAACTTGCGTGTTTGGATATTGCGCTTTTATAGCCGCTTGCGCCTGAGCGCTTTTAGTTGGCTCGTTTAAAAGTATATTAATAGTGGATTGCTTATCTAAACCCTGCTCAACCTCTAGCCCTTGTTTATTTAAAAAAGTAACTAGCGTTTTAGTGCTCGGTAAAGATTGCGTTTCGCTGTGCGGCGTACTACTTACGTGCAACCACGATTTATTTGGGTATAAATTTGGTAATGCGCTGATAGCTAATAAAACCAATACAATTAGCATGGCTATATAGCTTAATTTGAACTTAGCCGTAGACGGCTTTTTATCTTTTTTAAAACTTAACATGTTGAATCCTTATTGCCAGCAAAGCTAGCAACGTACTTTTTAAAAGCACAATTAATCTGCAGGCTAAAACTTTAAAAGTTAAAACCTAATAAAATTAAATAAGGAAAATTAAGCGTGGTAGGTAGTTACAGCTTTGTAGAGTAAATTAACGTCTTTCCAGCCACTCAAACGCGACTTTTTACTATTAGTTACAAGCGTATACCAAGGCTGTATAGGATTAATCGCTCTTGGTCGTAAGAATATATGCCTAACAAGATTTTGAGCAAAAAATTCAAAAACCACATCGTATTCTGGCTCACTTTGAACAGTGTGCAAAAACAATGATGAATTATTGGCTGTTAACCTTGGTTGGTGCGCGTCAAAATCGGTTTGATGCGTTTTTTTATGCTGCGAAGTATCTACAGACTTACTAATAGGCTGTATTTTAGTTAAATCGGCAATATCAGTAAGCGAAACCTGCGTACTAACAGTAATATTTAAATTTTGTGAGGCGCCCATAGCATTGCTCTGCACACTAAAAAGTGCAGCAAGTAGCAAAAAGGCAGTTAAAAACACTCTAAATTTAAACATTCACGTTTTAAAACTAAAATAAGGGATGCGTAGTATATAAGGGCAAGCATTTAAAATACAATGCTTATTAATTAAGTATTTAGTTTTAACAGAGATCACTAATGCGCCCCAGACAAAGCACAGAAAAACGCCCCGATGCCATGAATTTACGCCAAAGTGTAAAAACACTGTGGCCCTACCTTACAAAATTTAAAGGCCGTGTTTTTATTGCACTTATGGCGCTTATAGGCGCAAAAGGTGCCACTTTGTTGATGCCGTGGGCGCTTAAAGAAATTATAGACTCGGTAGATAAGTCAATTAACCCACTGTTAGTTATCCCCGCTTTATTGTTATTGATGTACGGTGCACTGCGTTTTGCCAGCGTATTTTTAGGCGAAATAAGAGATGCTGTATTTTCTCGCGTTACCGAGCACGCCATGCGTGATATTGGTTTAAAGGTATTTAAGCATTTGCACTCACTTGAGCTGGCTTTTCATTTAGATAGGCAAACCGGAGGCATTAGCCGCGATATAGAACGCGGTACTAGCGGGTTAAGTTTTTTAATGCGTTTTTTAATGTTTAACATTGTGCCTACTTTATTTGAAATACTGACCGTTGCGATTATTTTTGGCACGTTGTTTTCTGTTTGGTTTGCGCTTATTACATTATTGGCAGTCGCTATTTATATTACCTTTACTGTGGTGGTTACTCAGTGGCGAAACCGCTTTATTCGTGAAGCAAACGCTGCCGACAACCAAAGTAATACCCGCGCTATAGACAGCCTACTTAACTATGAAACTGTAAAATATTTTAATAATGAACAGTTTGAAGCTAAAACGTACGACACCTTTTTAGCAAACTGGGAAAAAGCCCGTTTAAAAAATAGAATGTCGTTGCTCGCCCTCAACTCAGGCCAAGCACTTATTATTGCCTGTGCTATTACCGCGTTAATGTGGTTGGGCTCAACCGAAGTAGTTGCAGGAACTCTCTCTATTGGTGAACTTGTGATGATTAACGCGTATATGATTCAGCTATTTTTACCGCTTAACTTTTTAGGTTTTGTGTACCGCGAAATAAGACGCGCGCTAACCGACCTTGAAAACATGCTTGGATTATTAAATAAAAAGCCACAAATAACCGATGCACTTAATGCTAAAGAGCTCAATATTAGCCAAGGTGAAATAACATTTAATAATGTAAGTTTTAGTTACGATGCGCATCGCCCTATTCTTAATAATCTTAGCTTTAATGTTAAAGCAGGCAGCAAAGTAGCCATTGTTGGTGCCAGTGGTGCTGGTAAAAGCTCATTAGCCCGACTGCTTTATCGTTTTTATGATGTAACCGCTGGTGAAATTAGTATTGATAATCAAGCTATAAACTCAGTAACACTAAATAGTTTACGAAAAGCCATTGCAATAGTGCCGCAAGATACTGTGCTGTTTAACACCACGATTCGTGAAAATATCGCTTACGGTAGACCAACAGCAAGCGATGCTGAAATTGACGACGCCATTGCAATGGCGCATTTAAAAGACTTTATAGGCACACTTGATAAAGGCGATAAAACACTGGTTGGCGAGCGCGGTTTAAAAGTATCCGGCGGCGAAAAACAGCGTATTGCTATTGCGCGCGCCATTTTGAAAAAGTCCCCTATGTTAATTTTTGATGAAGCAACATCTGCACTCGACTCTCATTCTGAGCAAGCAATACTTGCTGCAATGCGCGAAGTTGCCAGTAATCATACGAGTATTGTTATTGCTCATCGGTTATCTACTATTACCGATGCAGACACCATTATTGTGCTCAAAGCCGGGCAAATTATTGAGCAAGGTAAGCACGATGAGTTACTTACTCTCGACGGAGAATATGCGCGTATGTGGGAGCTCCAGCATAAAAAATAAATAGTGTGTAACCCCTCTTAGCTCGGATACTTTTAAGTATTCGAGTTAAATAAAGCGTTTATAGCACCTATTAGCCTTTCTCTTTTCCTCTATCTTAGTTTTATCGAGCACTGTGGTAATTCACCTCAAAAGGTTTGTTTGTCTGATTAATATCAATAACAATCGATAAGTTAAATATTCGTAACAATAAAAATGATTCACTGCTGCTTTAATTCAATCAGTGATACTCAGGAGTAAGTAATGAAAAAGAGTTTAATTGCCGCAGCATTAGCTGCCACATTTATTACCGGTTGTTCAGAGCCGCAAACAACAAAAACAGAAGAGCAACAACTTAAAGTAGCCACTGCAGCAGTGACACAAAAAGCAGAGTTAGGTAATTTTGGTGTTGACCTAACAGCGCGTAACGAAGCTGTTAAACCAGGCGATGACTTTTTTATGTATGCCAGCGGCACATGGTATGACAACTACGTAATGCCTGCAGATAAAACCCGCTATGGTGCATTTTCAGGATTAGCTGAGCGAAGCGAAGGCGATGTTAAAGCTATTATTGAAGAAATAGCCGCACGTAAAGATTTAAACGCAGAAGAAAAACTAGTCGCTGATTTTTACAACGCCTACATGGATACCGAAACACTTAATAAACTAGGTATAGCGCCTATCAAGCCATTATTAAGTGAAATTAATGATATATCGTCGACTGATGATTTAGCTAAGATGTTTGGAAAGTCTTGGTTAACCGGTAATAAAGCCCCTTTGGGTGGCGGCATGTGGTTTAACCGCTTAGACCCTAATAAATATGAAATGTCACTAGGTGCTGGTGGATTAGGCTTACCAGATCGCTCTTACTACCTTGAAGACGCTGAGCGCTTTGTTAAAACCCGCACAGCTTATATTGCTCACATTGCTGACATGCTTGAGTTTGCAGGAGTAGAAAATACCGCTGAGCGCGCTCAAGCAATTGTTGATCTTGAAACCAAAATTGCACAAAGTCATTGGCCTCGTGAAAAGCGCCGTAATCGCGATTTAACGCTAAACCAAATTGAACGCGCTGATTTAAGCACTGCTTATCCTGATTTTAACTGGGATTTATATTTTGCGCAAACAGGTTATAAAGTACCTCAGTTAAATGTCTCTCAACCTGAACCTATAAAAGCGATGATTGAGCTAATCAATCAAGAAGATATTGCAGTATGGAAAGACTACCTAACGTATCACGCTATTAGCGGTAACGCAGGTTTACTATCAGAGGACGTATTTAATACTAACTTTGCTTTTTTTGGTAAAGAACTAAACGGACAGCAAGAGCCTCGCCTCGTTGGAAACGTGCAATAAGTGAAATGTCAGGCACAAGTTCGCTTGGTTTTGCTATTGGTAAAATATACGCAGCGCGTTACTTCCCTGAATCATCTAAACAACAAATGTCAGAGCTGGTTGAAAACCTACGTACAGCCCTTGGTGAACGTATTGATAATCTAGAGTGTATGGGCGATGCAACTAAAGTAAATGCGCGCGCTAAACTGGCTGCCTTTGTACCAAAAATTGGTTACCCCGATGTTTGGCAGTCTTATGATGGTTTAAGCATTACTAAAAACGATTTAATCGGTAATGTGAAAAACATGCGTGAGTTTTTCCACGCTGAAAGTGTTGAAAAAGAGCTACAAAAAACAGATCGTAACCGCTGGGGCATGACGCCACAACGCGTAAACGCTTACTATAATAGCTCGTTTAATGAAATTGTATTTCCAGCTGCGATATTACAACCGCCGTTTTTCGATCCAAATGCCGATCCGGCTGTCAACTATGGCGGTATTGGCGCTGTAATTGGTCACGAAATGGGTCATGGGTTTGACGACCAAGGTTCAAAATCAGACGAAAACGGTGTGCAACGTAACTGGTGGACTGATGCTGACCGCGCTGCATTTGACAAAAAAGCCGAACAACTGGCTGCGCAGTACAGTAAGTACGAGCCAATTGAAGGTAATTTTGTTAATGGTCGAAATAGCCTTGGCGAAAACATTGGTGATGTAGGAGGATTATCAATGGCCTATCACGCGTACAAGCTAAGTTTAAATGGTAAAGAAGCGCCTGTTATTGACGGTGTTACTGGCGATCAACGTTTCTTCCTAGCGTGGGCACAAGTATGGAAAGAAAAACGTACTGTGCAAAGTATGCTTAACCAACTTCGTGGTGGCACACATGCTCCAGGTCGCTTTAGAGCACAGGCGCCACGTAACCACGATGCATTGTACAAAGCGTTTGATGTAAAACCAGGCGATGCGTTATACCTTCCTGAAGATGAACGTGTGCGTATTTGGTAACTAGGGCCTGTTTATCTTTCGAGGTTAAATTTGCAGCAGTATGTTTGGTATTTAGGCAAGGCAGAGCCTATGCTGTGTGGTTACTCCCCATAAATAGGCGATAACGCAGCATTAATGCCAAACAGGCGCTGCCCAAAGAGTTCTTCCTAGGGGCTATTTACTCTTTGTTGCTCGGTTTTTACTTAGCCCACTAGGTTACAAACCTCGCGCCGCGATTAAATAGCCCCTAGTTTGAACAAATTTTAATCCGCAAAGATCAACAGACCCTAGTATATGAGGCTATTAATTTGCCTCGTTTAATTTTATTACTCTTTAGGCAACTCATTAAATGAGTTGCCTTTTTATTGGATTAAATTTGCTCTTAAACCTTCTTTAAGTCAGTACCAAAACACTTCACTAGAATACATTTTAGATAGTTTTTAAACGCAGCTGTTCTAATCTGTTTTAATACTTACTAGCCCTTGAATGCATTTACCTTTAGAATACGCATTATAATTTTATTCTATTATTTACATATATTAAGGCGAAACGCAGATGGGAAGAGCTTACCAAAACAAAAAAGATTCAATGGCTAAGACTGCGGGTGCTAAAACTAAAGTTTATTCTAAGTACGGCAAAGAAATTTATATTTGTGCTAAAAACGGCGGTGTAGATCCAGATGGTAACTTATCATTACGTCGTTTAATTGAACGCGCTAAAAAAGACCAAGTACCAGCACACGTTATTGACCGCGCAATCGACAAAGCAAAAGGCGGCGGCGGTGAAGACTACGCAGCAACACGTTACGAAGGTTACGGCCCTGGTAACAGTATGATTATTGTTGACTGTTTAACAGACAACAACAAGCGTACCTTTGCTGATGTACGTGTTTGTTTTACCAAAGCAAATGCTAAAATTGGCGCTCAAAACTCTGTTTCACATTTATTTGAACACCTTGCTATTTTTGTATTTGACGGTGATGACGACGAAGCAGTACTTGAAGCTCTTATGATGGCTGATGTTGATGTAACTGACGTAGAAGTAGATGACGGTAAAGTTACTGTTTTTGCTCCTCATACAGAGTACAACAATACACGTACAGCGCTTGAAGAAATGGGCGTGACTGAATTTGACGAAGACCTAATTAGCTTTGTGCCACAAATTGAAACGCCGATTGAAGGCGAAGACGTTGAAGTTATGGAACGCTTTTTAGCCATGTTAGAAGATTGCGACGACGTACAAAACGTTTACCATAACGCGCAATTCTAAAGAGCAATTTAGTAAGTTAGAACGACTTTAAGCCAACAGCTATGTTGGCTTTTTCATTTTTAGAACATGGTATTAATATGAACTCCCTTAAAGAGCTTAAAAGTGGCAAACTTGTTGGTGCTACTCGCCTGCAATTAGTAGAAGAGCTAACGACATTTCCTGAAGAAATTTTTAGCTTAGCTGACACGCTTGAAGTTCTCGATTTATCAAATAATAACTTATCAACACTACCTGATGAATTTGCCTGTTTAACACACCTGAAGCGTGTGTTTTTATCGTTTAATCAGTTTAAGCATATTCCTAAAGTGCTCGCTAAATGCCCTGCTTTGATTATGGTCGCGTTTAAAGGTAACCAAATTTCTGAATTTGCTTTAAACAGCCTGCCAAAAAATATTGAGTGGCTAATACTCACCGATAATACGTTAAACGAATTGCCTGAAGATTTTGGTAATTATACCCAGCTTAAAAAGCTTGCGCTTGCAGGCAATCAACTTAAGCAACTGCCAAGTAGCATGGCGCAGTGTAAAAGCCTTGAGCTTGTTAGGCTCTCTGCTAATAACTTAACACACGTAGACGACTGGCTGTTTCAACTGCCTAAACTTGCTTGGCTTGCGTTTGCAGGTAACGATTTTAATAAAGCCCAGTGCCTTACAAAATGCAGCTTAGAAAATAAACTTCTTAACGATTACACGCTTAGTCATGTTATTGGCCAAGGTGCATCAGGCGTTATTCACTTAGCAAAATCGGCTGATAACGCTATAGCGATTAAATTATTTAAAGGTGCAATTACCAGCGACGGCTACCCGCTTGATGAAGTAAATTGCTGCTTACAAGCAGGCGAACATACTAATTTAATTAAAGTCCTTGCCTACATCGAACAAAGTGATCAGCTAGGTTTAGTGATGGAGCTAATAGATAAAAGCTTTTCTAATTTAGGCCGGCCTCCAAGCCTTGAAACCTGTACGCGTGATACCTTTAATGATGATTGCCATTACTCAACTCACGCTATTTTAAAAATTGTACAGCAAATGGTAAGTACGCTGCATCACTTGCATGTTCGTAAAGTAAGTCATGGCGATGTGTATGCACATAACACCATGATAAACAAAGATGCTGATGTTTTATTTGGTGATTTTGGTGCAGCCACAAACTTAGCCATGTTAAGTAATTATCAACAAAAGCAAATCGAGTTAATTGAAGTACGTGCATTAGGGTGTTTAATTGAAGACTTATTAGGCACGGTAACCGGCGATGATAGGCAAAGTGAGCTATTTGGTGAAATGTCCGATATGGCAAAGTGTGCTATGCAACCTTCATTAAATCAAAGACCTACATTTACTGAGTTATTAGAAGAGCTGAACATATAATTGAGTAGAGTCATAAAAAAAGAGCAACGTTTAACACGTTGCTCTTTTTTTAGTTTATGTTTATTGAATTAATCGAGCTCATTTAGTGCGCTTAAACGGGTAAACCTGTTGTTTAAGCATACCTACCGGCATGTAATCCCCGACTACACCATACGCTTCTGGCCACTCTTTTTGGCCTTTAACAGCAGTACCAAATGCGTAGTCTAAAAACGAAAAATGCGCAGCGTAATTGCGGTCAATTGCGGCTTTATCTGACGCATGATGCCAATGGTGAAACTGCGGTGTAACCATAAAATATTTTAGCCAACCAAATTTCACACGTACATTTGCATGGTTAAACACAGCCTGCAAACCCACAATTATTACGTACAAACTAATTATTTGCTGTGAAAAACCAAGTACAAATATAGGCGTGAGCACTAAGCTGCGCGTTACGAGTATTTCAAGAATATGCTGGCGAGAGCCCGCTAACCAATCCATTTCTTTCGCACTGTGATGTACGCCATGAAAGCGCCATAATAAAGGGACTTCGTGATAGGCACGATGCACCCAATACTGCATTAAATCTGCCACAAGTATTATTAAAAACAACTGCACTATAAAGGGAGTTTGCTCTATATAACCTTGGACTGTAGATGATACAGCCCAGCCAAAGCCATAATGCACAAAGTGGTTAGTAACGAGTAATACAAAACCAATAATTAAATGATTTACAAAAAAGTGGTTTAAATCGCCTCGCCATTCGCTACGTAATATTTTTTGATCTTTACGATGAGGTAATAACTTTTCAATCACAATAAATATAAGTGTTGAGCCGAGTAAATCTAAAATAAACCAATCAAGCCCTATATAAGGTGTATCAGAAGCAAATTCGTTTACTTCAACGTTTGGTCCGCCAAACATAATAGCGAGTAAAATAAAAAACCACGCTGTAGCCCCTAAACGCTTATTGGTATTACGTACAAAGTTAAGTAATCCTAAACTGCCCGAGACTAATAATGATGCAAACATAAGCTGACGTAAAAAGTCGACGCTGTAGCTTTTTCTCAGCTCTGGTGTGGTTAAATATTCAGGAAAGTGAAACGCTAATACGCCTAAGCAACTCAGTATTGCTAAAAAGCAGGCTATGTAGCCACTTATGTTGCCCTCACCTATCTGAAGATGATTTGTGCGAAATACTTTTCGCGATAAAGCTCTGATCATTTTTATTATTCCTTGCGTCGTTGAGTTGATTAAATACAACGAAATTCCATTGATTTACACACCCACATATTAACAAAATTTAGGGTATAAAAAATACAAATAGTTCCCTGCTAATTTTGAATTGCAAATATACAGATAAACCAAACGCAAAAAAGCCACGCAATGCGTGGCTTGGTTGGATAAAGCTAAACTTTTACAAGGTCAATTATAAGTACTGACCTAATGCTTTAACTTGGTCTAACATGCGGTTTGAGAAACCCCACTCGTTGTCGTACCAAGCCATTACTTTAACTAGTTTGCCATTGGCTTTAGTTTGCGTTGCATCAAAGATAGACGACGCTGGGTTATGGTTAAAGTCGATAGAAACAAGCGGAAGCTCGTTATATTCTAAAATACTCTTCATTGAACCCGTTGATGCTTCTTTCATGATTGCATTGATTTCTTCTGTAGTCGTATCACGCTTAGTGATAAACGTAAAATCAACTAAAGAAACATTGATTGTAGGTACACGTACCGACATACCGTCTAATTTACCAGCAAGTTCTGGTAATACTAAACCAACAGCTGCCGCAGCACCTGTTTTAGTTGGGATCATAGATTGAGTTGCACTACGCGCACGGTATAAATCTGGGTGGTAAACATCAGATAAGTTTTGATCGTTGGTGTAAGCGTGAATAGTCGTCATGCTACCTTGTTCAATACCTACAGTGTCGTTAATTGCCTTTGCAATTGGCGCTAAACAGTTAGTAGTACAAGAAGCGTTAGAAATGATATTGCTATCAGCATTAATTACGTCGCTGTTTACACCATGTACTACTGTTGCATCTAAACCAGTACCTGGAGCAGATACGATTACTTTTTTAGCGCCTGCAGTAATGTGCTTAGCAGCGTCATCACGCTTAGTGAAAAAACCAGTACATTCTAAAACGATGTCTACGTTTAGCTCTTTCCACGGTAAGTTTGCAGGATCACGCTCTTGCGTTAACGTAATTACGTCATCACCAATTAGCATAGTGTTGTTTTCAAGTGTTACTTTTTTAGAAAAAATACCATGAACTGAGTCATACTGCGTTAAATGTGCATTTACGTTAGCTGGTGCTAAATCGTTAATTGCGACAATTTTAATTTCGTTGTTTTGAGCTGACTCGTAAAGTGCACGTAATACATTGCGACCGATACGGCCATAACCGTTAATTGCTACATTAATCATTTTAGACTCCTATTTAAGTTCACTTGCTTGGCGAGCAAGCGCTTCAATTGCTTGCCAGTCTTTATTTTCAATTAGTTGTTTATCTAGCATCCAAGTACCACCAACACAAATAACGTTGTTAAGCGCTAAATAATTAGGTGCAGTTGCTAGGCTAATGCCGCCAGTTGGGCAAAAAGTAATATGTGGTAATGGGCCACCGATTGATTTAAGCATTGCTGTTCCGCCCGCGGCTTCTGCAGGGAAGAATTTTAAAAACTTAAAACCATGCGACGCAAGCTGCATAACTTCACTCGCCGTTGCAGCGCCTGGTAAAAATGGTATATCTGACTCTTTTGCTAAAGCAATCAGCTCATCGCTAACACCTGGGCTCACCATAAAATCAGCACCCGCAGCCACTGAAAGATCAAAGCTTGCTTTATCTACAACTGTTCCAGTGCCAACATATGCTTCTGGTACTTCCGCTTTCATTAGCTTTACAGCTTCTGCGGCAATTGGTGTACGTAGTGTAATTTCTAAGGCTTTTAAACCGCCGTTATATAACGCTCTAGCAAGTGGTGCAGCATCTTCTAATTTTTCGATTACAACCACTGGCACCACTGGTGCCGATGCTAAGATTTTTTCAATACTCATTACTTGTTCCTCATTACCCAGTATGGCTAATTTTTATTCAAGTCCAAAAGCACTCGCCCCTAAATCGGCACTGCTTACGATATTTCTAAACCCTGTAAATAATTCACGACCCGTACCAAATGTTGCACTTGGTTGGCTAAGTTCTAGTTCACGTTTTGCAAGTTCTTCATCGCTAACATGTACTTTCAAAATTCCGTTTGGCGCATCAAGCGTCACTAAGTCACCTTCTCGAATTTTAGCTATAATACCGCCCTCAACAGCCTCTGGCGCTAAGTGAATAGCTGCAGGTACTTTACCAGATGCACCCGACATACGGCCGTCAGTAACAATGGCGACTTTAAAGCCTTCATCTTGAAGCGTTGCCATTACTGGCGTTAGCTTATGTAGCTCTGGCATGCCTTTCGCTTTAGGGCCTTGCTCTTTTAGCACAGCAATAAAGTCTTGGTTTAATTCGCCACGCGTGTATGCATCTTGCAGAGCACTTTGTGAGCTAAATACTTTCGCAGGAGCAGTAACAATCTGATGTTCTTCAGCAACCGCTGACACTTTGATAACAGCTTTACCTAAGTTACCCGTTAGAAGTTGCAGACCACCTTGCTTACTAAATGGGTTGCTCACTGGGCGAAGTACTTCTTCATCGTGTGAGTTTGCTGGGCAATCTACCCATTTAACTTTAGTTGGGCCGGTTGAGTTACTCATGATCAAGCTATCGTCTTTATCTAAACGAGGCTCTGTCATGTAAGGTGCTAAACCATCGCCTAGCATTGTTTGAACGTCTGTGTGTAAGTAACCAGCGCTTGCTAGCTCTCGCATTAAGAAACCCATACCGCCAGCTGCTTGGAAGTGGTTTACATCAGCTGAGCCGTTAGGATAAATACGTGTAAGCAGTGGTACAACTTCTGATAAATCAGACATATCTTTCCACGTAACCTGAATGCCGGCAGCTTTTGCTATCGCAACAATATGGATTGCATGGTTAGTAGAGCCACCTGTAGAAAGCAGGCCCACTAAACCGTTTATAATCGTTTTTTCACTGATCACATCGGCTAAACACGGACTTTCTTTATCATCGGTAAGCTGCTTAAGCATGGTTTCTACAGCATTACCAGTAAGGCCATCGCGAAGCTCAGTGTAAGGATTAATAAATGAACTACCTGGAAGGTGTAAACCCATTATTTCCATTAACATTTGGTTTGAATTGGCAGTACCGTAGAACGTACACGTACCTGCGCTGTGATAAGACGCACTTTCAGCTTCAAGTAAGTCTTCGCGACTCACTAAACCTTGTGCAAATTTTTGACGAATACGTGCTTTTTCTTTGTTAGGAATACCTGATTGCATTGGACCTGCTGGTAAAAAGAACACAGGTAAATGACCAAACGACAATGCACCAATTAATAAACCAGGAACAATTTTGTCACAAACACCTAAACAAAAAACGCCATCAAACACATCGTGCGAAAGCGATATTGCTGTAGACATAGCGATTACGTCACGAGAAAATAACGAAAGCTCCATGCCGTCACGCCCTTGCGTAACACCATCACACATTGCAGGAACGCCACCAGCAACTTGAGCTGTAGCATCGTACTTTGTTGCAATGTCTTTAATTAAATCTGGGTAGTCTTTGTATGGCACATGAGCCGATAACATATCATTATATGAGTTAATAATAGCAAGATTTGGCTGCTCATCAGCCTTTAAGCGGGCTTTGTCATCACTGCTACATGCAGCCATAACATGCGCAATATTACCGCAACCTAATCCAGCACGAACTCTTGTTTGTTTTTTTGCGTGCGAAATACGATCTAAATAGGCTTGACGGGTATTTTTACTGCGTTCGATAACGCGCTGGGTAACTTCTTGAATACGAGGGTGCAACATAATTTAACTCATCTCTATTAGTTAGAGGATAAAGGCTCAGTAGCAATTACAGACTCCACGTAAATAACTGTACTGAGCATCTTTGATTTACCCGTTCAAAGGTACGCTACCAGGGAGCCTCTCACAACAACCCTGACACCGGTGTCACTGTATTAACGCATGACCATGACACCGGTGTCAACCCTGAGTAATAAAAATAGACTAACTTTTTAACATGACCGATTAATGAACATTATAATTTTTAGGTATAAGCGGCTTTTTAGCAAGTTTATAAAAATAAAAAAGCCCAAATATGCGTCACTCATATTCGGGCTACTGTGAAAAAGAATTTAGACTATTTTTTAACTTGAGCTGTTGATTCACGTGTGATCAAACGAGATTCAAGAATTACCTGAAATGGTTCATCTTGAGGCTGTGCTATATGAGAAATAAGTTGAGTAACAGCCTGCTTAGTCATTTCCTCAACAGGTTGTGCAATTGTTGTTAATCCTGGCCAGATATGGCGTGCAATCGGTGCATTATCAAACCCTGCTATTGAAATATCATCAGGCACTCTTAATTGACGCTGAGTTGCTAATTTAAGTACTGCTGCAGCCATGTAATCGTTTGAAGCAAATACAGCGGTTGGCCTTGGTGACAAATCTAAAATACTACGCGCGCTATCCACACCAGAGTGATAACTAAAGTTACCCTCCTCTACTAGGCGTTCGTTAAATTCTATACCATGGCTGGCAAGCGAACGTCTATAACCTTTAAATCGTTGTTGCGTAGCACTATGATCTGGATGCCCCTTGATAAAAGCAATTGACTTATGACCAAGGCTTATCAAATGTTCTGTTACTTCAAATGCACCTTGCTCATCATTACTGCGCACAGAGATTGAATCATCTTCTAATATTGCTGATGCCACTCTGGCATAAGGAATTTTTTTTGATTTTAAAAAATTAACCAACTCAGCAAAATCACCAAATGGTGGCGTCAGAACAATTCCATCTAACCGTGATGTTTGTAATAATTGCTCAATATTGTTGATAAGAGCTTCACCTCTAAATTCACAAGGGTGAATTAAAAGGTTGTAATTATTCTCTTGGCAAGCAGCTAGCGCACCTGTTTGCACTCGCGTAATGTAACTTTTACTTGGGTTATCGTAGAGGCAACCAATGATAAAACTGCGATTTTGAGCAAGCCCACGTGCTATTGGGTTTGGGGTATAATCAAGCTCTTTGAATACTGCAAGCACCTTTTCACGCGTAGCCACACTAACATTAGGTTCGTTATTTAAAACGCGTGATACCGTTTTTTTAGAAACACCAGCATGGCTTGCTACACTGTTGATTGTTACTTTTTTCATCACTCTATTTTCCAAATGCAAACAAGGAAACGACCTTATTTACTGTTGTGCAAACATGCTGCGGCACCAATTAACGGGATGTTATCTTGCGTTACAAGCGTTACGGGAATTTGCCCTGTATATTGCGACATAATACCCTTTTGCGAAAAACGTTCAACAAAACGACTTTCAAGTAAGCGAGATTGCATGCGAGGCAAAATACCACCACCAATAAACAAACCACCTAATGCGCCATAAGCCAATGCTAAATCACCTGCCACGCTGCCTATCCAATCACAAAATTGATTGAGAGTTGCATCGCACACTTCACACTCACCACTATTAGCTAAGCTACTAATTTGCGCCGCATCAAGGTTTTTTGCAGTAACACCTTTAACTGCAGCCATTGCTTTGTATAAATGTGTAATGCCTGGACCAGAAAATACGGTTTCTACAGATACATGCTGATGCTCTTTTCTGAGTTCTGTAATTAGTGCGGTATCTAATTCGTTAACCGCCGCAAGCGATATATGACCACCTTCAGAACTTAATACTGACGTAGAGTGAGCTGTTCTTACTAAACACGCAGCACCAAAGCCAGTACCGGGCCCCATTACACCAATATTTGCATTTTCATCAGCTTGCCCTGATTTCACAGTCACATTTTGCAGAGGATCTAAATAAGGCGACGCATACGCAAAAGCAGCAAAATCGTTAATAACATCTAATTTTTCTAAATTAAAATGTTGTTTAAATTCGTTAACACTAAAATGCCAGCCTAAATTAGTTAAATGCACTTGCCCTGCTTTTATAGGGCCTGCAACTGCTAAACATGCGCGTTTAGGTTTAATATGAGAGATGGTTGATAAGTAACGCTCTAATGCATTTTCAAGCGAACCAAAATCAGCACTGGGAAATGTGTTGTTATGCTCTATAATAAATTGGTTTTTTGCCTCGTCAAAAGCTGTAATTAGAGCAAAACGAGCATTGGTGCCGCCGACATCAGCAACTAGGATAGGATCAAATTTGGTAGAAGCGTGTAAGCTCATGGTGTTATCTCTTTTGTTTAAGCGATTAATGCTTATTATTCTACAACGGTAAACCATTGGTATTTATTTACTTTAGGCTATCACCCTAAAGCAGCTATCACAGTAAAAATGCTGCCTATAAGAATATAGACAGCCAATACGTTTTGACAACAAAATGATAAAACGCCCACATTATGACACCGGTGTCATGGTCAAATCAATAAATAAATGCCTTTAACCATAAAAAGCTTGAAAAAATCCATTAATAAACGAGAATGGCACAATTATTTATTACTTTAATTAAGTTGTAACAATGAAAGGTAAAGCTACTTCATTCGACATTGCCCACTATGCTGGAGTGTCTCAATCAACCGTTTCTCGTGCTTTACGTAATAGCCCTCTGGTTAATGAAGAAACACGCAAACGTGTTCACGATGTAGCCAAACAACTTAACTACAAAGTAGATAAAAATGCCAGTAATCTTCGCACGCAACAAAGTAGTACACTCGCGTTGTTATTATTTGAAGACCCAACCTCAGATGACTCACAAATTAATCCATTTTTTTTGGCTATGCTAGGTAGCATAACTCGCGCGTGCGCTAAAGAAGGCTATGACTTATTAGTTTCATTTCAATCTGCTAGTGCTGATTGGCAAGCTGACTACGAAGATAGCCACAGAGCTGATGGCATCATTTTATTAGGTTATGGTGATTACATCGACTTTCAACCAAAGTTTAAAAGCCTACTTGAACAAAATACTAAATTTGTATGTTGGGGAGCAACGGTTGATAACCGCCCTGATCTAACCGTATGCTGTGATAACTATGGTGGAGGTAAGCAAGCTGCAGCCCATTTTATTGCACATAATCGTAGCAATTGTGCGTTTATAGGTGATGCTTCAGATCATAGTCCAGAATTTTTTGCACGCTTTCAAGGCTTCAAAGATGAGCTACTTGCTAATAAGGTAACAATAAACGAAAGAAAGATGGCCAACGCTATATCTACAGAAGAATCTGGATATCACGCCACCCGCTCCCTTATTGCTAATAATATAAAGTTTAACGCCTTATTCGCTGCAAGCGATTTAATCGCCATTGGCGCAATACGAGCGCTTAAAGAAGCAAATATCAAGGTACCTAAAGACGTAGCTGTTGTCGGTTTTGATAACATTGCTATTGCGAGCTATGTAAACCCACCACTTACGACCATAGAGCAAAATACGACGGTTGCAGGACAAATGCTAGTTGAAAATTTATTAAAACTCATACGCGGGGAAGAAGTGCAAAGCACTTTATTACCGCCACTGTTAATTGCCAGAGGCTCAAGTTAATTTAATTGTAAACTTTAGGGCTCATTTTTTACAAATAACTTATTAAATAACATTTCACATTGTTTAAGCCCATCAACCGTTAATACGATAGATTTAGCTTTACCAATAGGGTTACAGATTAAACCTTTTTCAAACAACCGGTTGGTTACTTCCCAATCAACTTGCTTCCAAGCTCGATTGTGCTCATGTAATGTGAGATACATCAACGCTAATGCAGCTTCATCTATTTTATTTTCATCAATATTCATTACTAACTCCCAATCATTAGGACTCTTGAATTCAAGCTTTAAATTATTTACGTATTCATTAAACCCTTTATAGCGAGGCTTTATTCATTAAACCCTTTCATTTTTATAACCAGGACGTGCAGTTCTGCTTTTTCATCACTTCGTCTATCTGCTACTGGTTTAGCTTCATTCTTGAACCAGAGAATAAAGAAAATAAAATAATTGAGCAATATAATTGCCACTGAAACCATTATTTCTAATTCAAACTCTGTGATAATAAGTAACCAGAGTTATTAAGTAATCGACTTTTTAGTTCTTTGCTGTAAGTACGGCTTACTTTCATAGATTTATCATTTTTTAAAATAGCGTTGTACTCACTATTTCGCAGAGGTTCTAAACGCTTTACATGCTTCAGATTTACGATAGCTGATTTATGTATGCGTACAAAATCAGCTGGGAGTGTATCTTTTTCGAGACTTTTCATTCGAGCTCGCATCACAAATGTTTCTTGTTGAGTATGTACACACATATAATCACCTGCTGCATCTATACATAAAATATCGTTGTAAGGTACAAGTTGTATAGGGTTTCGACCATCTTGTATAATTAAGTTATTAGCCTCAACTAACGTTTCAATTTTTGTTGAGTTGGTGAGTTTTGGTTGCTGCGCGTTTAAATAACTTTCGCGCATTTCAAGTAATTGCTGCTTGTTAACCACACTGCTTAAACGTTCACTTGCGCGCTCAATTGCTTCACCTAAGCGCTGCAATTTAACCGGCTTGAGCAAATAATCTACCGCCTTAACTTCAAAAGCTTGCACTGCATGCTGATGAAAAGCTGTAACAAAAATAACAGCAGGGCAATAATTCCCAATAAAGTATTTAACTAACTCAAAGCCTGATTTTTCAGGCATTTCTATATCTAAAAAAATAAGGTTTGGTTGGGTTTTATTTATAATACTTACGGCGTCATCTACACTATTAGCATGACCAATAACATCTATTTGAGGAAAGCTTTCAAGCCTTATCATCAACCCTTCTATAGCACTGTACTCATCATCAACTATCAGTGTTTTTAGCTGCATGCATATTCTCCTGTGTACGCTCAAGTGGAATTGCCATATTAACCCACGCTCCGCCCAGTTCGTTGTTACCTGTTTTAAATTTATTATTTTGAGGATAAATTAAGCTTAATCGTTGTTCACAATTTTTTAAGCCTATTCCTCTTTGAGAATTAGTATTTGTGTTAAAACCTTTGCCTGTATCTAAAACAGAAATAGACAACGTATTATTCTTTTGCTCTATTCTTAGCGTTATTGTTATGTTTTGAGCTTGATCCATTCCATGCTTTAAAGCGTTTTCAACTAAAGGCTGAATAAGCATAGAAGGAATTAAAAAGTCATCGCAGTGAGACTCGGTAATAATGTTTACATTCAGCTTATTACCAAAACGGCATTGCTCTATATCAAGATAGGTATTTAATATTTGTACTTCTTCGTGCACTGTTATTTTAGCAAGCGGATCGGTGTACAAACTATACCGTAATAAATCGCATAGTTTTTCAAGCATATCAACTGCATGCATATTATCTTTTTTTAGTATTAACGTACAAATTGCGTTAATGCTATTAAACATAAAATGAGGATTTAACTGATAACGCAGCATTTTAAGCTGTGCTTCGTTTGCTAAGTTAAGAGCAACAGCAGCTTTTTGTTTTTGCGCTTGGTTATCAAGGTAAGATGTAATACCAAAATAAGCCCCCGTCCATGTTGCTAACATAGTAAGTGACGCCGTACTCCAGGTGCCAAAGTCAAACCAACTCATCGCTGACCACCAATGGCCATAAAACCACTGCAAAGCAGCCCATTTAAAAGCGGTCCACACTATACTTGCAATCAACAGCGCTGAAACATGCAGTGGAATACTTATGTTTGCCGATTTTGTTCTTGCGAACAAATAACACTTCCTTAAACCAAGCGTTATGAAAAGCCCGCATAAGGTGTCGAGTAACAGATGCGGAATATGAATTTGCCAAGGCTCGTTACTAGGTAGCTTTATCATTATTTCAGTTAAAAGCGCATAAATCCCCCAACCACTCAACTGAAAAGCCCAAAATAAATAACGCCGAGATTCTAATTTCACATCTATCCTAATAAAATGAAAACAGGTATTAAACCCGATTAAAGTTTATAAATCATTACAGCCTATAATAAGGCTATTACTCTGTGTCGCTTTCACTAACGCAACATTCGCAATTGCTAAGTTGAGTGGATGCTGAGCATTAATACTAATTATTTCAGTGACTTCGTTCATCTTTGTTTGCGCTGCACTACATCCCAACTTTATAGCGACAGTTTGCCAGCCTTTATTTTTTAACTGGGTAAGTTGAGTCATTAGACTTATTTTAGTCAAACATATTTGTTCCCCACACATTGCGCGAAGCTCAACAACATCCGATTGCACATCATCAACGCGTATATCAAATTGTATGAACTGTTTATCAACGTCTTTAAACTCTGTCGTTGCTTGTTCAAAACGTAAACTCACTGTGGCAATCTCTTGTGTATTATTCCAAACAAACTGCCTGCCATCTTCTTGATACGCTAAGTTAACCGATTGCATAGAAATACTTTTGCCGTCGGCGCTCATGGCTGATGAGCTTTTAGTCATCATGTTGATTTGAGTTTGGTCTGATAACGCCCAGCGAACGTTAGGTGCTAGGTTTCTAACAAAAAATGAGGTGCCTTGGCTGTCACTTTCATTAGCTTTTGGACTGGTTTTTTCTGATAGCTTTTTTACACTTTTAGGTTCTTTATAACTAAGTCTATAACCATAAGCAAATAAAGGATCGTAGTTTTTATCGCCTTTATTGAGAATAAATTGGTCGTCAAATTTTGGCCACGAAAAACTTAATTTACCTGTAAAGTCGTATTGAACAGCATCGTTTTTATCTAAAAGTAAAACGTCAGCAACACCTTGCCCTTGTGAGCCTGGTAACCATGCGGCTACAAACGCATCAGACGCATTTATCTCTTTATTTACCCAAAGCGGACGACCGCTTATAAATACACTCACTACCGGAATGTTTTGTGCTTGCAGCGATTTTAATAAAACGAGATCTTTTTTATTATCTCGCTGATATTCAAGCCCTTGTATGTCGCCAAACCACTCGGCGTAAGGCTCTTCGCCAAACACGACTATTGCTATATCGGGTTTTTGCTTAAATTGTGCATTTTGCGATAATTCAATTTCACCACCAGCGGCAAGTACTTGTTCTTTTAAACCATCAAAAATAGACACTGCATTTGGAAAATCAGCATTGGTATTATCCGTTCCTTGCCATGATACGCTCCAACCACCCGCTTGTTTGGCAATATTATGTGCGCCATTACCTGTCACTAATATTTTGCTACGCGGAGATATTGGTAACACATTTTGATTATTTTTTAGTGTATTATTTTTCAATAATACTAAAGACTTTCTAACAGCCTCACGTGCCAAAGCTTTATGCTCTGGGGCATTTAACCAGTCTGTATTTTTAGATTCTGCACGACTCGATGGCTTATCCTTGGTAAATAATCCCCAACGCACTTTTGCGCGAAGAAAACGCCTAACCGCGTCATTTATTCGCTCAAGCTTTATATCGCCTTGCTTAACTTGCTTAATTGTATTGTGATAAAATGCCTCATAGTGTTCTGGCACCATCATTACATCGACACCTGCATTAAATGCACCGGCACATTGTTCAAGATCGCATCCTTTTACAAATTTATGCGCATTCCAATCACTTACAACAAATCCATCAAACCCCATTTTTTTCTTCAGTACAGTCGTTAATAAATATTTACTGCCATGAACTCGTCTTGAATTCCAACTATTAAACGAGGCCATGACTGATTGCACACCCGCTTCAATCGCCGAAAAATAACCCGCCGCGTGAATATCTCTCAGTGTTTTTTCATCAATCACAGTATTTCCTCTATCTATACCGTTTTCGGTGCCGCCATCACCCACAAAGTGTTTTGCCGTAGCAATACGATGATAACCATTTAAAAAATCGTCGTTTATATCACCTTGTAAACCTGACACCATAGCACTTGCGTAACGTTTAACTATATCAGGGTCTTCTGAATAACTTTCGTAAGTACGTCCCCACCTATCATCTCTTACTACAGCAACTGTGGGTGCAAAACTCCATTCAATACCGGTTACTGAAACTTCTTTTGCTGTTGCTTTGCCAATTTTTTTTATTAATTCTGCATCGTTAGCTGCACCTAAACCAATATTGTGAGGAAACAACGTTGCACCATATACATTACTATGACCATGCATAGCATCTGTGCCCCAAATAGTGGGTATTGTACTTTGGTCTTGCGAGCTATCAATTGAGGCTAAATACATTTCATCAGCAAAGCGTAACCACGTTTTTGAATCTGCGGTTTTATTGCCGTATGGTGCTGAATTACCTCCATTTAAATATGAGCCAAAGCCATACTTTCGCATTTTTTTAACGCTGAGATAGCTTATTTCTGGTTGAATTAATTGTGCTACTTTTTGCTCAATACTCATTGTCGCCATAAGCTCATCAATTTGGTGCTCAACCGATAGATTAGGCTTTAATTGCGTATTAACCATTGGCCAATCTACTGATTCTGTAGCCATTACGCTAACGCTTAAAGTACATACGCTTAACAAAGCAGGAAAAGTATTTCGCCAAAAACGACGATTAATAGTAAGCATTTAGGGATCCTTAGAGTTTTTATAACTTGATTTTTAATGCTGTTAGCCATTCGTGCTAACATTATTACGAAAAACGCTTCCTTGCGATTTTATGTAATTAACCTGAACCCTGGTTAAGAGATTTGCTAACATATTGAATCATGGTGATATTTAAATTTATTCTCTCTAACCAGCGATTTTCAGTGAAACAAGGCGAATTTACACGTCAATAGCTGGCCTACTGCAAGTAAATTTAACGCAGTTAGCGCTGAAAATAGCTGCTCAAGATAGGTTTATTATCCAGAGTTCAGGTTAATTAGCCGTAATAAAATAACGAACCACACAACGTTTAATGTAGTGATCAATTAAACAAAGTACTGTAGAACGACAAAGTGAGCTTAATTAGTTAGCCGTGTACTGAATGAAGTCATAGTATGCCCAAGCAGAGCTTTGATAATACTGACCTGGAAAATAATAAGCTTGCTCTGAGTTATCACCATGCCAGTGATTAATCATCAACTTGGTGTTATCAACCGGCCATGCATAAGCAGGAATTTCGTTATTTGTTAAATTGCCATCACCATTGTCTTTATACATAACGCGAATTGTTTGCTCTGTACCTTGGCTATTATAAATAAACCAGCGTATTTGATTTACACTCCACTCAAATCCTATTTCTACTAACTCATTTTGAATGTTTACTCCAAACTGTGCTAAATCAATATCTTCTTCCCAACTTTGATATACCCCGCCATTTGGCTGATAAATAATATTGGTATGAACGACATTGCCAAGTGAAGGTAAAAATTCAATATCAATTTCTTGCCAAGCCCGTCCTGGCTCATCAAACCATGAGGTATAGGTAAAAATAGATGATACAGTCCCTGGGGTATTCCCTGTTTTTAATGCTCCTTGTACTTTGCCATAGGTTATCGTATTTGTACTTTGTAGCTCAGCACATTTGTTGTTATCAACTACCAGTGTTATGCCATGTGAGCTTGGTGAGATTAGACCTGGTTCAAATGTACAGCCAAATGGGCTGCCATTATCGCCTGATCTGGGTGTCCATATTGATGAATCAAAACCCCATGTAAAATTATCTTTAAAACTATTTGCTAGTACATCAGGTACTAACAACGCACTTAGTAAAATGAATACGACTATTTTTTTATACATATTTAATGATCTCTATTAAGATTTAAATGCACGTCAAATACTGCAATTACACAACCGCTTAAAGCACAGGACGTACGTTTTAATACTATATTTAACACTATAGGTTAAAAGTTAAACCCTACTTTTGCACCATAGTACCTAGGCATACCAAAACTACCTTTAGCAAAGCCTTTAGAGGTACTGTTCCAATGCTGAACAGTTTCGTCACTGGCGTTACTAATGAACGCTTCTGCAAACCATTTTTGGCTTTGCGGTTCATATTTTAAAGAGGCATTAAACATTGCAAAGCTATCACGGGAGTCATCTATATAACGCGTTGCTTCATCAGAGATGGCAAACTCCATATCATCGAGGTGTTTATCAACGTTCCAAACTGTTGAATATGATTTATCCTTCCAACTTACATTAAACCAGCTGTGTATAAACCCGTATTCACCAAAATCAAAACTATGCGTGTAACTTAAATTAGCAGTAAATTTAGGCGTCATCGCCAAGTCATTGCCTTTTAAATTAGTTTGTAACAAAGGATTTTCAGGATTGAGTGAGTCCTCATAAGAAATATCAAATAAATACTCAGCATCGTAGTCCCACTTTGTAAACCAATCGTCTGTTACTTGAGCCTCTGTCCAGGTTACATATCCCGTAATTCGACCGTTTGGATATGGCTTCCAATCAAATTCGAGCTCAATTCCTTTAATAGTAGAACCAGGTACATTTTGTGTGTAATACGCTATAACAGGCTGATTTATGTAATCTAATACAGGGTTTCCTGAGCCATCCAAAATAGGCCTGCCATCATTATCCTCAACAGCAGAAAGACGCTCAACGTTACCAATAGAACCAACAGATGCATACTGCATGTCTGTGTAATCTGTGTAGAAAAATGCAGCTTGTAGATTTAACGAGTTATCAAAAAAGCTCGATTTAGCGCCTATTTCCCATGTTAATACTTCTTCTGGATCAAATTGCGTTTCGAATCGATTTACTTCAGAGGTTCTATCGTTTACTACTTCAAACACATCGCCAATACCACCGGCTTTAAAGCCGCTTGCTAAATAAGTATAAAGCATTGTATCGGGGCTCAAGTCGTAATCTAAACCCACTCTAAAGTCATGGTGCGTCCAACTGCCTTTGTTGTCATTTTCAAAAAATGATGCGTAAATAGTAGGATCTTCAAAGTAATCTGCTGGCAAGTTATTTAAATCAGTACGATTAAACCAACCCGGCGCGCAGCCATCAGCATTTGAGCAACGATAAGAGCGCCCGCCTTTATCTTCTTTTGTTTCATCACTAAAGCGATACCCCAGCGTGGCGTGCAGTTTGGGGGTTATTTTATACGTAGCTTGTGCAAAAAATGCGAATGCATCGGTTGATCTATCAGGTTGATCCCAAAATACTTTATCGTCCATTGGATTATCGTAATACCCGAGCGTTGTGGTTTTTTCGTGAAAATAGTTAACGCCCATAATCCAAGTAAGGTCAGACATATCCGATGATTGTAGTTGTAGCTCCGTAGAATAAGATTTAGCGCCAGTACCGTCTAAAAAATAAGTTGCACCATCCCAAACATCTAAACCCGCTTCGCTATCTTGCTTTGAAGAGCGCTCCATGTCTTCAAAGCCCACTAACCACACTAAATCAAGATCGTCTGTTAATGCATAATTAAGAGTGTTACGTAAATACGTTATATCTAATTTAAGTTCACCGGGTACATTCACAACCGCTTGATATGTATTATCTGAAGGTAAAAAGTTTGAACAATCGCCACCGTACTCTGTTGGGCGACCTCGTAATTTATCGCAGTTTACCAAATCAACATTATTACCACTGTCGTTAACATATTTTTGAAATACGGTATGGTTGGTGAAATTACCATCTAAAGGCGACCATAACGTACTTACTCTAAATGAATACTCATTAGCACTATTATAAAAATCTGATTTGTCAGCTTCTGTTAACGCGCGAACTTGCTGCGACTCTGGGTTGGTACCAGCTGCATCTATCCACCAATTCTCTCGTTGAGTAAGTGTACTGCCAATGTTTTGATATGAATCTTGTGAAATAACGTCTGTATTTAGTACTGCATCACTTAATCTGCGAGTATCGTATTGGTTAGGATCGTAATAACCTTCCAAATAAGAATCACGTTTTAACCCTTTAGCTGCAATACGGACCGCAAAATCGTCGCTAACTGAAAAGTTATAAAAACCTTCCGCACTGCGTGTATTATATTTGCCCGCTTCTAACGTTACACTACCATAATCATCAGTAAAATCAGGTTTTGCAGAAATAACATTAATGCTACCAACGGTCGAGTTTCTGCCAAACAGCGTACCTTGTGGTCCACGTAGTGCTTCAATACGCTCAACATCGTACATTAATGCTAAAGCACCTTGCATTCTTGGTGAATAAATTCCATCTAAATGCACGCCAACAGCAGGGTCGCCAAGTTCAGTAATATTGGTAGAGCGCACGCCTCGCATAGATATAACTGGTGCTGATTGATCTGTTGCCGTTGATATATCAAGCCCAGGTACAAGATTTGCTATATCCCTTATATTATTAACACCACTTTGTTTTAATTGTGCCGATGTTAACGCTGTAATTGCGACGGGTGTTTCCATTAACCTTGTTTTACGCTTAGTCGCCGTTACCGATATAACTTCTAATGCAGTGTCATTTTTTTTAACCTCGTTACTATTGCTTTGATCTGCTAAAGACTCTTGAGCAATACTAGGCAACGAACAAGCAAGTGCGATTGCCAAAGTTATTGTGTTTATTTTTTGCACGGGTATCACCTTTCAATTTGTGTGGGTTGTCAGAGGCATGTAAAACAGCTTTATTTACTACCTGTTAACAGGTTACAAATTAGTTACACCCATTGACTACCCTAATACGGTAAAGCGAAGCACTGGCAATACAACCCGAGTAAATTACACGTAAATAAAAATTAAATTGTCATATTTATCGTTATTAAATAACCTGAACTTTGGATAATAACTGCTTGAGATAAATAAGTTTAACTATCATTGTGGTTCAATATGTTCATAAATCTCTTAACCAGAATTCAGGTTAAATAGATATAAATTAACTAGAGCCTATTTACCTTTCGAGGTTAAATTTACAGCAGTATGTCTGATTTTAGGCAAATTGGCGCTTATGGGTCGAGGTTATTCACCATAGGCGATGTAAGTCATTATATTAGCGCAGGAGCCGTTACCAGCTCCATTAGGTTACACTCCTTACGCCTCGGTTAAGCCGCATTTAGATAAAACACATTTAAATCCTGAAAGATCAACCAGCCACAATAAAAGTGTTCCGATTGAGGTGAACATACGCTTTATGGATAATCAGATTTGATGAACTAAAAGCAAGGAGGTCAGCTTAACAACTCTTAGGTCACAGATACTAAAAAGCCATGGTTATAAACCATGGCTTTTAAATTTAAAAATATGAAAAATTACTATTTTAGTGCTTTTTTAACAACTGGGTAGTGATCCCATACTTGTTTATCACTGAGTGAGCGTACCAGCTTAATGTATTCTGCGTGTGTCCAAGCTAGAGGTGTTGCTGAATTAGTCCCTTCGCCCAGTGTATAACCTGCTTTGTTTACACCAACGCCGTCCCATACTTGCTCTGGTAACATCATGCCTTCATTGGCAAATTGCTCTAAGCCTTTAACATAGCTGTTTTTAATTTGCGCTTGTTTAGCATCATCCAGAGCGTTGTTCGCATTAGCTGCAGCTATTTCATAGTGACCACGCTCACCGGTGAAAAACGGCCATACACGACCACGTTGGCCTGGTGTATTACTGCCACCCTCTGCGTAATTAGTACCGGTTACTTCATCTTCGCCGTAGCCATCATTACCGTAGCGACGGTAGCCTGCAAATGTGCCGCTGCCGTCGTCAAAGCTAAAGCTGTATTTAACTTGTAGGTTATCTTCAAGCGTTTCGTCATCGTACTCAGGCAATGTTTTAACAATGCTTTCGTCGTTAGCACCACGTAAGCCATAGCGTACTAGTTCTAAGAAGCCGCCATCTAAAATTTGCTTTTTGTTAAAACCTTCACGGCCATTATTAGCGTTAATTTTAGTGTCTGAGTTTGCATCGGTATCTTGGCCTATACGAATAAAGTATTCACCATCACTATTTTCGCCTTTTAAGTTACCTTTAGTGGTAAACATTTGCGATTCAATATCGTTGCTGTATTTTTTAGCCGTAGCTAGGTAGCGCTGTGCGTTTTTATCATCGCCATTAAGCGCTGCTATATCACTGGCTGTAACAAGGCCTGCTACTATTGCGGCTGTAGTTGAAGGCGAATAACCGCTTTGCTCTTCCCAGCGCTCTTGTTGTGTTGCCGGTGGTGTAATTTGCGTGTCGTTCCACAAAATTTTAGCAAGGCCGCCCTCGACTAAAAAATCCGCCGCTGGTTTTAACATACGTGCGTACCAGTCTTTAAGCTCGGCATCACTAAGTACATTTGCTTGGTGTAATTTCCACGCAAGCATAATTGGCATCGCAGTTTGATCAAGCTGTACACCCACCCATTCTAGTTCGCCATCGACATGTGTTTTTTGTAAAAACCAGCCTGTATCTCCATTGTTACCTGGCGTTTTGCTATTAACTTGAACTTTTTCAAGGTATTCGAATGCTATTTTTGCTGTAGCTGTATCACCCAGTGCCATAAATGCCATAGCTACTTGGTAGAAATCTCGTACCCACACGGCTTTATAACCAGTTGAGCCTATTTTAGCCGATACGGTTTCGCCCCACGGATTAGACAACGACGCAATAAGCGCACCTGCGTGCGTTTTGTCTTCTTGTGCTTTTAATACCATTGCGCTGGTATAAAGTAACTTACCGTTATCGGCCGTTTGCCCCGTCATTTTATTAATAGGTGTAAGGCTTTGTAGGTAATCTTGCCAACCAAATGCCGCACCTTCACCATTGTAGTTATCAAGTACACTTTGATAACCTTTTGCTAATGTTTGGGCGCCCTGCTCTGCACTTTGTTGCTCGTTATGTGCAAAGCTCAGTACTAAATCAAACGTGGTATTACTTTCAATATTGCCAAGCTCAGCAAGTAAACTGACATTACCTGACTGCTCACCAGTATTGCTATAGCTGGTATTTAATGATTGTGACTTTTTAAGCTCATCCAAACCATCGCTTACACCCGTAAAGCCAACCGTTTTTGCGCCAAATTCAGTATTTGCTTGCAATGTTAAGTAGTTGTCACCTTGCCAAGCAACTAAACCTTGCTCGGTAGTTTTTGCAAAATCATCAAGGCCATTATTATCAATATATGGATTTACCACAACATAGGCTTTAACGTCTTTAAGGTCGGTATTAAACACGCTACGAACAAATAAACTTTGCCCATCAGGATCGGTAAAAACGTGTTTTTCAAGAGTGAATCTGCCTTGTTTATCTTTACTTACTATTTTATAAGCAAGTGATAACGGACGGCCTTGCTCGTCTTTGTATAGATAATCAATAGTGACATCAAGATCGTCTGCTTCGCTAACAGTAAAGTCTTTTCCTGTTACCACAAATTGCATATCTTTTATTTGTGCTTGATGAATAAGGCCAAACATAGTTTCGGTGATCATGCCTTTAGCAATTGAAAACCAGACTTTTGATACTACACCTGTTGGTGCATCACTTGTGTAATGACCATTTTGGTATTGCTCGTACGATGTGCCAATCCCTGTTTTACCTGCGTATGACCAAAACGGGTCGCTGCCCGGAGCACCAGGCGCAGTTGTTTTAGATGTTTGTACTGTTTGTGACTGATTCGTATTTTGAGCACCGCATGCAGTTAATCCAAGTGCTAATAATGAAATAGTAATTAGGTTATAGTTTTTCATTTTTTTACTCTTAATTAGAATTTTTAACGCGCATAACAGCAATGGCTGCTAATACAAATGACGCAGCACCAATTAACAAAGCGTAAATGGGCTGATTAGAAAACACATGACTCAAAATAAGCCCTAAAATACTGGCTGCAAGTAGCTGTGGAATAACAATAAAGAAGTTAAATATTCCCATATAAACACCCATTTTATTACTCGGTAATGAGTTACTTAGCATTGCATAAGGCAGTGACAATATTGAAGCCCACGCAAAACCAACACCAATCATAGGAATAAGCAGCATTTTGGGGTCTGTTATAAACATAAAGCTGGCAAGGCCTAGTGCGCCTAGTAATAAGTTAAAACAATGCGCGCCTTTTAAGCCCATTTTTTTAACTAAGAATGGAATGCACATTGCGGCAATAGCAGCGAATCCATTGTAAGCCGCAAATAAAATACCGACCCAATCAGCGCCATCGTTAAACGCTTTTGATGTTGTATCGCTACTCCCATAATGAAAGCTTGTTACTGCCGACGTGGTATAAATCCACATCGCAAATAAGGTAAACCAACTAAAAAATTGCACCCAAGCTAATTGCTTCATCGCAGTTGGCATTGTAAATACATCTTGCACTACTTGATAAAAGCCCCCTTGAGTGTGATTTTTAGCTTTTAATAAACCAGCTATCCACTGCACAATGCCAAAGGCAAGTAAGCCACCCGCTAATAAATAAAGTTCTTTTTCAAGCGCTAAGCCCATCACTAGGGCAAGTGTTGCAAGGCCTAATACAACAAATATAATGCCGCCTTTATTGTAGTTAATATCAGCAATTTCAGCCGTTACAACTGGCCCTTTTTGTGCCTCAAATTTAGCTAATTGCTCAGGTGTGTATTCTTTTGTTTTTGCAACAGTCCACAACACAGCAGCTAGTAAAACAACGCCACCCCAGTAAAATGAGTACTTAACTGAGTCTGGTATTTCACCAATAGCTGCCGTGTTACTCACATCAAACCAATTTGTCATCATCCATGGCAGTGCTGATGCCAAAACTGCACCTATACCAATAAAAAAACTTTGTAACCCGTAACCGGTAGCGCGTTGCTTTTCTGGCAAGTTATCGCCTACAAGCGCTCTAAATGGTTCCATGGTTACGTTAATTGACGCATCCATAATCCACAACATACCAGCAGCAATCCACAATGTTGGCGAATGCGGCATAATAAACAATGCAATGGTTGTTAATATTGCACCCAAAAAGAAAAATGGACGACGACGACCAAAACGACACCACGTTTTATCACTCCAATAACCAATAATAGGTTGCACAATTAAACCGGTTAGCGGTGCTGCTACCCATAAAATAGGAATATCATCCACTTGTGCGCCAAGGGTTTGAAATATTCGGCTCACGTTACCGTTTTGCAGGGCAAAACCAAACTGTATGCCTAAAAAGCCAAAACACATGTTCCATATTTGCCAAAAGCTTAGAGTTGGCTTGTCGCTATTATTTTGATTATTCATTATTAGCCTTATTTGTTAATACTGCGCTGCTAAATGCATCAAGTGTAAGTGTGAAGGTTGCGCCTTGAGACCCTGATGTAATCTCGGTGCTATGCTGCTCAAGTAAGTCATGCAATTGAGTGTATTCGCTGAGTCCCGCTAATTGCACTTTTGATAAATTAACCGTCATTGTTTGAGATTGTTCGCTAAAGTTACTTAATACGTAAAGCATTTGTTGGCCAAGTTTGCGGGTAAAGCCTACAATTCGCTCACTTCCTGTAACACTAAGCTCACTCATTTCACCGCCCACCACTGCAGGTAAACTATTAAGTGACAGAATGGCTTTATAGTAATCACGAAGTGCTGACTGCTCTTTTGTTAAATTAGCGCCGTCAAACTTACCGCTATTCATCCATGCTTGATGCGCTGGTACGCCAATGTAATCAAAAATACTGGTGCGGGTTGGTAAGCCAAAGCCTGCATATTCAGATCCATCCTCCCCTACATCTTGGCCAAAATATAATAAGGTTGGTGCACGGCTAATCAGGTTTGAAACCACCATGGCTGGTTTACCCCACACGGCTTTGCCTGCAAAGTCTGGGCTTGCGATACGCTGTTCATCGTGATTTTCTAAAAAGTGCAGCATGTGCTGTTCAATATCCGCAACCTGTTGCTGCGCATCAAAAATAGCGTTTGCAGGTTGCTTGCTTTGCATAATTGCTTTTAAGGTATCGTAAAAACCGACCTTATCGTATAAATAGTCCATTTTACCTTGATGGATATAAGCACGGTACATTTTTGGGTTGTAAACTTCGGCAAGTAAAAATGCATCAGGTTTTTGCATTTTTATTGATGAGTTTAAAAAGCTCCAAAATTCAACCGGCACCATTTCGGCCATGTCGTACCTAAAGCCATCAACACCTTTATCTAACCAAAAAAGCGCAATGTCTCTAAATTTGTACCAGCTGTTAGGGAGCTCTTTATCTTGCCAAAACGCGTAGTGAGCACGGTAATCTTTATTTTTGTATTCATTTGGTAACTCTACAAAGTCGTAGCTGCCATCAGGCTTTACACCGTAATTCACTTTTACTGTTTCGTACCAATCGTTCATATCTGGTTTTGGAGATCGAGCACCATTACCTGTCCATTTGGCGGGTGTTTCATCAAAAAAACCATCAACAAGAGGATGAGCATTCCCGCCTAGCACTTTATAGGTTGTAGAGGTAGGCACTTGAAATGACTGCCCAGGCACATAGTAAAAATTGTTGTTTTTATCGTACGTTTTACTGGTGTCGTCTTGCGCGCCAAAATCTTCAACCCCTTTAGGCTTTCCTAATGATTGATAATTTCGCGCAACATGGTTAGGCACTATATCAATAATGACTTTCATGCCATGGCTGTGCGTACGCTCAATGAGCTGGCTAAACTCTCCCATACGATTCGTCACGTTAATTGCTAAATCAGGATTTACATCATAATAATCTTTTATTGCATATGGCGAACCTGCTCGTCCTTTTACAACATCAGGGTCGTCTTGAGAAATCCCATAATCGCTATAATCGGCTACTAAGGCGTGGTGTAATACGCCGGTATACCAAACGTGCGTTGTTCCCAGCTCCTTTATACCTTTGAGGGCGGCATCGTTAAAATCGGCAAACTTACCTACGCCATTTTGCTCTTTAGTGCCCCATGAAACATTGGCTGTTTCGGTATTACCAAACAAGCGAGTAAATACTTGATATACAACCGGCTTGGTAAGCTCACTTTTTGTGTATGCAGGCGCTTGCGGTTGCTCAGGTTTGTTATTCTCTGAACACCCTGTAGAAATAAGTGCGCTACACAGTACTG
This sequence comes from Pseudoalteromonas fuliginea, assembly GCF_000690055.1. GTDB lineage: Bacteria > Pseudomonadota > Gammaproteobacteria > Enterobacterales > Alteromonadaceae > Pseudoalteromonas > Pseudoalteromonas fuliginea. The sequence continues at coordinate 114,641 of NZ_JJNZ01000026.1, forward strand.
CGGATACATAAACTGATTTTTTCATTGTGTGTCTTTTTTGTCAGTATTGTTATTACTTTATACTAAAGATTACTGCAGCAACCATACAGTTGCTGCATACGTATTCAGGTAAACTATTGAGAGGTATTTATAATTAATACCGTTGCACTCATAGCCGGTAGAGTAACTGCACTACCCAGCATCTTTGTTTTGTGGGTGAATAAGTTTAGTGCTTTGGCATTTTTTGGTATTACTTCCTGCATATACTCAATATTCTTAGTGAGCTCTTTTGTGTTTTTATTCATAAATACCAACACAGTTTGCTCGTCGCTAATACGCGCGTAACTATACACACCTTGTTGAGGCGTAAAGTGTACAAGCTTTCCTTTATCAAGCGCAGTGCTGCCTTTTCTAAAGTTAAGCAAGGTGCTAATTGTTTTATGCATCTCTTTTTGCTGTTTTGTTAGCCCCTCGCCCGTAAAGGCGTTACGAGTTTGGCCTTTAAATCCACCTGGGAAGTCTATTCTAATATCACCATGGTCTTTACTTGGGGTGTTATCTAATAGCACTTCCGTACCGTAGTACATTTGGGCTATACCTCGTGTGGTTAAAAACAAGGTCATTGCCATTTTAGTTTTGGCTTCGTCTTGGCCAAGTTCAGTGTAAACGCGGCTCATATCGTGATTATCTGCAAATACCATAATGTTATTGGTATCAGGGTATAAAAAATCATTAGCTAACGATTCATATACTTTAACCCAACCGGTGTTCCAACTTTCATCTTCATTTAGCGCTTGAATTACCGCCTCTTGCAACGAAAAGTCCATAACGCTTGGTAGGCTTGATGTATAGCCATCTTGGTTATGCTTACCACGTTGCCAGTAAGAGGCAATAGCAGGGTTAGAGGTCCACTCTTCTCCTACAATATTAAAATCCGGATACTCTTGCATAATTGCTTTTGTCCAATCGCTCAAAAATGCTTTATCTGAGTAAGAGTAAGTATCAACGCGAATACCACTTAAATCTGCGTATTCAATCCACCAAATCGCATTTTGAATTAAATATTCGCTTAAAAGTGGTTGGCGCTGGTTTAAATCCGGCATGCTGGCTACAAACCAGCCATCGTTAAACTGGCGTTTATCGTAATCGCTTGCGTGTGGGTCTTGAATTGTTTGGCGGGCATGGCTTGTCGCATTTTTACCATTTTCAAATTCGCCATTAAAGTTGATCCAATCTTTGCTCGGTTTATCCTTCATCCATGTATGCTCAGCACCAAAGTGATTAAGCACCATATCCATTACCAAGCCTATACCCTGCTCTTTGGCCTTTACTGAGAGCAATTTATAAAGTGAATTAGAACCCATGCGTGGGTCTACGTTATAAAAATCAGTAATAGCATAACCGTGATAAGAGTAATCGGGCATGTTGTTTTCAAGCACCGGCGTTAACCACAACTGCGTTACACCTAAATCTTTTAAATATGGCAATGCATTAATAACACCTTGTATATCACCACCGTGTCGCCCGCCCTTTGTAGTAGGATCAGCGGCTTCTAGCATGCTAGGGACAGTATCGTTTTGCTCATCACCATTAGCAAAACGATCGGGGTTAATTAGATAAAGAGTATCGGCTGATGTAAACCCTTGGCGCTTTGCACTGTTTTTATCACGTGCAAGTAGCGGAAATTCAAAACGTTGGTTCGTTTCGCTGCTATTAAATTCAAGCGTTCCCGCTTTAGCGGCATCGGAAATGGTTATATTTAAAAATACATAATTAGGGTTATCTGTACGCGTTATTTTATTTAACTTAACGCCATTGTATTTAGCTAATTTAATTTGCTCGTTAGAAATGTTTTTTTCATGCACCATGATGGTTATAGTGCTTTTATTCATACCTACCCACCAATTGGCCGGTTCAACGTCAAGTGCGTAGCTAATGGTTGGTAAGGTACATGCACTTACAAGTAAAAGTGTGTTTAAAAATCGCATCATTAGGCCTTTTTGATTTCTTTTAAAAAATCTTTATGAGTGGGTAACTGCTCTACCGTTGAAGTAATAAGCGTTTTTAATGTAGAAAATAAATCGTTAAGTTGTTCACTACTGAGTGAATCTACAATACTGTTGTAATCATCGGGGATAAGGCCCTGGCCTATAAACACTTGCTGCCAAGCAACTTCAGCAAATAACTCGTCGTTTTCACGGACTACCTTGCCTGTGTGTTTAAATAAACTGAGTTTATGAGTCAATGAGTCGGGAATTTCCATTTGCTTACACTGACGCCAAAATGCAGAGTCGCCCCGCTCTGTAAGTTTGTAATGCAAAATAATAAAATCGCGCATGTGCTCTATTTCTGTCACGCTTTGTTTATTAAACTCGCTTGCTAACGCATCGCTGATACCATGGTGTGGAAATAATTTGATCAGCCGTGTAACTGCGCTTTGAATTAGGTGAATGCTTGTAGATTCCAATGGCTCTAAAAAGCCACTTGATAAACCAACCGCGACTACATTTTTATGCCATTGTTTTACACGTCTACCTGTTTTGAATTTAATAAATCTAGGTTCTGTTATTGGATCTGCCGGTAAGTTATTAAGCAACAACGCCTTTGCGTCTTCATCCGATAAATAACGACTACAATAAACCAAGCCATTGCCTATTCGGCTTTGTAACGGAATTTGCCACTGCCAACCGGCACTGTGCGCAATTGATTGCGTATAAGGTTTTAATTCATCGTTTGATTTTGTTTGTACTGCGATGGCACTATCGCATGGTAAATAATGAGACCAATCTACAAATCCGGTATTGAGTGTTTTCTCAATAAGCAACGCACGCAACCCTGTGCAATCTATAAATAAATCACCGTTGATTTGCTTATTATCATCGAGTATGAGTGTTTCTACATTACCCGTTGCTAAACATTGTGTAACCTCACTAATTTTGGCATCAATGTGTTTTACACCGCGCGATATTGCCAGCTTTTTTAAATATTCAGCGTAGAGTGTTGCATCAAAATGATAAGCGTAACTTAGGCCAGGCAATTGCGTATTAAGGATGGTATTTAATGGTGCAAATTTATGCTGTTTAGCAGCTTGATAATTTAACGAAAAATCCCATAGGCTATCTTCAGAGCCTGTAATATTTCCCTTTACCCAAAAATTGTAAAAATCGCAAAAAGGAAAGTCTTTTCCAAATGAGCCAAAAGCATGCATGTAGCTGTGAGAGGGGGTTTTCCAGTTTTCGAATTCAATACCGAGTTTAATTGTTGCGTTGGTTTCATTTATAAACTCTTTTTCGTTAATGCCTAATGCGTTATTAAGTTGGATAATAGGTGGTATGGTTGCTTCTCCAACTCCCACGGTGCCAATAGATGATGACTCTATCAATGTGATATTAATTACTTTACCTAACACTTTATTAAGCAGTGCTGCAGTTATCCAACCTGCGGTACCACCGCCTGCGATCACGACGTGTTTTATTGATTTCATCTTATTATCCACGTTTTATTAAATCAAAGTATGATTAAAAAGTTAGGTAAAGTAGCTATAAAAAAGCCCTTGTAAAATAAATCACAAGGGCTTCTACACACCATTTTTATTATAGCTTGTAGCTAAAGCCTAACAAGTAAGTGCGACCGTAATCTTGGTAGTCACGTACTTGTAAATTGTTATCACCCGAAAGCGAAGTAAATGGCTCTTCGGTTAAGTTTTGAATTTGGAATGTAACAGATAACCCTTCCAGACCTTGTAAGCCAGATTCAGCAAAATCATATCCAGTTTGAATATCCCAAATTGTTTCGCCTTTAATATCTACTTGCGTAGCCGCAAGTCCTAAGCCGTTAACATTACCTTTAAAGTCAGAGCGTTTACGCATACTTGTACGCGCTTGAAAGCCATTTCTTTCGTAATAAAAAGTTAAGCTATCGATCTTCTCTGATAAACCTGGCAGTTCATATTCATTCCCATTTTGATCTTCAATATCTTGCTCTACACCAGTATGGCTGGCAATTAAGCCAAAGCCTTCCAGTGATGAACTAAATATACTCAATGGTAAAGAAAGAGATAGCTCGTAACCCCAAAGGTCACCTCCGCCACCATTTACTTTGCCTGAGCCAGAACCTTGGCTATTTGCTGGTATTTCACCTGTTGATGGATTAGCGACACCAGTCATATCTATTGCGTAGTTACCGTCAAAAATCCAAGTAGAAATATCTTTATAGAAATACGCTGCTGCAAAATAACCTTCTTCATGAAAATAGTTTTCATAGCTTAAATCAAAACCAGTGGCTTCTTTAGGCTCAAGCTGCGGATTACCACCAGATACACTCCAGTTATTACCGTTAGAGTCTTGAGTTGGGCTATATGTTGCATTTACAGAAGCGTTCATTTCATCTAAACGAGCACGTGAAATAGTTTTAGCTGCACCAAAACGAACCGTTTGTTCTTCATCTATTGCAAATGATAAGTTTAAGCTAGGTAATACATGCGAGTAATCATGGCTAATGTCTGTTGGAGATACAACAACTAAACCGTTTTCGGTCGTCGCAGCAGAACCTTGTGATGATTGTTCCGTTTTAACATAACGCACACCAACGTTACCTGAAACAGGAATTGAACCTAGTTCAGTATTAATATCTGCTTGCAAAAATAAAGCTGTAACTTGTTCTTGTACTGTCCAAGACTGCGTTTTATGTTTTTGATCTGTTAAGCTCTCTTGTAGGAGATTGTAGTAACCGTCATTAACCAGACCATTAGTGTCATAAGCAATCATATTACCCATACCAATAAAGTCTAAACTTGCAGTGCCCAAACGGTATTTTTCAGGTACTGAGACCATTCCTGGGTTATCAAGTGAAAAATCTTTCAAAGTCATAAAATAACCTTCTGACTTTTTAGTTTTTTCACGGTCACGGTACGAAATACCAAATTTAATAGCGCTTATGTAGTCATTTTCAAGCACTTTGCTAGCAGCTAACTTTAATGTTTGAAGCTCATCATTAATTTCTGGTGCGTTGATGAAGCCATCTTGTGCTGTATTTTGGTAAGGCGTATCATTTAGGCCGTATTTATCATTTAACGCAGAGCTTGCGCCCCAAGATAACGGTCCACCTAGTTGAATTAAGTTATAGTCACTGTAATCAAGTTCATGGGTAAATTGCGCGCCCGTGTTGCCACCATTAAAGGTATAACCTAAGTTATCAGCAATACCATTACTGTCTCCGCGACCAGTTCCTGAGTAGCTTTCTATACTCCAAAGCTGACGTTCTACTTCAGATACACTTGCATCAAACTCTACAGACCATGCATCATTAATATCGTATTTTGTATTAAAACCGAATTGCTTTAGTTCAGCATTACGTTCTTCATAATCATTTCGAACAACAACACGCTGGCCTTGTTGCAGCTTAGCGCTAGTAATAAAACCAGAGTCTTCGTCTACAATAACACTGTTTGGATCTATACTACCTTGACCCCATGCAAATGGAATTTCAATACCGCGTAAAATTCTTTCGTCAGAAAAATCAACATATAATGCATCGAATGTCATATTCAAGCGATCATTCGGAGATGCTTCTATAACCAGCATTGCTGAGTCACGATCTAATGTAGATGAACGGACATAAGGTTTTGCACCACCTAAAATTGAATAATCTTTACCATTATTTGTGAATTCTGGATACCCCCACGAATTCCAACGCTTTTCTTGGTTTGGAGAACTCATTTTGTTATACGCGAATGCCACACCAATAGTGTCATCTGCAAATTGGTCAATATACGAAAAAGTACCGCGGAAACCTTGGTTATCGCCATCTGGGTTTAACTTGTCAAAGCTTGTTTTTTCAAGCTGACCATTAAACATAACAACACGTTCACCTTTACTTAAAGGCTTAACCGTTTGCATGTCAATGACACCAGCAATACCTTCGGCTTCAATACTGGCATTAGGTGTTTTATAAACAGTAACACCGCTCATTATTTCAGATGGGTAAAGATCAAACTCTACGCCTCGGTTGTCACCAATAGACACTTGCTCACGGCCATTAAAAGTGGTCGCACTTTCATCTTCACTGAAACCACGAACACTCACACGACTTGCTCGGCCATCTAAACGTTGTGCAGTTAAACCTGGTAAACGTGCAATAGACTCAGCAATAGACGAATCAGGTAATTTACCTATATCTTCTGCAGAAATAGATTCTACAACCTGTGTAGAAAAGCGTTTAGTGTTTATAGATTCAATTAAGCTGCCACGAAAGCCTTTAACCTCGATAACCTCTACGTCATCTTTTTTTATTGTATTTTCTTGAGCAGCTAGTGTTGCAAAGCTTGATAAGCCTGCAGCTGTTAATGCCAAAGTTAATATACTTGGTTTGAACATAGACATAATGTTTCCCGTTACCCATATTGTGATACCCGCATTCATTGTTTGAGTGATAGTCAAACAGGCGAGCTAATTTTGTTGTCAGGATGAATATTAACGCCAGCTTTATTTTATTAACAACTTTATGCATACGTATTCAACCGTTACAGAAGGATTTAACATTAACATGAACTTGAAAAAACAAAGACTAACCAATTGATTTAATTATATATAAAAACAAATAAATTCAATTGTAAAACATTGCTCGTTAAATTCACTCTATTAACAGTTAATAGCTCACTGACCTTGATGTAAACAAAGTGAAACTAATTAGTACCGCTATGGAAAATAAGAACTATTAAGCATCAACCAAGTGTTGAATTGGTCAGACCATTAAAGGTGAAACATAAAATATATTTCCCTTATAGGACAAGCTATTAGGTTTAGTTCGAGTAAGAAAATAGCTAAATTATATAATTGGTAAACAAAAAAACACACAAATCGAACATTTTTAATGATGCCTAAGTACTTATTTTTGATAATTTAATTGTATTAATTTTAGTGCATACGTATGCAGGCTTTTTACAGTGTTCAAGGCTTCACGTATGCTTTTTCAAATAACGTGATTAATCTTAATCACAAATAAGAATAGTCTAAATACTGTGTGGAATGACGGAGAAAAGCATGACCCAAAAGCAGTGGTATAAAGGTGCGGTTATTTATCAGGTTTATCCGCGTAGCTTTCAAGATAGCAACAACGATGGTATTGGTGATTTAAAAGGAATTATTAATCGTATTGATTACATTAAAAGCTTAGGCGTTGATGCTATTTGGATTTCACCTTTTTTCAAATCGCCAATGAAAGACTTTGGCTACGATATTAGTGACTACCGCGACATTGACCCGCTTTTTGGTGATTTAAACGATTTTGATGAGCTAATAAGCCAAGCCCATGAGCGTGATATTAAAATAATTATTGATCAGGTATTAAGTCACACCTCCGATCAACATCAGTGGTTTTTAGATAGCCGCGATAATTTAATAAACGATAAAGCCGACTGGTATGTTTGGGCCGATGCAAAAGAAGATGGTACAGCGCCAAATAACTGGCTTTCTATTTTTGGTGGTGGGGCTTGGCAGTGGGAACCTCGTCGCGGGCAATACTACTTGCATAATTTTTTAACCGAACAACCGGATCTTAACTTTCATAATCCAGATGTAAGAAAAGCAGTGCTTGATAATGTAGAGTTTTGGCTTAAAAAAGGCGTTGATGGTTTTAGACTCGATGCTATTAATTTTTGTTATCACGATGCACGACTACGCGATAATCCAGCTAAACCAAAAGATAAGCGTCAAGGCCGTGGTTTTAGTGAAGATAATCCGTATGCGTTTCAGTACCATTATTACAACAATACTCAGCCAGAAAACATTGAGTTTATGCAAGATATTCGTGCATTACTTAATAAATACCCAGGTACTGTATCACTTGGGGAAATATCGTCAGAAGATTCGTTAGCAACTATGGCAGAATATACTCAAGGCGGCGACAAACTGCATATGGGTTATAGTTTTGAGCTTTTAACAAATGATTACTCAAGTGAATATATTAGAACTACGGTTCAAACCCTAGAACAACATATGCTTGAGGGCTGGCCATGCTGGGCATTTAGCAATCATGACGTAGAGCGCGTAGCAAGCCGCTGGAGCGAAAACGGTAAAATCAACTCTCAGCAATGTAAAATGTTAACCGCCCTACTTGCTTCTCTTCGCGGCAGCGTGTGTATGTACCAAGGTGAAGAATTAGGGTTAGGTGAAGCAAGTGTTGCCTTTGAAGACTTACAAGACCCGTATGGCATAACGTTTTGGCCTAACTTTAAAGGGCGTGATGGCTGTAGAACGCCAATGCCTTGGGAGCAAACTGGATCGCAGCACGCTGGGTTTAGTGAAGCCAAGCCTTGGCTCCCAGTAGATGATGCACACAAAAAACAATCAGTTGCGATGCAAACAAATGATAACAACTCAATTTTAAATGCCTACCGTGAATTTATGACCTGGCGAAAAAAGCAAACGGTTTTGCTTGAGGGTGATATTGAGTTTATTGAAACGCCTGAGCCTGTGCTTGCTTTTTATAGAACCCTTGGAACGCAAAGAATGCTTTGCATGTTTAATCTAAGCTTTCAACAAGCAAGTATTGATATGCCAACATCAATCGTTAAAGAATACACTGAGCTTAGCCATCACAGCGCAAAATTAAGCCAAGATACACTAACGCTTGAGCCTTACGCTTGCTTTTATGCAGAGTGTTAATGACATCAATAATTACACTTAATGTTACAGCTAAGCTCTAAACATAAAAAGCCCAAGTAAATTACTTGGGCTTTTTTGTACATTTAATTTTTCTAATGACTTTGGGTTTTACTGTTTAAGTAATCAGTTAGCGCAAATAGAACACCAGACATAACAAACGTAACATGAATAATCACCTTCCACAGTAATTCATCGTTTGGGTATGCACCTGAGTTAATAAATACTTTTAATAATTCAACAGCTGAAATAGCCACGATTGCGCTTATTAGTTTCATTTTTAGCCCTGAAAAACCGACTTTCCCCATCCAAGATGGTCTGTCTTCATGATTATCAATATCAAGCTTTGAAACAAAGTTTTCGTAACCGCTGAATGTAATGATTAGTAATAGCCCTGCTAATAGTGCGGTATCGACTAAGGTTAAAATGCCAACAAGTAATTCTTGATTAGTTGCTGAAAACGTCGCAATACCCATTAAATAAAGCTGTTTAAAAAATTTTATTAGTAACAATACAACTGCAAAGAGTAAACCAACAAAAAATGGGGCCAGAAGCCAACGTCCTTTAAAGATAAAAGATTCTAACGCATGCTCTAATTTATTCGCTTGGCGTGGCTTTTTTTGAGGTGTATGTGATGACATTTTTTGGTCTTTTAATTTAAAAAAGCGACCTTAGCTTATAACTCACAACAACACAATGATGTGAAAATACCGATAGATGAATTACTCATCTTCACGATAAAAATATTTCGTTATCTTTTATCTCAATTTCGTTTAAAAATCAGCATACCAACAGAATTGTTCTGTACTGGGCACTATTGTTTTACGCTTCAACTTAAATAGCGTAATTCAGTCGTCACACCATTTTTTTAGGAATAAACGAATGAACAAAGCATTGCTAGCATTAATCGTAGCACCTTTATTTGCAGTATCTGCAACTTACGCAGTAGCAGACGATGCGACAAACGCCTCAGCCGAAACAATAAAAGAATACACAGAAATGTGTGTTAACTGGGCTAAAGATGACGACGTAAGTAATGAAGATCTAAATGCATACGTATTAAAGTGTGTAAATGATGAACTTGAATCAGAAGGATACAAGAAAATATCTTCTGTAAAAATTTAATAATATTCATACCAATCTGCTTGTATATGTGGTCTATTTAACGATAAGAAAATCGCGCTAGAACTAAGCAAAAATTTTGTATCTAGTTGTTCTAAATAAAAATTTTTAACAACGTTGTAGAGTGATTTAATTCGATAAATTGTTCAAATATTTATGCAGGTTGGTATTATATGTGCGGCTAACAAAGCCATTGCGAAGTACATATAAATAGATAAAAAAAACCGGAATCGACACAAGCTGTGCGTTCCGGTTTTTTTAGCTTTTAAAAGCGATGAATAAGCGATTATTTACTTATTCAGCCTCTTTTTTTGCTTTTGGCTTAGCCTTTGCTTTAGCAGGGGCTTTTTTAGCCGCTGGTTTCTTTTTAGGTGCTGCTTTTTTCTTCGCTTCTTCTGTCCATTTACCCGCTTCATAATGAGCAGTCCAGCCGGTAGCTTTACCGTCAACTTCAGTCATAACATACTGAGATTTATTTTTACGGCTATAGCGTACAACAGCAAGATTACCATCAGGATCTTTAGCTGGTGCATCTGCTAAATAATAAAACTTAGGCGAAATGCGGTCTCTAAAGCGTTTTAACTCTTCTACCTTAGGTGCACGTGTTTCACGTGACTTAGGAAAAGTATTTGCGGCTAAAAAGATACCCGCAGCGCCATCACGTAAAACAAAATACGCATCTGATTTTTCACATTCTAATTCAGTAATGTGAACAGGATCTTCTTTTGGCGGCGCTGCTTCGCCATTTTTAAGTAGCTTACGAGTATTTTTACATTCTTCGTTATTACAGCCAAAGTACTTACCAAAGCGACCCGATTTAAGCTCCATGTCCGAACCACATTTATCACATTCGATAATTGGTCCATCATAGCCTTTAATTTTAAAGGTACCTTCCTCAACTACATGGCCTTTACATGCGGGGTTATTACCACACACGTGCAATTTACGAGTTTCGTCAATTAGGTATGAGTCCATTGCTGTTTCACAAATTGGACAACGCTTCATTTGCATTAACTTTTCAGTTTCTACATCTTCAACATCTGCAGCTACAGCTTCATCACCCGATACCAAGTTCATCGTTGTAGTACAACGCTCTTTTGGTGGAAGGCTATAACCAGTACACCCTAAGAAAACACCGGTTGAGGCCGTGCGTATACCCATTTTTCTGCTACACGTAGGGCATTCAATATCTGTTTCAACCATCTCGTTAAGACGCATACCACCTTGTTCTGGCTCATCTTTGGCGACAGTTAGTTGCGTTGAAAAATCAGCATAGAATTTATCAAGTACTTCAGTCCAAACGCGCTCGCCTTCCGCGATATCATCTAGCCGACCTTCCATTTTAGCGGTAAAGTCAAAATTCATTAAATCTGTAAAGTTTTCAACTAAACGATCGGTAACAATTTCACCCATTTTTTCAGCGAAGAAACGGCGATTTTCAACACGTACATAACCACGGTCTTGAATCGTTGAAATAATAGATGCGTACGTAGAAGGACGACCGATACCTCGTTTTTCAAGCTCTTTAACCAAACTCGCTTCACTAAAACGCGCAGGCGGCTTGGTAAAATGTTGCTTAGGATCAAGTTCAACAAGAGTCAGTGTTTCACCTAATGTAACCGGTGGTAATGATTGATCTTCTTCATTCTTTTTGCGAATTGCAGGTTGTACTTTAGTCCAACCATCAAAGCGTAATACGCGACCCTTTGCTTTGAGCTGAAAATCGTTTGCTGCAACAGTCAAAGTAGTTAGATCATATTCTGCAGGCACCATTTGACATGCAACAAATTGACGCCAAATAAGCTCGTATAATTTTTTAGCATCAGCGTCAACGCCTTCAATGTGACCAGAAAGCACTGTTACACTTGATGGACGAATAGCCTCATGCGCTTCTTGTGCATTGCCTTTAGAACTGTAGTTAATTGGATCTTTTGGTAAATATTTTTCACCAAATTGCTCAGTTACATATTCACGACACATAGCAACTGCATCTTTTGACAGATTAGTGGAATCGGTACGCATATACGTAATGTAACCACCTTCATACAAACGCTGAGCAAGCATCATGGTCTTTTTAACGCCATAACCTAAACGTGTACTTGCCGCTTGTTGCATTGTTGAAGTAATTAAAGGCGCACTTGGACGACTCTTACTTGGTTTTTCTTCAACATTAACAACTTTATATTCGGCATTCTCAAGGCTTTTAACTGCTGCGCTAGCCTGAGCTTCATTTACTGGCTTAAATGGCTTGTCGTCTTGTTTGGTTACTTCTAAACGTAACTCTGACTCTGTGTTTTTAACATCAGCATGAATATCCCAAAACTCTTCTGGTATAAATGCCTTAATTTCACGTTCACGTTCAACCAATAAACGCACTGCAACTGACTGAACTCGACCTGCAGAAAGTCCGCGAGCGACTTTTGCCCACAGTAATGGCGACACCATAAAGCCAACAACGCGATCTAAGAAGCGTCGCGTTTGCTGAGCAAAAACCATATCGGTATTTAACTCACCCGGCGTTTCGAACGCTTGTTGAATAGCATTTTTAGTAATTTCGTTAAAAACTACGCGTTTATACTTTTCAGGCTCTCCACCAATGATTTCTTGAAGGTGCCAAGCAATCGCTTCCCCTTCTCTATCCAAATCCGTTGCGAGATATATTTGATCTGCATTTTCTGCCAGTTTTTGTAATTCTTGGACAACTTTTTCTTTACCCGGCAATATTTCGTAATGCGGTTCCCAGCCTTGTTCAGGGTCAATTCCCATACGTGCGACTAAGTTGGTATAATCTCGTTGTTTTTTATACGCTGCTTTTTCTTCAGGTGGCAATTTACGAACTTCTGCTGGCGTTTTAGTTGCCGGCACTTTAGCTTTGCTCGAACCCGAAGTAGGTAAATCTCGTACATGTCCAATACTAGACTTTACGATGAAATCATTACCTAAATATTTATTAATTGTTTTAGCCTTAGCAGGTGACTCTACAATTACTAGCGATTTGCCCATAGTTGCCTATTTCTAACCAAATATTAAAAATGTGTTTACCGCTCTAAGCGGCGCGAATATTTATAGGTATATCTACAAACACTAGTTGTTACAAGCTTTTAATACAAACTTTTCAGTATTTACTGAATAAACGAACAATTTCTGTTGCTAATTTAAACAAACAGGTGTTTTTAGAATAATTGTTGTGGAATATATAGAACACAAACAAAAATGCCAACCTAAAGGTTGGCATTTTTTTGAAACATCATAAAATTATAGCTTAGCGTCGTCAGTAACTGCAATTGAAGTTGACGAAATAAGACCCGATGTAGCTTCAACACTAATTGTTAAAAAACCATCAGTTATATCATTTCTTCCATCGGCTGGCTCTCTTGTTATACCAAAGGAAATACCTACAGGCACAAAACTTGTTGTATTAGGAAAGATATAACTGTTAGTGCCCGTTAGAATACCATTTTCAGAGGCGATACTTACCTCACTCCCAACGGGTAAAGGGTTATTATAGGCATCAGCTATGAACACGGTTAATCCAACACTATTAGTTCCTGTCGCTTCTGTTAAGTCTATTGAATCAACTCCACACATTAGCTGGCCTGTTGAACTACGCACTAAAGGCCCTGTAGGGTCACTATTTACACGCACCTCAGTCGCTGTTACGCCTGTAATAGCAGCACAATCATTGGCATAAGTTATTAACCTAAAGAAAGCAGCATCACCAGACATTACAATTTCTTGGTTTTGAAATACGTTAACCATTTGGCGGCTGCATATACCAGCAGTTTCGTCTTCTTGACGGCATAGTAAACCATTGTACAAACCGTTCTCTGTAGTCCAAGAACCATTACCATCAAAATCTACAAACTCTTCAAACTCATCGCCTGTTGAGTTATCACGTGAACAAGGATCCGTTCCATCGTTACAGTCTTTACCGCCAAAAGTGCCATCTTCATTGTTATCAATAAAAGCTTCTGGAATATCAAATAAATCATCAAAGAAGTCTTCGCTATCAAAGTAACCATTACCATTTAAGTCTGAAAAAGTCTCTTCACCAATAGCATATGCATGAACGGTTGCACGCCCCCCTAATGGTAAATCTAATGTTAGATCATTATTTAAAATACCTAATGGACACGGTAATCCACCATCACATTTTTGAGCAATTGTATTTTCGTACATTGAATCGGTAAACGGGCGTGGATTACTACTAGTCCAAGTAACACTACAAACGCCATTCGTAGTCGTACAGCTTGGTTCGATAACACCACCTTCAGTAATAAAACTTACAGCAGTGCCATCTGGTACCGGGTTATTAAAATGATCGGCTAAGCGCGCATTAACAGATACTAAAGTCCCATCAACATTTAAACCATGCGTATTAAACTCTGAGCGAGATAGTGAAAAGCTATTTTGATCAGCAATCCCTGTGCTTATAACTAAAATATCCGAAGGCGCTGTTACAACCACAGTTTCGCCACCAACATCATCTTTACTTGAAGCAATAACACGCACAGGCGTCGCAACTGCACCAGACTGAACTGTAGTCTGTATCTCACCAGCACTATTGGTGATAGCCGAAGCGGTACTAAGCGTAATTCCACCTACTGAAGTGGATAATGTAAAGTCGACAGTTCTAGAAGCTAGTGCATTGCCGTTAGAATCAATTAGTTTAAATCTAACTTCTGAAATTTCACTTCTGTTAGCTCCACCTGTACCTTTTAATGAAATGACAGGTTGTGTTACTTCAATAAATTGGATGAAGCCAATATCAGCTGGAGATACATTAATCGTTGCCGTACCTGATACAGTATCACCACCAGTAACAACTGTTGCAGTAATAATATCGCCGCCAACACACGTTAAAGGTCGGTAAGTTGAACGAGCGAAACCACCAATGCTGGTAACAGCTTCATCCATCACAGCTAAACCACTTGCAACACAGCCTGATGAAAATTCTACATTTAATGGGGTTGTATAGGCTTCACCATCTTTAGTAATTTCAATAGAAATTAGTGCTGTAGCACCTGCGGCTAGAAATTCATCATCAGCTAAAGAGCTTGTTATAGTAATATCAATATCTACAGCAGCTATCTGAAATGCTTTGGTAATGCTGCTCCCCAATACTGAAACAGTTATTTCTCCAGCCCCTACATCTCTGCCGGGGATAATATCAAGTATTGCAATACCATTTACATCGGTGATTGCGGTGCCCGTTGTAGGTGAAATAGAGCCAATCGTTGTTGTTGCCGTAACGAGAGTTTGAGTTAGTGGTATGGTTGAATCCTTTTTATTAACTTTAATATAAAGGATGCCAATTGAATCACCAGAAATACCGGCAGTCTCTTCACATAAACTCACATCCTTCGTCGTTTTGAAGTCAGGTGGGCAGTTTTGGAATATTGTAAATGCTATATCGGCACTGCTTTGATTTGGATCAATCGCATCCCCACTGGTATAAAAGCCCAATGTAGATTCAACCGCTTCAAACTGAGCGGTAACAATACCAGCCCCTTCAATTGTTCCTGATGTCAAATTGAGCGTAGCTATGCCCTTTGAGTCAGTCAGTGCAGTCCCTGAACTGGGCAATAAACTACCAAGCGATGAGTTAAAGGTAACAACTTCTCCAACCGCCGGTTGACTATCAGAATCTAGAACAAGCGCCTTAATTAAACCACTTTCACTTGCACTAATCTGGCTCGTTTGTGCCAGCGTTGTCGCCGAAAGTAAGCTTAAATCAATCGTAAAATCTTCCGACAATCCCAGCACAGGAGCGTCGCCTGCTGTAGTGTAAGTATAAGCATTAGAGTTTATACTACTGCCATCTTCAGTAATATAAGTAGCTGAAACAGTTCCTGCACCAGCTTCAGTGCCAGCAAGTATATCTATTTTAGCAATGCCTTCATTATTGGTCATTGCTGTTCCATTAGACGGATTTATTGTTCCAAAGCCTGATAGATTAAATTGTATGAGCTGAAAAGCAGCTGGTTCACCATCTAACAGAAGTATTGCTTGTGCAATTGCGGGCGTTAAAAAATTTACATTTCTGGCCTCTCCTCCATTTAATGTTTGTAAATTAACGGCCAGCTCTACTTTAGGTATAACTTCAGTTTGAGTCTGAAAATCAAAAACGTCTGTATACGATGCGCCATCAATAGTATACGTCGCAGTAACTTCTCCCGCGCCTGTAATTGTTCCCGCAGAAAGTTCAACAGTGGCAATACCGTCACTTTGGGTTAATGCCGACTCTGGAGTAAGTTCACCCACACCATCAGCTAAACTGAACGTTATGCGTCTTCCTGCAACTGGGGTATCATTTTGTTTAAGTGTTACACGTAAATCTATTGGCGCGTCAGCAGTTACTGCATTTGATTCAGAGTCACTAGTTTGAGAATACCCTTGAAGGGTTACTGTATAAACAGTTGTGTCGGTGTCAGTATCACCACCCACTGTGCCATCTTTTTCAAGCGTTCCACCTCCGCCACAAGCCATGAGTAAAAAGCTAAGTAACATAATACTGAGCAATCGCGTTAAAGGCATTGACCTCTCCCTAGTGTTGTTATTATTAACTAAACGTTATTTACCTAATATTAACCTATAACCTAGTTTAAAATCACAGTTTTTTATTACTTTTTTGTATAAAATAATTTTCAATAAATACTAACTTTTTCTGTATAAATATTTATAGACTGGTAGTCTATGACAAAATTTATTAAAAGTAGATTAGGGTATATGTCAAAAATCCGTTCAATGAGTTTAACCACTCGCATCATGATAGGTATGGGGTTAGGGGTTATAGTAGGCTTTATATTTCAGGCTATTTTAGCTGGTGAAGACGATTATCTAATACCACTTGGGTTATTCTCTTTGCCAATTAAAGCATTTTTTGTCGATGGCCTTTTTCATGTGGGTGGGCAAATATTCATCGCTAGCTTAAAAATGTTAGTTGTTCCGCTCGTTTTTGTTTCACTTGTCTGTGGAACCTGCAGCCTTAGCGATCCAAAAAAACTGGGACGCTTAGGTGGCAAATCTATTAGTTTATATTTACTAACTACAGCTATAGCTATTACAGTAGCAATCTCCCTAGCCTTATTATTTAATCCCGGGGAAGGAATTGGCTTACCTTCTCAAGCGAGTTACGATGCAAAAGAAGCACCTACTCTAGCTAGAGTTATTATAGACATGTTCCCAACAAATCCATTTGAAGCAATGGCTAAAGGCAACATGCTACAAGTCATTGTATTTGCATTACTATTTGGCATTGCTATGGCACTAAGTGGTAAAGCAGGCAAACGCGTTGCTGATGTATTTGAAGACTTAAACACAGTTATTTTAAAATTAGTTACTTTATTAATGAACATTGCACCATATGGCGTGTTCTTTTTAATGGCAAAGCTGTTCACTACAATAGAGCTCAATTTAATTGTGAGCCTAGCTAAATATTTTGGCGTTGTTGTTTTGGCCCTGCTATTACATGCGCTTGTAAATTACACATTACTATTAAAAATACTAACGGGCTTAAACCCGCGTATTTTCTTAGCTAAAATGAAGCACACCTGTTTATTTGCATTTAGTACATCAAGCTCTAGCGCAACCATGCCTATTACACTTGAAACTGCGACTAAAAAGTTAGGTGCAAGCAACTCAGTTGCCTCATTTACTATACCCCTAGGTGCAACCATTAATATGGATGGTACAGCGATTATGCAAGGCGTCGCAACCGTATTTATTGCACAAGTGTTTAGTGTTGATTTAACGATTTCTGACTATTTAATGGTCATATTAACAGCTACGCTCGCATCTGTAGGCACAGCCGGTGTTCCTGGTGTTGGCTTAATAATGTTGGCAATGGTACTTAACCAAGTTGGCTTACCTGTAGAAGGGATTGCTATTATAATTGGCGTAGATAGATTGCTAGATATGACCCGTACTGCGGTAAATGTTACTGGTGACTGTATGGTTACCTGTGTTGTTGCCAAGTCTGAAGGTGAACTTGATGAAAGCGTATTCAATGACCCTAACGCAGCTAAAGATTTAGAAGATTATCATAAGTCTATTGATTCATAATCTATGACTATTGAGTTATAAAAAACCTTGATGTTTTGCATCAAGGTTTTTTTCGAGTAAAAATAATTAGCTTGTTCTCAGGTTAAAAATTCTAATCTAAGGATTTAGGGACTTAAATTTAGAAAGTAAGTTTATCCCGACTTTATTTACGCCACTACTCAAGCCAAGCGCTAGCTTATCGCTCAGTCCTTTTTTGACTTTATATTTAATTTTATAGATTTGGCGTTCATGTTGCTGCTCTAATAAAGCATCATCACTTGTTTTTATAACATCTACCAAGCCTTTTTCAATAGCTTGCGTTGCAAACCAATGCTCGCCTGTCGCAACTAGATTTATATCTAAACTTGGGCGTTGTGTACTCACAAATGTTTTAAATAAGTCGTGAGTTTGTTCAATTTCTTCGCGAAATTTTTCACGAGCTTTATCCGTATTCTCACCAAATAAAGTCAGTGTACGCTTAAACTCACCAGCAGTTATTTGTTCAAATTCAACATCATTTTTCTTCAATATTTTATTAAAGTTAGGAATTTGAGCAATTACCCCAATAGAGCCAACAATTGCAAATGGTGCAGCGAGTATTTCATCGGCAACACATGCCATCATGTACCCTCCACTGGCAGCCACTTTATCAATTGAGACACTCAAGGGTATGCCAGCATTTTTAATACGCTGTAGTTGCGAAGCAGCAAGTCCGTACCCATGTACAACCCCGCCACCACTTTCTAAACGAATAAGGACCTTGTCTTTACTAGGTTCAGCAATAGAGATAATGGCTGTTATTTCTTCTCGTAAGCTTTCCACCTCGTGTGCATCCATACTGCCCACAAAGTCAATTACATATAAACGAGGTTTAGCTTCGTCTTTATCTGCTTTTTTACTTTGCGATTTAATCTGTTTTTGGTGTGCTTTAAGCTCTTTTTTACCGAGCGTATTTTGCAAAAAACTTTCTTTAAGTTCTTCTAATTGCTCTGATATATCATCTATTTGTATTTCACCTTTTTTAGCTTTTGGCTTAACTGCAGCGCCAACTATCAACATTAGAATAACTGCGATAGCGATAACAAAAGTAACTGTTTTAGCAAAAAACAAACCGTACTCGTATAAAAATTCCAACTGGTTTCTCCATTTATAAATTTCAGCTAATTTAACATGCTTTAAAACAAAAAAAAGCCACTTTTCAGTGGCTTTTAAAGGTTAATTATTTTACTGGTTATTAATCAGTCACAACTTCAGAGTCTGAAACTAACAACATACGTCCACGTGCAGCTAAATAAGTAGCTACTTGCAGCTGCATTTCTGCATTAGCAGCAGCACTGCCTTCAACAGTTGAAGCCTTTGCAGCATCTTGAGCTGGCGTTAATATAGAACCATGATGCCCTTTAGTAAATTTAACTAAATAGCTCGAAGGTGTTTCACTTAATGCTTGCGAAGTACTTACTGTTTCAAGACCCATCAAGTTAGCTAATGGAATTGTGCCAGAAATAGGATTATTAGCTGCCATTGGCGGTATCACTTGGTCGGGCTTGTTATCAACACCATCACCCACAACAACATTAGTATAAACAGGAGTACCTAATGCTTTCACCGTGGCAGCGTAGTTAGTTGGATCGCCACTATCAAGTGCTGTTTGTGCCGCAAATGCAAACTGTGTAAATACACCTTGAATGTTAGTAAGTTTAGTCGTTTCACCCGCAGTAGTAAGTGATGCAACATATTCATTGTAACCACATGTCAAGTAAGCTTCCATGTCTGGTACTAATGAGCCACAGTTAGAAAGCGCAGCGCCTTGTAGGTAGACATTAAGTTCATCAGCTTCGGTTGTACCAGCTTGTGAAAGTACTGAACCTTGAATAAATGGACCAAACGCAGCAGATTCAAGTAAGAAGCTTGCTATGCCACCGCCGCCACTTGCAAGTGCTACTGTATTTACATTAAACAGTGGGTCAACAGTAGGCGCCATTGGGCTATTAGCTTGAGCAATAAATGCCGGGGCTACAATAGACCCTAACGAATGCCCGATGTAGGTAACATCTTTACTATTGATAGTCGTATCGTTAATAAAGTTTAAACCCAAGCGTAAGCCTAATAAATCAGCCGCTGATTGACGTAGGCTATCTCGCGCAACAAGTAATGAACTCAAGTCCATATAACTAAGTACCGAACCTGTTGTTGCATTAAAGTCATCACTTCCATCACCATCAACATCGATACCGCGTTCACCATGTCTTGGGTGGTCAATTGCTACAGTTGCAAAACCTTGAATAGAAAGTTGGGCAGTTAACGCTAGCATACTTTCTTTTTGCGTAGTAATACCATGCTGCATAATTACAACAGGCCAGCCATTTTCTGGCATTTCAATAGCCGGTAATTGTAGTTGCGCACGAACACCGTTAATAATTGGTAAAATAGGTTTTGTTAGTTGTACTGGCACATTCGCCATGCTTTGTACTTTTGGAATGGTATTATATTTAGTTAAATGACGCGTGCTGTCTAAACCTAAATCTCGAAGCTGTCCACTACTCAATGCAAAACATAACCCGTCATTCTCACTAATAGGTTCTGCAGGAAAAGCATCACCGGCAACAGCTTTATAACCAAGTATTGCTACCGCGTTATCACACATACCTTGCCAATATGTATCGTTTAAATCACTTATCTCAGTGCCTGTTGGAGTCCCTAGGTACATAGGAAGCATAATGCTACCCTTTTGATATTGAACACCAGAAAAAGCAGGCGATACTTCAACACCTTGTGAAGCAAATACTTGTTGTACATTTACCATTGGTTGTTCTGGTACTTGCACAGCAGGTGTTGCCATACTTGGCTGTTGCAAGCTCACTGCTAACAACTGCTTGATAGTACCCAGCACAGGCCCTGCTGATTGAATAGTCATCGCACCTGAGAAAATAATGTCGTCTTTCGTAATATTTCCAGAACTAACAACTACATTTTCGTAGCTATTAACTGCGCCCTGCAAACCAAGTTGGGCTGCTGTAATTAATGGCGCTTCTTGTTTAACTAACCCATAAGTTGAAGATGGCTCAATAGAGCGGCCCAATGAGTCTTTAAGCCCTGTTGTTAATACATTAATGTATGAACTACCAGCTTTAAATGGTTTTAGAGGAACAATTGCAACAGCATTACCTGAAGCTTGAGTAACAAAGTCAACACCAAAGGTAAGTTCGCCCACTAATTTACAAGCAGTACCTGCAGCTACTACCGAACATTCTTCATCCGTTAAGCTTGCACCCATTATTACTTCAAAAATTCTAACCGTACCAGGAGCCCCAGCAGATGCTTCATCTAAACTTACACTCGGTGGGAATGTTAAATCAATTTTATAAGGAACCTGCGAAGACCAACCATCAAGTGCGCCTAGAGCCAATTGTGGGTTGGCATAAGCTGTGCGTGGAATAGACACGTTATCATCATCTAATTCACCAGGAATGTTTAATGTACCGTCTTGGGTACCACTCATTAACAAATCGTTTGGAACAGATATAACTCCATTAGCAGGGTCAAAACTTACTGTTGCCGTTGGAATAACTGGGGCTGTATCGTTTTTAACATCTTTTAACGTTTCTCCACCGCCACAACCTGCTAAAGCAGCTGTAACCGAGAGTGAAAGTAGCATTTTTTTCATATTGTTGGCTCCGCACATATTTTATTTTTATAGTGTGTTTAATCAGTGTATTAAGTTAAAACAATGTAATCAGGTTATTAATGAGACATTAGACCAGTTAAACTTAACGTAAAGTTTCTATTTTCGCCACCTAATTTTGCAATAAATTCGATTACTTCACGTTTTGCTATGTTAAAATTAAAAAAATCATACAATTTGGTACTTTTATGCACACTTATCAAGCAGCTGAAAACGCACTCAAAGATAAAGTTATTTTAATAACAGGCGCCGGCGATGGCATTGGTCGATTAGCAGCCATTACATATGCAAAGTATGGTGCTACGGTTATTTTATTAGGTAAAACAACTAATAAACTTGAATGTGTTTACGATGAAATTGTTAATGCAGGTTATCCTAAACCTGCAATTGTGCCTATGGATTTAAAAGGCGCAACGAAGCAAAACTACCGCGACCTTGCCGCAACGATTGAATATCAGTTTGGCCGCCTAGATGGGCTTCTTAATAATGCCGGTATTTTAGGCTCGCTTGGCCCACTTGAGCATTTTTGCTCATCTACGTTCGAAAATATAATGAAAGTAAACGTGACTGCACAAGCTATGATCACTAAAGCCTTGTTTCCGGTTCTTCGTAAATCTGATAATGCATCAATCGTATTCACATCATCAGGTGTTGGTCGCAAAGGCCGTGAATTTTGGGGACCTTATGCCATTTCGAAATTTGCAGTAGAAGGCATGATGCAAACATGGGCATGTGAAGTAGGTAAAACAAACATTCGTGTAAACTGTATTAACCCAGGTGCTACGCGCACTTCAATGCGAGCGGCTGCATATCCAGGTGAAGATAGAGACGCGCTTGCTACACCAGAGGATTTAATGCCTACCTATTTATATCTAATGAGTGACGATTCTAATGAAGTGAATGGCGAATCGTTAGATGCTCAGGTAAAAAAATAACTCAGCCTAAGTCCTGTGTTATTTAAAAGCACATTAAAAAAGCCGCAATGAGCGGCTTTTTTGTGTTAAATAAATAACTAATTGATTATTTACGTTTAGTCGGCTTAACACGTTGATTGTGTTTTTTAACTGCTTTACGGATTTGGTTGATTTTAGCGCGTTTATCTTTGCGCTTTTCTGGCATAACAGAAAGCTTAGTCTGCGTCTCGCGACCTAATTTAACGGTTTTACGTAAATAGTTTACCGTTTCTAGATCATACTCCATCCAACCACCTTGCGGTACGCGCTTATCTAGCTCCAATTTACCGTAACGAATACGAATAAGACGAGATACTTCCGCATCTTGAGATTGCCATAAACGGCGGACTTCGCGGTTACGCCCTTCATTTAACGTTACGTTAAACCATCGGTTAACACCTTCGCCACCCATTGGGGTTACAGTCGTGAATTTGGCTGGGCCATCTTCAAGCTCAACACCACGTAGTAGGTTTTTAACCGTTTCGTTGGTTACTTCACCAAATACACGTGCAGAGTATTCACGCTCTACTTCATAGCTTGGGTGCATTAAACGGTTTGCTAACTCACCATCATTAGTAAACAGCATCAAACCTGATGTATTAACGTCTAAGCGGCCTACTGCAATCCAACGATCGCCATCAATACGAGGAAGTCGGTCAAATACAGTACGACGCCCTTCTGGGTCTTTACGTGTACTTAGCTCACCTTCTGGTTTGTTATACATAATTACACGACAAATTCTATCTGCTTTTTCTTCAATTTTCACAGTGTGTCCGTCAACACGAATTAAGTCTGTTTCCTCAACACGGTCGCCTAACTTTGCCACTTTACCGTTTACACTAACGCGGTTTGCATCAATGTATTTTTCCATTTCACGGCGCGAGCCTACGCCTGCACGGGCTAGGACTTTTTGTAACTTTTCACCTTGTATACTCATTCGGATGGTTCTCTCACAGAAGGATCACTTAATAACTGGTTAATTTTACTTTGCTGCTCTGTTGGCAGTGCTGGTAAATTATCTAAACCTGTTAACGAAAAATAATCTAAAAATTGTTTAGTAGTTGCATATAAAGCCGGTTTACCCGGAACCTCTTTATGCCCTACCACTTTAACCCACTCTCTTTCGAGTAAGGTTTTTATAATATTCGAACCCGTAGTAACTCCCCTTACTTGCTCAATTTCGCCACGTGTAATGGGCTGCCTGTATGCAATAAGCGATAATGTTTCCAGTAAAGCACGTGAATACTTAGGCGCACGTTCTTGCCACAAATTATTTAACCAAGGGCTTAAACTACTACATGCCTGAAAGCGATAACCACTGCCAACTTCGACTAGACGAATACCACGAGTTTGAAAATGTTCTTGTATAGTATCTATTGCGTCGTTTATTCGCGCCATAGAAATAGCTAAATCTATTAATACTACGTCTTTAAGGTGGCGCTTACTAACAGGCTTATCTGCAACAAAAATAGCTGCTTCAATGATCTCAACTAGTTGTTCATCACTAATTCGCCGACCCGCCATACACACTCTTAACAAATAAAAATACACAGCCATCTATTATGACAGAACAACACCAAACTAGGAAAATATATCTACTAAATAACTAGATTTTAAACACAAAAAAGCCAGTGATTATCACTGGCTTCTAATTTACTCTTTAAAACAACAAATATTAGCTGCGTTTAATTGCTTCTAGTGCGTCATCTTCGGCTACAGCATTACCGTATTTTTTTATGTAACCCTTAAACTCACTTCTGCTGATGCGCTTATCTTGGTTTTCATCCATATAATCAAAATGATTTGAAATATCATCATCGTTGCCTTCAGCAATCGAAATATAACCGTTGCTATCATTATCTAAACTTGAAAAACTACTCTCAATTTTATCAAACTTAGCTATTTCAGCTTTAAACGCTGATTCACTTACGTCACTATCAGTCGCCACTTTACCTGCATTTAGCTGCATGTAGGCGTTAAATTCTTTACGGCTAATTTCATTATCCATATTGGTATCAATATTCGAAAAATGCTCCCAGATGCTATCATCATCCGCTTCGACTTTTGAAATGTAGCCATCGCTGTCGTTGTCCAGGCTTGCAAAATCACTGTCTATTTTCTCAAGGCCTTGATTTGAAGAGCAAGCCGCGAGGCTCAAAGATGCTAAAATTGTTGTTGCTAATGTTAACTTTTTCATAAGACGTGTCCTTGTAATTAAATAAATGTCACTTTAGCTAATACAATTCGGATGCCAATGTTAGTTAACTAATTAAAATCAAATAGTTACAAATAAATAGAGCATTTAACAAACAATTTCAATAAGTTATATCTGAAAACTTTGCAAAGTGCTTTGTAATTTTTGCAAAAAAAAAGCCCAGTATATATAAATATACTGGGCATGCTTTTCAAATCTTTGTGTTATTAAATAGCCGCATTTTGATAACGTTTTACAAAATCAGTTACTTTTTGACCATTACACTTTAGAGAGTTTAAATTACCGATTTTTTGACGAACTGGCGCTAGACCTTGTTTTAAAGCAGTCATACACAGTTGTGTTTCTTGTTGAGTGTCTTTAGCAAACACTTCAACTTTAGTTTTAATCACTTCAGCAGTTGTTCCTTTTTTAGCAATATCACGAATATCTTCGCCATTACACAAAATACTTTGTGAAAAGCGTGATAAAAACACACCATGCTGGGCTGCTTCTTTACGAGCGGCAGAAAAGCCTTCATTGGCACTTAATACACACAATTTAGATTCTATTTTATTATCTTTACTAAAATACGAATTACTTTGTGCCGAGACCGTAGTTGATGCTAAAAGTGCTGCGGCTAAAATTAGTTGTGTTTTCATGTGAGATCCTATTTGAACGAGCTTATTGAGTGATTTCGCGCATTATATAACCTACTTTTTAGATATCAATTGAATTTTTTATTTATTTAACAAATTAATATAGCATTAACAATGTTTAAACTTTAAGCACCATTTGGTCAACAATTATGCAGCGATTTTCTCCATTTCAGTCATGTTATGTACGCGTAAATACTGATACAATTTGGTGCATTAAATAGAACCAATTTTAAGGTAAATTCAATGAAAGTGATTTCTTTCAATATCAATGGTCTGCGTGCTCGTCTTCATCAATTACAAGCAATTATCGATAAACATCAACCAGACGTAATTGGACTGCAAGAGATTAAGGTTCATGATGAGGCGTTCCCACTAGAAGATGTGCAAAAAATGGGATACCACGTTTATTACCATGGTCAAAAGGCACATTATGGTGTGGCTATGTTATGCAAGAAAGAGCCTAAATCGGTCTTAAAAGGATTTGCTACCGATACAGAGGAATCGCAAAAACGCATGATAAGCGTTACTGTAGAGCAAGAAAACGGTCGTGATTTAACCGTAATGAATGGTTATTTCCCGCAAGGCGATAATATCAATCACGAAACTAAATTCCCTTATAAACGCCAGTTCTATATTGACTTGATGACTCACCTTGAAACAAACCATACACCCGATCAAGATATAATTGTTATGGGCGATATCAACATATCACCTACCGATTTAGATATTGGTATTGGTGAAGTAAATGCTAAACGTTGGTTAAAAACGGGTAAATGTTCTTTCCAACCGGTAGAGCGTGAATGGCTTGCAACATTACTTAATTGGGGCTTTAAAGACACCTTTAGAGAACAAAACCCAGAAACAGACGATCAATACTCGTGGTTTGACTATCGCTCTAAGGGGTTTGTAGATAACCGAGGACTTCGAATAGATGTAGTACTTGCAACTAATGAGCTTGCAGCACGCTGTATAGATACTGGTATTGATTACGAACTGCGCGGTATTGAAAAACCCTCAGATCATGCCCCTATATGGTCAACATTTAAGTAATTACTATGCTCAGCATAACAATACAAGGGCTACTTTGGGCCCTTGTAATTATTATTGCCCTACTAAGCTTTAATAAAAAAACATATAAAACATTGCTTAATACGCCAGCCCGTCAAACTGGCGTGCTTGCATGTGCGTTAGTGTTTGCAGTGCTTTGGCGAATAAAAGCAGGAATTTTAACTGGTCTCGATTTACACATATTAGGCGTTACAGCTGCAACATTAATTTTAGGCTGGCGATTGACTATTTTAAGTAGCCTACTTGCCACAGCCCTACTGACTGCATTTGGTCAAATTGAACTTGAACTGTTACCAGTTCAACTGCTTATTGGTGCGTTTATTCCTATTTTACTAAGCTACCTTGGCTTTATAATTAGTTACCAGTATTTACCTCGTCATTTTTTTGTTTATATATTTGTTTGTGCGTTCATAACTGCAGGGGTTATAGCCTGTATAAAAATAAGCCTAGGTGCTTTATTTTACTTAGCTATAGGGCAATACAATTGGCAAGAACTCGCAGATAACTACGTTTATTTAAGTGCCATAATTTGGTTTCCTGAAGCAATGCTCAACGGTATGGCTATAACAGTTATGATCACCTATCGCCCGCATTGGGTAAAAACTTTTTACGATAAGGACTACCTAGACTCATGAGTCTACAATATCAATGCCCACTGTGTAACCACGCACTTTTGAAAACTGATTCAACACTTCGTTGTGCTAACAACCATAGCTTTGATGTTGCTAAAGAGGGCTATGTTAATTTACTGCCTGTGCAACAAAAAAACTCAAAACAACCAGGCGATTCGCTTGAAATGGTACAAGCTAGGCGTGCATTTTTAGAGCGTGGCTATTATGGCTTTTTGCAACAAAACCTTAGCGACATAATCAGTAATATAAGTGCAAATACTATTATTGATTTGGGATGCGGTGAAGGGTTTTATACTCAAGCAATAGCAAGTAAAACAAACGCAGTTGTGTACGGCGTCGACATTTCAAAATCTGCGGTTAAATATGCAGCAAAGCGCTACCCTAATTGCAACTTTAGTGTGGCATCAATTAGCCAAGCGCCTTTTGAAAGCCAATTTGCTGATGTACTTGTTAGCGTATTTGCACCTTTGTTTGAGCAAGAGCTTGAGCGCCTTGCAAATCAAAGTGCAACGTTAGTGGTTGCAAGCCCAGGTCCTTGTCATTTAAAAGAGTTAAAGTCGTATATATATTCAAAAGTAAACGAACATACTGAAATATCTTCGCCAAAAGGGTTTCAAAAATCAGAGCAAGCTCTTTTAACAGAGCATGTCGCGCTTAGCTTTACTGATATTAAAAACTTAATAATGATGACGCCATTTGCATGGAAGTTCAGGCCAGAACATTGGGAAGCACTCAAGGAAAAAGGCGAGCATACTGTCACCTTGTCATTTTACATTACGCAGTTTACAAAAACTGCATAATCAAATTTGGAGTTATTTAGGCGTAAGTTTAACGACGTCTAAAATTGCTCTTTCGTAAACGCTTTATCCATTTTATCAAACATGTCTTTAAGTAGACTCGCAAGCTCCAAATAACGAGGCTTTTTTTCGCTTAACTGCGCTTGATAACCGTTGGCAACCATTTTTGTATAAAGCTCGTGATACCACTTTTGCATGGCTGGCTCTAAAGGTGTTTGCGCGCGTTTACCTAGCCACAATAAGCCTTGCAACGGTAACGAGATAAAAAATAAAGCACTCGCAATAGCTTGCGGTAAGAAGTCTGGACCTAGGTAATTCAGCTGAAAAAATAACGTAAGCATGGCTAAAATAGGCATAACTGTGATCGCAAGATCAGTAGCTTTAATAACCTTAAACTCGATGAATAGAGGTGCTAGTTCTTTTCTCATTGGCCATTGTTTTGCATACAACCGCCCTGTTTGTACTTGTGACATCACACTTTTTTGCATCATGACTCCTCACAGTGACTCTATTAAAACACAATACTAAATTGATTATCTCTAAAGTGTAACACAATTTTAAGGGCTTTTACTTTCTCAGTAAAAGTGCTTAATTTTGCTGTTAAAGTGTGCAAAACACTAAACTAAATTCCATAACTGGGGTAAAATATTTCGCATTGATTCAGCTACATTTTAGTTTAGCTTAATTAAATGTTTTAGCCTTATTTATCACTCTGAGTGTAACGATTAATGTTTCACGTTCACTTACTAAATTTTGTTTATGGAAATGAATTTATGCCAACAACCTCCCCTAAGTCACAACACGTTTTAGTACTAAATTGTGGTAGCTCCAGCTTAAAATTTGCCATTATTGATGCAAACACGGGCCACGAAATTATATCTGGTCTAGCAGAGCGCTTAGGTGCAACAACTCCTTCTATAAAATATAAATTCAACGGCGCTAAAACTGTCATTAACTTAGTATCAGGTCAAGCCCATGCAGAGGCAATAGATACGTTAGTAAGCCTAATAAAAGATCATAGCTTAGATGAGCAACTTATTGCTGTGGGTCATCGTGTTGTGCACGGCGGCGAGCATTTTACGCAATCTGTTTTGATTGACGAGAAGGTCATTGCGGGTATTACACAGGCAGCAACACTTGCGCCACTTCACGGACATGCTAATTTATTAGGCATTGCATCTGCACAGGCATCGTTCGAAGGCTTACCACAAATAGCCGTATTTGATACTGCGTTCCACCAAACGATGAATGAAGTAGTTTACCTTTATGCACTGCCATATAAGCTATATACAGAATTTGGCGTTAGACGTTATGGGTTTCATGGCACAAGCCACTTTTATGTTGCAGGCCAAACAGCAAAACTACTTAATCAACCTATTGAGCAAAGTAACTTTATCAGTGCCCACTTAGGTAATGGTTGTTCAGTGTGTGCTATTAAAAATGGTAAGAGTGTAGATACCAGTATGGGCCTAACACCACTAGAGGGCCTAATGATGGGCACCCGTAGTGGCGATATAGATCCAGGCCTGTTTAACTTTTTAACCACGCAGCTCGATTACACTGCACAGCAAATAGATAACTTGCTCAATCAAAAAAGTGGTTTATTAGGTATCAGCGAGCTTTCTAATGATTGCCGCACAATCGAAGAAGCGGCTGTTGCCGGTAATAAAAAAGCAATACTCGCGCTTGATATGTTTTGCTACCGTCTTTCAAAACAAATTGCCGCTTATATGGTACCACTACAACGCCTTGATGCGATTATTTTTACCGGCGGTATTGGCGAAAACTCTGATATTATTCGTGAAAAAGTAATCTCACAGCTTGCCTTTTTAGGACTCGATTGCGATCAACAAGCTAATCTTAATGCTCGTTTTGGCCAAGAAGGTATTATTAGCTCTTCACAGGCACGTAGTAAAGCCGTTGTCATGCCTACAAATGAAGAGTGGGTTATTGCACTTGATGCTGCAAACATAGCAAAGGAGCTTTAATATGGCGCGTCGTATTATGTTAATTCCTGTCTCTACAGGTGTTGGTCTAACCTCTGTCTCTGTTGGTTTAGTCCGCGCTCTTGAGCAAAAAACAGTTAAAGTTAACTTTTTTAAACCAATTGCGCAGCCCCGCTCGGGTGAAACGGGCCCTGAAAAATCAACGCAAATAGTTACCCAAGGCTCACCGATTAACCCACCTACACCTTTTGCACTCGATTACGCAGAGCAAATGATTGGCGATGGCAAAGGTGACGACCTACTAGAGGAAATTGTTGAGCGTTTTGAGAGCAAAATAAACGACGATGAAGTAGCCATCATAGAAGGTATGGTCCCTACTCGTCGTCAACCTTACGCTGGACGTGTAAATCGTGAAATTGCACAAACACTTGGCGCCGACATTGTATTTGTACTCACCCCCGGTAATTACAGCATTACACAAATAGAAGACCGCCTTGAAATCGCAGCGGGTAACTATGGTGGAATTGATCACCCTCGCGTACTTGGCTGTATTTTTAATAAAGTAAATGCGCCACTTGATGAAGAGGGCCGCGCTCGCGCCGATTTAGTTGACACCTACAAACCAGAAGAACTTGAAAACGAATTAAATCGTTTAGCGTCGTTACCTATTTTTAGAAAAAACCCGTTTATGTTACTTGGTGCAATTCCGTGGGATTTTGACCTCGTCGCACCTCGCGTAAAAGATTTAAGCGCGTATTTAAAAGCAACGATAATAAACGAAGGCGATATGCTGCATCGTCGCCTGCGTCGTATTACTTTTTGTGCGCGTACAGTGTCAAATATTTTAAATTACTTTACCCCAGGTGCCTTATTGGTAACACCAGGCGATCGCTCAGACATACTCGTAGCTGCATGTTTATCAGCTATGAATGGCACTAAGCTTGGCGCTATATTACTCACCGGTGGCTTTGAGCCAGAGCCACGTATTATGGCCTTGTGTGAGCAAGCTATGCAAACTGGCTTGCCTATACTCGCTACTGATGGCGATACATGGCGCACCTCGTTATTACTGCATAACTTTAATATGGAAGTACCAAACGACGACGACCAACGAATTGAAAAAGTAAAAGATCATAACGCTGAACATATTGATTCTGACTGGTTAGACACGTTAGCAAAAAGCGTAGGTAAAACACGTAAATTATCGCCTCCAGCATTTCGTTACTTGTTAACAGACAAAGCCCGTAAAGCCGGAAAAACAGTTGTGCTACCAGAAGGCAATGAACCTCGTACTATTAAAGCGGCTGCTATTTGTGGCCAACGCGGCATTGCTAAAACTATATTGCTTGGCGATCGCGAAGAAATAATGCGCATTGCAGAGCAACAAGGGATTGAGCTTAACGAACACGTAAGTATTATTGAGCCTAAAAGCATCATTAATGATTATATTGCGCCTATGGTCGAAATTCGTAAAAGCAAAGGTCTAACTGCCGTAGTCGCGCAAGAGCAGCTGCAAGATAACGTGGTACTTGGCACAATGATGCTTGAGCAAGGTAAGGTAGATGGCTTAGTGTCGGGTGCAGTAAACACCACTGCCAATACAATTCGCCCACCACTGCAGTTAATTAAAACAGCGCCAGGATCATCGTTAGTATCATCCGTGTTTTTTATGCTGCTGCCTGACCAAGTGTTAGTTTATGGTGACTGTGCGATTAACCCAGACCCTAATGCTGAACAACTTGCAGATATAGCTATTCAATCTGCCGACTCTGCTGCTGCATTTGGTATAGAGCCGCGTGTAGCTATGATCAGTTACAGTACGGGTACGTCTGGCACGGGCGCTGATGTAGAAAAAGTACGCGAAGCCACAAAAATAGCGCAGCAAAAGCGTCCTGATTTAATCATTGATGGGCCACTTCAATACGACGCAGCCATTATGGAAAACGTGGCACTTAAAAAAGCACCTAATAGCCCTGTTGCAGGTAAAGCGACTGTATTTATATTCCCTGATTTAAATACAGGCAATACTACCTATAAAGCAGTACAACGTAGCGCTGATTTAATAAGTATTGGTCCAATGCTACAAGGTATGCGCAAACCTGTTAACGACTTAAGTCGTGGTGCATTAGTTGATGATATTGTGTATACCATTGCACTAACGGCCATTCAAGCAGCACAAGCTGAAGCACTTAATTAAACATCAACACTCACATGTGCTTTTTATAGCCTAGCTATTATTTATTTAATAATTAACTAGTTAGGCTATTTATACCCTGCAACCCCCATACTTATCCACAGAAATTGTGGGTAAGTTTTTCTACCTTCGGGAATTAACTCACTTACTATCAGGTTAGTTACTGTTACACCTTTAATTTAAAGCTAATAATCTATACTATAAACCTACCGATATTGCTGTTTCGCAGGTTTTTAATGTCAAAACAAACATTACAATTACACAGCACCGTTTTATCTATACATAGCTTAGATATAGATGCCGACATACCTGCGGCGCTGTTAAAACTCCCGTTGTTTTTTATTTCTAAAACCCACGACGAACTTTCAATTGTATGCCCTAGTAGCTTTGAAATAAACAGCCTAGACACAGAGCCAAATTGGCAAGCACTTGAAGTTGTTGGCCCACTTGGTTTTTCGCTAACCGGGATAATGGCCAATATTTCGGGCGTATTAGCACGTGCTAAAATATCTATATTTTCAATTTCAACCTACGACACCGATTACATACTTGTAAAAAAGCAAACTGCACTTCAAGCTATTACGGCACTAAAAAAAGATGGCTACAGTGTGGTGGCTGAATAAATTATGAAAGCACAAAAAGTAGAATATATTGCGCAAAACAAAATACCTCGTAACGCCATTAATATTACCAGCCCTTTTTCAGGCAAAGTACTGGAGCTAAATGAACATCCAGAACCTTTGTTTAGCTTTGGCACACTTGGGCCAGGTATTATAGTGCAACTAACTAACCATAAAATTTTAGCGCCGTTTGATGGCACTTTATTACAGGTAAAAAATGCAGGCACGGAGTTTATATTACAAGCAAAAAATGGGTTGAAAGTGTTAATCAACTTAACCATTTCAACATCGCAACCAATTACACACACTCATATAGCACAGCTCAATGGTAGCAAAATAATCAAAGGCCAACGCCTTGCTTATTTTGATTTACGAGAGCTTGATACTCCTATGCTTGCTAGCCTAATTTTACTAAATGGCCACAACCTTGGTACATTTCATTACTCTCACTCACTGGTACAAGCGGGTGAAGACACTCTATTAACTATTATTAAGAAGAATTAAATCTATGATTACCTTATACGGCATTAGCAATTGTGACACGATTAAAAAAGCTAAAAAATATTTAACCGATAACAATGTCGAATTTACTTTTCACGACTACCGTAAAGATGGCGTGAATGAGCAAATGGTGAGTGACTTTGCTGATAAGCTTGATTGGGAACAGCTTGTTAATAAACGTGGTACTACTTATCGTGCATTAACTGATGAGCAAAAACAAAGCTTAACTAAAGAGAGTGCTATTTCACTGTTAGTTGAACAACCTGCAATGATCAAACGTCCGGTACTCGTAAACAATGGCAGCTACCATTTAGGTTTTAAAGCAGTTCAATACGATGAGATTTTTAAATAATGACTGTTGACGTAATTGCACTCGCTCAAGCGCTAATCCAACGAGAGTCAGTAACCCCCGAAGATGCTGGCTGCCAACAAATGATGAACGATCGCCTTGCTGCGGTTGGTTTTAATATAGAGCCATTATTTTTTACCGACACACTTAACACTTGGGCTCGAAAAGGCACACAATCACCGCACTTTTGTTTTGCAGGTCACACCGATGTGGTGCCAACAGGCCCTGAAAAAAATTGGCAACATCCGCCGTTTTCAGGATTAATAAAAGACGGTCTCTTACATGGCCGTGGCGCTGCTGATATGAAAGGCTCACTTGCAGCAATGCTTGTAGCAACCGAGCGTTTTGTTACTAAGCACCCAGATCATAAAGGTTCAATTTCATTTTTAATTACTTCTGACGAAGAAGGTCCATTTGTAAACGGGACGACTCGTGTAATTGATACGCTAGAAGCACGCGGTGAAAAAATCGATATGTGCCTAGTTGGCGAACCTTCATCACGAGATGTACTAGGTGATGTTGTTAAAAATGGTCGAAGAGGCTCACTCACCGCTTTTTTAACCGTTAAGGGCGTACAAGGGCATGTAGCCTACCCTCATTTAGCACAAAACCCAATTCATCTAGCAACCCCTGCACTTACTGAGCTTAGCCAAACGGTGTGGGATAACGGAAATGAATACTTCCCTGCTACCAGCTTTCAAATTTCAAATATTAATGGCGGCACAGGTGCTGGTAATGTGATCCCGGGTGAACTAGAAATACAGTTTAACTTTAGATTTAGCACGCAAGTAACGCATGAGCAATTACAACAACGTGTAAATGACATTCTACAAAAGCATAACTTAAATTATGAATTAAGTTGGATAGTAAATGGTTTGCCTTTTATTACCGAGCACGGCCCCCTTGTTAATGCCACAGTCAATGCTATTAAATCGGTAACCGGTTTAACCACAAACCTAGAAACCACAGGTGGCACATCTGACGGGCGTTTTATTGCGCAAACAGGTGCTAAAGTAATTGAACTAG
Organism: Pseudoalteromonas fuliginea; assembly: GCF_000690055.1. Lineage (GTDB taxonomy): Bacteria > Pseudomonadota > Gammaproteobacteria > Enterobacterales > Alteromonadaceae > Pseudoalteromonas > Pseudoalteromonas fuliginea. The sequence continues at coordinate 149,063 of NZ_JJNZ01000026.1, forward strand.
GGCCACGTAACGCTACTATTCATAAAGTAGATGAATGCGTAAGTACCGATGATTTAATAGCCCTTACCAACATTTACGAGCAAATATTAGAGCAACTTTTAACATAATGGATGCCACTCAACCAACACCAATAATGTGTATTACAGGGCAAAGTGATACACATTTAACTGATATACAAAATCATCGCTTGCACAGCGCTATTACTAGCGACTTTTTAGCACTACAAAGTGCAGCTCAAAAAGCGGGATTTGATCTTACTATTGCCTCAAGTTTTCGCGACTTTGAACGTCAGTCAATTATTTGGAATAATAAGTTTTTAGGTATTCGACCTGTTTATAATAAACAGCAAGAAATTGTAGATTTAACTAAGCTAAGCGAGATTGATAAATGTATAGCTATAATGCTCTACTCTGCACTACCTGGGGCAAGCAGGCATCATTTAGGGACTGACTTAGATGTGTTTGATAAAGCCGCAGTAAGTGATGATTATAAGCTACAGCTAACACCTGATGAATACCTGCAAGGTGGGCCGTTTGCACCTTTAAGTAACTGGCTTGATGACAACTTGGGTAAGTTTGGCTTTTATCGCCCTTACCAGCATGATTTAGGTGGCGTCGCACCTGAGCTTTGGCATATAAGCCATATTAAGCAGTCACAATTATTAGTGAATAAACTTAGCGAGCAAGTACTTTTTGAATGTATAAAAAACAGTGAACTACAGGGCAAGCAGGCAATACTTGATAACTTACCTGCTATTTATACACGCTTTGTAACAAACGTAAGCACACCCCTAAAAGAAGGCTCGCTCAAATAATATTATGCCTTCTTTTTATTTAAAATAAATACCAGCACAGCGCCTAAAATTAACGCGCTTGCGACTACAAACTCCATTGTTACCTGCTCTGATAAAAACAAAACCCCGGCAATGGCTGCAAGTACCGGCACACACAACTGCACAACAGCAGCTTGGGTACTTTTAAGCAGTGGCATAGCTACATACCAAACACTGTAACCAATCCCAGATGCTATCGCACCCGAGGCACACGCAAGTAACACCCCTTCAATACTCATATTTTTTAAATAACTCATACCTACAAGTAATAAAACAGGGATAGCCACTAAGCTTCTTATAAAGTTAAACCCAGTAGTACGCAGTGGCGATACACACACTTTACCGCGAATACTGTAAATACCCCATGCTATACCGCTGAGTGCCATAAGTGATGCACCAAACAGTGAAGGCACTGCAGCGGATGGCAGCATTAAATATACAAAGCCGCCTAGCGCCACTATAAACGAGCACCACTGAAGCACACTTAATTGCTCTTTTTGATAAATACCCCAGCCAATCATAGTAAGTTGCACAGCGGAAAACAAAATAAGTGCGCCAGTGCCTGTATCGAGCTCTACGTAGGCAATCGAAAAACAAAGTGCATAAACCAAAAGGCTAATACTGCTTTGCCAGCTTCCTCTGTCACTTATAATAGCGGGGTTAAATGTGCCTTTACGTTTTAAATTATGGGTATAAATAGCCATTATAATGCCCAAACACGCTGCACCACTTAGTAAGCGAATAACTGTAAAGTTCCAAGCATCTATATAGCCTTCGGCTAAAGCCATTCTGCAAAAAAGAGAATTTGCGGCAAACGCAATTAAAGCAATGATTGTGTATATGGTGGCTTTCAAAAAAATTCCTTTGCAACAAAAAAACATTGTTGTTTAAACTTACTCGTTAATTAACCAACCACGTTCAAGCCACTGATTAATTTTAGTAATTAAAAACCCAGCGATTTGCTCACCAGGGAGCTCATTTAAACAGGATTGGCATAACTGTGCAAAGGGTGTGTTTTGTTTTAATAGATTCAGCAAGCGATGCTCTTGTTCATCAACGCTTAAATATTGTGTACGCCTGTCAATATCACGTGCAATAACCCAAAAGCGAGGTTCTGAGGCTATTGGTTCTGGCGGTGTTTGCTTTTCTTTTATTGCCTGCCAACTTTCAACCGCCAACGTATTAAACGCGACTAACTGTACACTTGGATGTAATTTTAATAGTAAATTTGGCCATTGCTGTGGTTCAATACTTTCAAGCTCTGATACATTGAGTAATGTTTTATCGCTTGCATCAAACGCGCTTAGCAATAGTCGTTCAAATTTGGCTATATCTGCAAGTATGGGGTAATCGTTAAAAGGAGTATTGGTGGCTAAGTAATCAGGTAATTTATCTGCAAAAATTCGTAGTGACGTATGAGTTGAAGGATATAAAGCTAAATAACCATCAACCATCATCTCAAATAAATCATCACCTAAGTAAATGCCCAACTGTTCGTGATCTTGTTCTACAACAGCTCTTAAACGAATTTTATAAGCGTTTTGATAAATAGAGAGTCGCTGTTGTGTGTTTAACTGCCCTTGCTGCGCAATTTGGTCGCTAATATCCGAACTTTCACCTTGCAGTAAATCCATAAACTGTTGTTGCAGCTTCGCTAAATCGCTCATGCTCTAATATCCCAAAACGGTTTCACTAGCGTTTTAGCATGCTCAAGCTCAGTTATTAAATCATCAAGGGAGCCAATATTATCATCGCGTTCAATCATAGTACTTACAGGGCCTAATGTTTTTGCATACTGAGCATATAAGTCCCATACCGCATCTGGGACATCTTCATCATGAGTATCTATAATATGCGTACCAAAGTCTTGATGTCCTGCTAAGTGAATTTGCGCAATAGCAGTACTCGGAATAGCCGATAAATAATCCATTGCGTTAAAGTCGTGATTACGTGCACTTACATAAACATTGTTTACATCCATTAAAAACTTACAGCCAGTTTGCTTATGTAATTGCGCTAAAAATTCCCACTCACTCATTTGTGAAGCGTTGTATGTTAAATAACTCGACACATTTTCAAAAATCATCTCTCGGCCTAGGTAGTCCTGAACTTGCGATATTTTATTAGCTAAATGTTCAAGCGCCTCATTGGTGTAAGGCATTGGCAGTAAATCGTGGCTATTTATGCCGCCAACTTGAGTGAAGCATAAATGATCAGACACCCACTGCGGCTCTACTCTTGCAATGGTGTTTTTTAACTGATTTAAATAGTCTTTGTTGATTGCGTCTGTACTACCAATCGACATTGATACACCATGCATCACAATGGGGTAATCAGATCTGATTTTATTTAAATAATGCCAAGGTTTTCCACCGGCTACAAAATAGTTTTCTGAAATAATTTCAAACCAATCTACAGCTGGTTTCTCTGCAATAATTTGCTCAAAATGAGGGGCTCTTAGTCCTAAACCAAAACCTAAAAAACGATTTGTCATAAACTTCCTTAATAAGCCTGAATAATAAAATACATCGTTCAGGCTTATTTTATGCGTTCGATAAATTTTTATACCAATTGCATTAAATTTGTGATCTATTATAGCGCTAAGAAAATAACGCAATAAGTGTGCTATTTAATGCGATAAAAAGATCATATTTTTAATAAAATTGGTATTAGCTACCTACAGAACCACCAATGTCACCACATGCTTTTGCTGGCATTGATACAAAACCAGTCCCTTTACATGATGCATGTCCAGCGCACGCGTTATTAGCTGTTTTACAATCATTATGACCGCCACATACATTTACATCATTACAATGTACTAAATCAGCTTTAGCTACACTGCCAACCCATTTATCTTTTACTTTACCGCCAACGTCAGCACACGCTTTTGCAGGCATAGCTACAAAACCAGTACCTTTACATGATGCTTGACCAGCACATGCATTTTCAGCTGTTTTACAATCGTTATGACCGCCACACACATTTGCATCGTAACAATGAACTAAATCAGTTGTTGCGCCATTATTTGCAACAGAACTTGATGGTGATGTTTCTGCCTCTGTAGCATTACAACCAACTAAACCTGCAACCATTACAGCCATTGCTGCACCTGTGAACTTTTTCATTTTTTATTTCCTCTGAGTGATATAACAAATAGCTAGACCGTAAAAGCTAAATTACTATTTCAGTGTAGTTGATAAAAATTAATAGAATTCACGTTTTGTTCACCAGTGTGATCTTATATTTCTAGATTAGCAGGCAATTTTACTCTACGATTTTTTACAATATTTCACACATTTAGCTAAAAATAATATGTTAATGTATGCAGGTAAATTAAGAGGAGTGCGCAGTGCGCCTAAGTATAACTTTAAGCTTTTGTTTTATTTTAAGTGGGTGTAGCACAATAGGTTTTAGTGACCTATTTAATGACTATGCCACGCAAATGACACCAATAAGAAATGCGATCGAGAAAAATAACATCGAAGAAGCGCAATCCCTTATTGCTAATAATAGCACCCTGCACAGCAGCTACTTACTCAACCAACTCGAGCAAGCTCGTTTAAACGACTTAGCGAATACAGCAAATGATGCACAAAGCAAATTCGAGAATGTGTATACGCAAATGCAAAAAAAACGTGAAGCCGCCAAAATACAGGTAAGTGCAGGGCTTGAACAAAGTAATGCGTTATTTACTAACGACTCAGCCATTACCTATGTTCCACCTGCTTACGAAATGAGCATGCTTCATAGCTATAAAGCACTTAACTATGTATATAAAAATGATATTGAAGGCGCTTTAGTAGAAATTCGTAGAGCTAATAAAGTACAAGTTGATGCACTTGCAGAAAATCAAACTGAAGTAGACTCAACAATAAAAGAAGCGCAACAGCACTACCCGAGTATGAACAATGTAACCAGGGATGTAAAAAATGGCTTTCAAAATGCCTACACGTTTTACTTATCTGCTTTGCTTTACCAAAGTGCTAAACAATACGACGATGCTTATATTGATTATAAAAAAGCACTCGCTATACAACCTAACAATATTTATTTACAACAGGACGTAATACGCCTTGCTAAAAAACAAGGGTTTGCGCAAGACTTAAGTGAATTCAAAAAACGTTTTAGTGATGCGCCAACTATTTCTTCATCACAAGGCGAAGTGATTGTTTTATTTGAACAAGGCTTAGTACCAAAACAAGATGAATTTAAACTGCGCTTACCAATTTATTCATCACGTGGCGATGCACGCTTTTATAGCCTAGCAATGCCGGTATATAAAGATAACGCCTATGTGCGCCGTTTTAACACCATAAACATTGATGCACAAAGCTTAACGCTTAGTCCACTGGTACACATTGAAGCACTTGCAGCCAAAACATTAGAAGATCAAATACCTGCAAAAGTAGCCCGTCAAGTACTTAGGTTAGTGGCAAAAGAAAAAGTGCGTGCAGAATTTGCTCGCAGCGCCGGTGATGTAGGTAACATAATTGCCAATATTTATAATTTGGCATCTGAGCAAGCTGATACACGCAGTTGGCTTACGCTTCCAAATCAAATAAGTGTTGCAAGGCAAAACCTAAATACAGGTGAGCATTCTCTGCATATAGGCACACAAGCGCCTATAAATTTCACCATTAGTAAGCAAGGGTTAACGTTAATTTACTTAACCTCTATCAATAACTACTTTAATTACCACGTAGTTCAACTTTAGGAGCCATCATGAAATACATAGCGCCATTATTAGCAGTACTAATGCTAAGTGCATGTTCAAGTAAACCGATTACATCCGGTATTTCTGTTGAACAAAATAAAAGCCAGTTTAATGAGCAATTACGTGTTGATAACCCAGCTTTAAGTAAAAAGCTGACTATAACTGACATAAAGACCCGTCAAACAAACCAGTTAACCGATGTGGTAGTGACACTTTCGAGTCAGTATAAAAAATCACAGTATTTACAGTATCAATTTAATTGGTTTGATAAAGACGGCTTTGTTATTAAAGGCAACCACTCACCTTGGCAAGCACTCACCTTATTTGGTTTTGCAAAAACACAATTACCGGGCTTAGCACCAAGCTCTGATGCAGTTACCTTTTCTTTAGCAGTAAGAGAAGTGTCTACCGAATCACAAGAATTTAAAGATTAAAGGAAACAACCATGATCATCAGTAACAAATTTAAAACAGCATCAACTTACGCTTTAGTTGGCTTGAGCGCTTTAGTATTAAGTGGCTGTGCTAATAAAGCCGTAGTAAGTTATGGCGACGCACAAGCCGTAGAAACAACCGATATTAATTTTGGCTCTACTGACTTACAAAAAGTAGCGAGCCAAATGACCGATTCATTACTCAGCTCACCCGTTGTTGGCACAATGACCGCTAATAAACGCCCTGTAGTATTTGTTGAGCGTATTAAAAACAAAACCAGTGAACACATTGATACTGAATCAATCACCGATTCAATCTCAACACAAATGCTACGCAGCGGTAAGTTCCGTTTTGTAGATATGACGCGTGTTGAGTCAGTACGTGAGCAATTAACGTTTCAGAACGAAGATGCCCTTGTTAACCCTGCAACAGCCGTTGCATTTGGTAAACAAATTGGCGCGCAATATATGTTATACGGAAATTTATCGAGCATAGTTAAATCAAATGCCGATAAATCAGACGTATACTATAAATTTACGATGCGTTTAATGGATATGGAAAGCGGCCTAGTTGAATGGGCAGACGAAACTGAAATTCGTAAAACGAAAGAAAAATCAACCTTTGGCTGGTAGCTAATACCAATCGGCTTATATATGGGGTCTATTTAACGTTAAGAAAATTACGCTAGTACTAGACAGAGATTTTTGTATCTAGTGGTTCTAAATAAAAAATTTTTAACGACGTTATAGCGCAATTTAATTCGTTAAATTGATCAAAGATTTATGCAGGTTGGTATAAAAGGAGCAAGTTATGAAAGCAATTACTGTAATTATGTGCGCTTTACTTACAATAAGTGCGCCTACGTTTGCTAAATACGAGCGCAATAAAGCAGTCCCTGTGCAGCAAGTTTTATTTGGTGACGTAAAATCGGTACGCAATATTACCGAACAAGAAATCATTCAAGACAAAAACAACGGCTGGAAAACCTTCGGCGGTGCATTACTCGGCGGTGTTGTAGGCAACCAGTTTGGTGGCGGCAGCGGCCGCACAGTAGCAACAATATTAGGCTCGGTAATTGGCGGCAGTATTGCGCATAATAGGCAGCAGCAAAGTCATTATCAGCAAAATCATTTTGTAGAGTTATTAATACAAGTTGAAAACGGCGACCAGTTTATGGTTGTTCAAGATCAAGACCAATCAATGCGCTTTAGCAAAGGCGATAACGTAAGATTAGTTTACTTGAACGACAACACAGTGCGTGTAGATAAAGCGTACTAGGACGTGCTGAACTTTGGTGGTTGAATTTGCAGCAGAATGTTTGGTGTTTCGACAAGGCGGAACCTATGAACGGTGGTTGTTCCCCATAAATAGGCGA
>NZ_JJNZ01000027.1 GCF_000690055.1 Pseudoalteromonas fuliginea
GATCAAGTCTGAGCTAGTACAACTAATTTTTGAAGAAGAAGATAAAGATTTGACGGAAAAAGCTTATCTAGATGGATTTGAAGATGGTCTAAAATCTCTGGCCTTTAAGTCCGATCTAAATCTAATTTTTAAGTCGAGCATGCAAGGTGGTAAATCAATTTACTGTAATGCCGCATTTAAAACTCTTGTGAAAGAAAATAATTTAACTGGGATTACTTTTAATAGTGACTTACTTAGCATTTTTACATAGCAGCCTCTAAACGCAGCTTTATAATTCGGAATGCCCTCACTCACGACTATAAAAAGTATCCTTGAAATATTAAGCCTTTGTCAACTAACGTTAATATGTATTAACGTTAGTTCAGTATTAAATGATTTTGAATTCATAGCGTCATTCATTTATTGGAACCTCTTCAAATTCAGGAAATACTTTTAATAGATGCTCCTTTTCTTCCTTTGTTACCACTTTTACAACTGTAAGGTTTTTTATCGTTCGAGAACACGCTACATAAAACAACTTCATGTTAGGGGGTGTAAATACACTGGAGGTTTCTGTACTATCATCACTGAACTTAAAACTGTACTTATTCCAAAAGTACTCATCTAAGACAACTAAAACGTTCTCAATACCTGAGCCTTTAGTTTTATGCATTGTAATGAAATCACACTCCTCATTTAGATATTTGTAATATCTGTTTATCTCACTAAAACTGATCTCTTCAGAGAACAGATCATGATAAAACCTTTCTCGTTTGAAGTTACTATGGAACTCATTGAAAGCTTCTTCAGTTAATTCAGGTACTTGCTTGACCATTTTGGTTAAGCTATTAGATCCTGCATTGAAAATCATTTTGAGCTGTTGATACTCTTCATCATTTTTCAATTCAGATAAAAAAGCTTCTTTACGATCAACATAAGCCAGATGAGCTTCTGACTTAGCAAGAATATTTTCTTTAAAAGCCACTTCAAGAGTTTTATTTATACTAAGGTTTCCTCTAGTTATTTTTTCGAATGCGGCCACTATCCTCTCTTTTTCTCTCAGGGTTTTAAGTACAAACCCTGACTTTTTAAGTTCAGATAATATAAAGTTATACCTTTTTTCCGAACCACTATAGGCATTACATAACTCTGCGAGATCAAGCACTTGAATGCTTGAAAGTACTTTTTCGATCTCATCTTTGACATCCGTATATCTATCAGAAAACACTTTGTACAAACCAGCAAAGCCAACTTTGCCTGCTATTGACTTATTTGTAAGCATTAACTTTTTATGGGATCGCTCTTCACCATCTGCAAAATCTATTAATTTATCGATGAAATCTAGGTATGCCTGTTTTGTTTCAGGGGAGCTCTTAGAGTGAGGCTTGACATTATCCCAGACAGCATAAAGCAAGCTAACATGTCCTTGCCTATCTTTTAATATTTCTTTGATGCCATCTTGTTTAATTTTGAATGCTAGTTTTTGGTTGAGAGCATCTATTCTCAAGTAGTTAACAAAGTCAATTACCTGCTCTGAACATCTGAAATTATCTTCTTTTGCTATCTCGACAATCTGATCTGAATCAATGTATGCGCGAACATCTCCAATACCATCAGAGTAAATACTTTGCATAGAATCACCAAATAAGCCAACAGTCGTTTTTCTTTCTTTTGGAAGGTACTTTAAAAACACTTCAATAATTTCTTCATTCGTGTCTTGATATTCATCAATTAAAACAAAGTCATACTTATCACTTAAAATCCTTCCTAGTTTTGGGAAACGTTTAAAGAGTAGAGCGGCAACTTTGAGTAAACTGTCATGCCCAAATGATAGATCTTTAAACCTATCAAAGCGTGAATCATTGTATTTGATATTTCGATGATCTTTATCTTTGATAACATTACAGACTTCAGCATTCAATTCAGCTATTTTTAAATTCAGTTCATAATTATGCTCAGTAGGAGCTTTATCATATTCTCTTTTACCTATTTCTTTGGCAGAAGTTTCGCCTTTAACTATATATTTTAGCTTTGCGTATTTTTTATAAGTCCTCTTGTAGTTATCATGGTTAGCTTTTTTTAGTTCATTACCAGCTAGGTCTGAATTTTCCTCAGTTTCAAATTCTACGTTAGAAACTATAAAAATTTCATGTATAACCTGCTGAATCGCTTTTGTATGATTCTTAATTAAGGCCGCAAGAAATGAGTGTATAGTGGACACTTTATAGCCATCTCCAACACGGTCAATAATTTCATTAACTGCCAAGTTAGTGTGTGTAATACACGCAACCCTATTCTTAGAGTAATCTTGTGATAGAAACTGCAGAGTATGTTTTAGCGTTTCAGTCTTCCCAGACCCCGCACCTCCCTGTAAAACAAAACTCATGCTTTCAGCTATACATTTTTGAATTTGTTGCTGTGGTGTTATTTGGCTATCCATTTTAATCCCTCCTTGATATACGAGGGAGTGTTCCACTTTAAATTGTCTTTTGAAAGAGCAAGGAAGAGTATGGATGAAGCAAAACTAGACTTTCCCTTACTATCAAGAATTATATCTACAAATTTGTCAGGATCAGACTTGCACTCTTCAAACCTCTTTTTGTTTTTGAGCCCACTAATGTCATCGATATTGCGACCAATTATTTTCATATTTACACTGACAAAAGACTCTTCAAAGCTTCTTCCTTGGTAACTATTTTCAGTATCTTGATATGCTACCTTGATCAGTGACGATGGATCTCTGTGTTGATGTTTTTTTAATTTATCCATCCATATAGGAAAGTCTTTTTCCTTAAACTCGGGTGAATTAAAGTAATGCCTAATAGTAGCATTACTCGTATGTGTCCCTTCTTTAACGGGACATGCTTTATAACTACTTTCACTCCACCTTGTAGTATCTAGGTCTGTGATGATAAGTGTCTTTATTTGAAGGAAATTAAGGAAGTGCTTAAATGCTTTAGCATTCGCTCCGACTTCAAGTATCGAAATATTTTGAGAAGTAAGTGCAATATCTCCTTCATCACCAACTCTTTCTTTATCAAATTGGTCTATGAAGTATGGCAGGAGTATTTTTTCAGAAGTGCCTTCGATAAAGATGATCTTCTCTGCAAAAAATAACTCTGAAGACTCAATTGTTAAATACTGTTTAAGAAACTTAAAGTTTTCCTTCTCTATTTTATCTTCTTCATCATTGGACTCATCTACATACATTTTCTGTAGCTCTAAGTAGAAGTTCAGAACCTCTGTATTCAGTTCTTTTTTGAGAGTCCGAAAGTAGCGAATATCCTTAAAATTGCACTTTTTGACGATATGAGCAGAATGGGTGGAAATGAAAGTTTGAAGACCTTTTATCTCATTTAAAGTGTCTTTTATTTTATCAATAAATATATATTGTAGCTGAGGATGAGTATGAGCTTCTGGCTCTTCAATAAATAAAAGGTTGATATCTCGATTGGCCTCTAAAAAGTCTTGCTTTTCAATTTCTATGTTAAGAAGTAAATAGAGTATATTCATGTGCCCTAAACCATTTTGATGCTCAGGCAACTCGGTATCATCCTTTCCGTACGTTATCTTGGAATGACTTGCCATTACTTCTTTTGATTGCAAGTCCGAAACAACGTTTAAGTCTGTGAGGCCCAGAAAAGACTTACCATTTTTAAGGAAAGGCTCAAAAAAAGTTTTATAATTATCACTAAGCTCTCTATCTGCTTCAATAATTGATGAATTAATAGCGGCGAGTTCATCATGAGACATTTTGACTTTACTGTTATAATACAAAGTTGTTAAATGTGAGAGTATTTTCCGTTCATGAGGTTTTGCATCAGAACTCGTTACATTTCTATTTGCTTTAATTATTTTCAAATTGATTAAGCTATTGACATCTGCAGCTTCTTTTTGAATTAATTTAGAGCGATGCTTTGACTCAAAATCACTATAATCATCAAAAATATAGTAATTAACCTGAATATATTCGAAAAGATTCTTTTTGATGAACTCTTCTCTTGTATTTATAACTGCTTCAAGATCTTTTAAGAGTTTTGATTTATTAATAGTCGCTTCAATCGAGATTCGAGCCAAATTACATTCCGTATCAAGATCTACAATAAAATCTGAAAGGTTATGTAAGCTATCTTTTTCATTATACGTTATATCTAATGATAATCTTATCGCTAACGAGTACACATCTGTTTGATGGCTTAGTTTAAGGATATCTTGACGGAGTGAAAGTGGAAAATCAGCAAAGTAGAACTTTTTAGATTTAAGAAATTTTTCAAATAAAACTATGAAAGATGTTTTTCCAGAATTGTTCTTACCTATCAAAAGCGATAAATCATTATTTTCTTCATCCTCTAAATCTAATGTTGTATCTTTGAGTAACCTAAAATTCTGAATTCGAATTTTACTAATATGCATCTTTATTCCTTGTGAAAATAAGGGGACAGTATTAACCCCAAACACCTTACTTGGTAAGTCCTAACTGCTAAGCTACACAACAAGTCTTTCATTTTCAATGAAATGAACCAACTTAAAATTAAACCTATATTTTTTCATATCCTCGCTCAATAACCTACATCAGATCGCCAGGGTCAAATCTTGACTTCATACATCATAATTTCTCACAGCCCGATTATTACTTTTTATTGAAATTCTACCAAGTGCCATGAGCATACGGCTAAAAACGAATAACTTCCCCTAAAATTTAAACACAAAAAAGCCCGCAGCGTTAACTGCGGGCTTTTTTGTTGAATGAGTGAGTCAGCCGGTAAGCCGGGTTTTGTCCTTTCCGAAGAAAGTGATAATCATTCGTCTAGGCCATAAATCGCTCTATGGCTCAAGCAACCTACCCGGTTCTCACGTGGGCCACGCGTTCATTATTTAAAATGATAGAACCCTATTTGGTCTTGCTCCGAGTGGAGTTTACCTTGCAACCGACTATTACTAGCGGCCCGGTGCGCTCTTACCGCACCCTTTCACCCTTACCAACCGAAGTTGGCGGTCTCCTCTCTGCTGCACTTGTCGTGGGCTCACGCCCCCCAGCCGTTAGCTGGCACTCTGCCCTATGGAGCCCGGACTTTCCTCCCCCTGATCATTTTCGTCACAGGCAGCGATCATCTTGGCTGACTCGGCGCGCAGTATACATGAGGCTAATACCAAGCGCAGTAAAATTTACTCTTTTTCTTCAATAATTGTTTTGTATAAAGCGTTTTTCTTCATTCCAAAGTATTCAGCAACCACGCCACAGGCTTTTTTCATTGGCATTTCACTCTCAAGAAGTGCCAACATTTTGCGCGCTTCAGGCGGAACATCGTCTATTTGCTTTGGTTTGCCCGCAAGCATCAGCACTATTTCGCCGCGCTGCTTGGTAGGATCATCTGTTAAAAACTGTTTAAGCTCACTTACACTACCATTAAAAAATGTTTCAAAGGTTTTGGTTAGCTCTTTAGCAAAAACAACGTGTTGATCGTCGCCAAGTGCTAGTGCTAAATCATCAAGGCTTGCCATAATACGGTGCGTACTTTCGTACATTATGCTGGTGATACCTGAGTTAACAGCTTCGGTAAAAAAGTCTTGCCGAGCTTTGCTTTTAGCTGGCGTAAAGCCTAAAAACTGAAAGCGGTCGGTTGGTAAGCCTGAACAACATACAGCGGTAATAGCAGCACACGCACCAGGTATAGGTGTCACATGCGCGCCTTGTTCGCGACATAGATTTACAACAGCGTAGCCTGGATCACTAATTAGTGGTGTACCAGCGTCAGATACTAAAGCAATATTTAAACCTTGATTAAGTTGATCAATAATTTGTTGTGCTTTTTGCTTTTCGTTGTGGTCGTGTAATGCGAATGTTTTAGCCTTGATACCAAAGTGGCTAAGTAGCTTGCCGGTATGGCGAGTATCTTCAGCAGCTATTAAGTCAACCTGCGATAATGTCGCGATTGCACGCTGACTTAAGTCGTCATAATTGCCAATTGGGGTGGCTACAATGTAAAGAGTGCCAATTTTCTGTGAATTCTCCTCATTTAACATTGAGGTCTCCTGCGTCAGTCAGTAATATAAGCAAATCGCGTTAACGTATTGGGAAATCATTGTGCGACTTAAACTAGTTAGTCTATTAATTATATTGTCAGGGTTATCGGCGTGCAGCACAACCGAAAAACCAACTAAAAACAGTGATAACTTCAGTAACAGTGCAAATGTATTAAAAAATCAAGCTACCAGCGCACAATCTATCTATCAATTGGCTCAAAATCGTCAAGGGGCTGATAAAATACAATTGTTGTATAGCGCAAGAGATGCAGCTATTACAGAGCAAAACTGGCCGCTACTAGAAAAAATAGGTAGCGACCTTGAATTAACAGCCAGTGTTGATCAAATTCAAAACCGTCTTTATATTGCGTTTGCGCAAAAACAACAGAATAAAAATGCTCAAGCCTTGGTTATTCTACAATCGCTAGACGGGCAACTAACCCAACCCGAGCACTTTGCATGGCATCAGTTTTTAACTGCCAGTATTTACGCATCACAAAATTTTCCTAAAAAAGCGGCCCCTTATTTCTTTAGGGCATCTGAGACAGCAGCTAAAAATAATATTGAGATCCCACAGCTTAATCAAAACTTGTGGGATAACTTAAAAAAACTGTCATCTTATGCATTAGAGCGCTTTAACCGAGGTTCAGTAATTCAACAAGGTTGGGCTAACCTTGCCTTATATCATCAAGTATATACAAGCAGCGGTGTTGAGTTAGATCAAGCAATCAATAACTGGCGACGCCGCTATGTTGGACACCCAGCGGTAACGGTATTACCTAAACAAGATGAATTGTTTACAGAGTTTTCCCCTATAAATATAGAACGTTTAGTTATACTGCTCCCACAATCAGGGCCAAATGAGCGATTAGGCGATGCACTCAAAGCCGGTGTTCTAGCTGCGCTTGATAAACAAAACATTAGTGAAACTCTGTTTCTAGATGAAAACCTAAACACTGAAGAACTTGCAGCTAAAATTGAGGAAATAAACCCCGACTTTGTTGTTGGGCCTTTGTTAAAAGCCAATATTGATAAACTTACAGCAGCTAACACCTTGATAAATATACCGGCTCTGCATTTAAATACCTTTGATGGTGAGCGTATTTCATTGCAGCATTACTTCTTTGCGCTGAGTCCTGAACACGAAGTAGAGCAAGCTTTAGAACACTTTTTAGCCATGGGCTACCAAAAACCAATGTTGCTTGCACCTAATAATGTAAATGGCCAACGTTTAATTGACTACTTTAATTTACAGTGGCAACGCTACAGTGAAACCAAACCTCAGATTGGCCTGTATAATGATAAAAAAGACATGCCTAATACAATTACCAGCTTACTAGAAGTTGATAAGTCTAAAGAGCGTATAAAAACTGTAAAAGCACTTTTTAAACAAGAAGTAGAGAACGAAACGCGATCGCGTAGTGACATAGATGTTATTTACATTTTAGGTGATGCAATAGAAACCCGTTTAATTAAACCTTACCTTGATGTAAATGTAAGTACATTTGCTGATCGTATCCCACTTTATGCCAGCTCTAAAAGTCATAGCAAACAAATTGACCGTACAGATAAAGGTGATCTAGAAGGACTATATTTTACTGAGCTCCCATGGATGCTTAACTCACAAGTTAAACTACATACCTTGCGAGCACAATATGACACTTTATGGCCTGAACAAGTTGATATAAGCCAGCGTTTATTTGCTATGGCGTATGATGCAATATTAGTACTTCCAGAAATAAGGCAACTAAGTATTGTGCCTGGCAACGAATTTAGTGGTTTAAGCGGTAAGTTATCTATAAACAGCAGTGGGCACATAGAGCGAACATTAAATTGGGCGCAGTATTCTAATCGTCGTATAAAACCGGTGCAGTTAAAAACGCAGCGCCCAATACCACTATTTATGCAATCAGCAAATACAATACAAACAAGTAATTAAAGGGGGCGACATGTCGTGGTTTAAAGAGCTGTGGCAAAATAGCCGTGAAAAAGGTCAATATTATGAGCTCCAAGCGCAAAAATATTTGGTATCTCAGGGATTAACCCCCATTGAGCGTAATTATTACTGCCCCTTTGGTGAGCTTGATGTCATTATGAAAGAAGGTGACACCCTTGTTTTTGTAGAAGTTAAATTTCGTAAAAACAATGCGCGCGGCGGCGCTAATTATGCATTAAGCCCGCAGAAGCAGGCAAGACTAAAACGCAGTATTTATCATTACTTAGCCGCTAAAAACTTAACAAATGAAGCGCTTAGAATTGATTATGTAGCCATTACAGGAGAATCATCTCCCAAAATTAACTGGCTTAAAAACGTATTTTAAATACTTAGGCAATATAGGCTTAAGTTCATATAAAGATTAAGTATAAATTATTGGTAGGCTATGCAAGATACAATTAAAGAAATTTTTACAGAGAGCATTCAAGTACAAATCGCTGCAGGTGAAGTATTACCCAGTGCACTTGAATCAGCAGCATTTACCATTGCACAAAGCTTGATAAACGGTAATAAACTCATTTGTTGCGGCACTGCAAATTGCCATATGCTAGCCCAACATATTGCGGGTGTACTTGTTAACCATTATGAAACTGAGCGGCCGTGTCTCCCCGCGATAGCTTTGTCTCAAGAAAATATAAATTTAGGTCAAAATAACCAAGGCGATGATCACGATACATTTGCGCGACAAGTTCGTGCTTTTGCCCAGCAAGGAGATTTACTTCTTGCACTTGCTATAAACGGTAACGAAAAACATATTATTTCTGCTGTAGAGGCTGCACTTACTAAAGATATGAAAGTAATCGTGATGGTCGGTGATGATGGAGGGGAATTAGTTGGCTTACTTGGCCCTAATGACGTTGAAATAAGAACCCCTTCTAAGCGCCCTAGCCGTATTATCGAATCGCATTTAGTTAACTTACACTGTTTAAGCGAACTTGTTGATTTAACCCTCTTTCCACAGGATGAAAACTATGTTTAAACGCTCCCTTATTGTTTTAAGTACTGTTGTATTATTGCAAGGCTGTGCGGCCGCTATTGTTGCAGGTACAGCTAGTGCAGTAACAGCAGCGAACGATCGCCGCACTATTGGCTCACAAATTGATGATAACAATATTGAGATAAAAGCCAGCATTGCCTTGAGTGAGGTAGAGCGCCTTGAGAAATTTGCTAATATCAATGCAGTAAGCGTAAACGGTATCGTTTTATTAGTTGGTCAAGTCGCAAATCAAGAAATGAAAGGTGAAGCTCAACGTACAATTGAAGACGTTGCTGGTATTCGTAAAATTCATAATCAAATCCGTATTGGATCAAATATTGGTATCACCACACAAACCCACGACTCATGGTTAACCTCAAAAGTAAAAGCGCAGCTACTCACTGCAAAGAATATTAGTAGCAATAATATTAAGGTAGTTACTGAGAACGGTGAAGTATTTTTAATGGGATTAGTCTCTGAGTCTGAATCTAATCAAGCAGTAAACATTGCACGTAATGTATCTGGCGTTGAACGCGTAATAAAAGTTTTTGAATATATGTAGTTGTAAAATGATAGATAGCCTAATTACATACACCGGCTCGCTTTTGTATCAGGCATAAAAAAAACCGCTTAATAAGCGGTTTTTTTTGGCATTTATGTATTATTTAATAACACGTAAATGAGAGCCTTTTTTCTTTTCAGGCTTTTCTGGTGGTGCTTCATCAATAAATTCAGCTGATGAGTCAACACTTTCAAGCTCTGGAGCAAAGTCGTCTTCGTCCCCTAAAAACTCGTCTGCTGTAAAGACCGTACCTTCACCATTTTCACGTGCATATATTGCCAGCACTGCACCTAAGGGCACATACACTTGCATTGGCTGACCACCAAAGCGCGCGTTAAAGCTAAGTTGGGTTAGGTCTAACGAAAACTGTGTGACTGCTGATGGACTTATGTTTAAAACAATTTGTCCGTCTTGAACAAACTGTGTAGGCACTTGTACATTAGCAAACCCAGCGTCTACCACTAGATGTGGCGTGCATTCGTTATCAACTATCCAATCAAAAAAAGCACGTAATAAATAAGGACGATTAGGCGTCATTATAAACGAATCTCACGCTCAGCTTCAGTTAAAGAAGCTTGGAATGACTCACGTTCAAATAAACGGATCATGTATTCTTTAAGCTCTTTAGAACCAGCACCATTAAGCTCAATACCAAACTCTGGTAAACGCCACAGTAGTGGAGCTAAGTAACAATCCACTAAGCTAAACTCTTCACTCATAAAGTAAGGAGCTTCACTAAAGATAGGTGCTACAGCTAGTAATGCTTCTGTTAACTCTTTACGAGCTTGAGCTGCATCAGATGCGTTATTGATGATTTTTTCAGCTAGGCTGTACCAATCTGTATCAATACGGTGCATCATTAAACGGCTACGGCCACGCATTACCGGGTATACAGGCATTAGTGGAGGATGAGGAAAACGTTCATCAAGGTATTCCATGATGATATTTGCCTGATATAAACCAAGCTCACGGTCAATCAGTGTTGGCACTGTACCGTAAGGGTTAATTTCGTGAAGTGCTTCTGGCAGGTTATCTTTTTCAGCCAAATGAATATCTACACTTACACCTTTTTCCGCAAGTACAATTCGTACTTGGTGGCTATACATACAGTTAGCCCCAGAAAAAAGGGTCATTACAGGGCGCTTATTGGCAGCTACGGCCATGCCTACCTCCATTAAATCACTAAAACAGCAATAGGGGCTTAAGCCCCTATTGCAAAATTACCTTTAAATATGTTCAAACTTAATGAACATCTCTCCAGTATTCTTTCTTAAGCATAAATGCCAAGATAAACAGGATAATTAAAAATCCGATTACCTTAATACCTAATGCTTCCGACTCAAGACGTGAAGGTTCACCCACGTACTCAAGGAAGTTCGTTAAATCACGAGCTGCTTGGTCGTATTCATCTACGCTTAGTTCACCCGTACCATCTGTTTCAGTAGCAATAACTTTAGTCACAGTGTGACCATGCTCTTCTACTTCTTCAGTAATTGGCGTTGGCAAACCTTGCAGCTCTTGAAGAACATGAGGCATACCAACAGATGGGAAAACAATGTTATTTACACCAAACGGGCGAGATTCATCTTTATAAAACGATTTTAAGTACGTGTAAATATAATCTGGTGATTTTACACGAGCAATTAGCGTTAAATCCGGCGGAGCCGCACCAAACCATTTTGCTGCATCATCTTTTGTAATCGCGTTAGTAATATGGCTACCGACTTTAGAACCGTCAAAAATCAATTGTTCTAAACCAACCTCTGTTGGGATACCAATATCGCGAAAAGTACGTTCATAACGTTGATACTGCATTTGGTGACAACCAAGACAGTAGTTCATGAACAACTTTGCACCGCGCTGTAAAGATGGTTGATCAGTAAGGTCGTTATTCGCTTCCATTAAAGGAACCGATGGACCCGCTGCCATAACCATGTTCGGCAACAAGTTTACTGATAAAGCAAATAAACCAATAATAAGCTTTTTCATCATTTCGTTAACCTCTCTGGCAATGGCTTAGTTTTTTCGTTCTTACTGTATACAAACAACAGTACGAAGAACATAAAGTAAGTCACAGTACAGATTTGAGAAATTATCGTCTTAAGGTCTGTTTGTGGAGTTGCACCCACCCAACCTAAAAGAACGAAAGTAACAACAAAACCTGCAATGTTCCATTTATGGAAACCACAACGGTAACGAACCGATTTAACTCTACCACGGTCTACCCAAGGTAGTAACGCAAGTACTACAATCGATGCACCCATTGCTGCAACACCGATAAGCTTATCAGGGATTGCGCGTAAGATTGCATAGAATGGCGTAAAGTACCAAACTGGGAAAATGTGCTCAGGTGTTTTAAGAGGGTTAGCTGCTTCGAAGTTTGGACCTTCTAAAAAGAAGCCATTCATCGCAGGCATAAAAAACACAACCCAACAGAACAATATTAAGAAACCAACCACACCAACAATATCTTTAACTGTGTAGTAAGGGTGGAACGGTATTGCATCAACAATATCTTTTTTGTCAGTGTAATACTCATGAAATTTAAATTTAGGTTTATCTTCTTCAGCTACAGAGCCTTTCTTACGCTTAATTTCAATACCTTCGGGGTTATTTGAACCCACTTCATGCAATGCAACAATGTGTAAGAAAACTAAGATTACGATAACCAGTGGGAGTGCAATTACATGTAATGCAAAGAAGCGGTTAAGCGTTGCACCCGATATTACGTAGTCGCCACGGATCCAAAGTGTTAAGTCATCACCAATAACCGGAATTGCACCGAATAGAGAAATGATTACCTGCGCACCCCAAAATGACATTTGACCCCAAGGTAATAAGTACCCCATGAACGCTTCAGCCATTAATGCCAAGAAAATAAACATACCGAATAACCACAGTAATTCACGTGGCTTTTGGTAAGAACCGTAGATCATGCCACGGAACATATGCATATATACAACGATGAAAAACGCTGAAGCACCTGTTGAGTGCAAGTAACGCAATAACCAGCCATATTCTACATCACGCATGATGTATTCAACCGAGGCGAATGCGCCCTCAGCAGATGGCACAAAGTTCATCGTTAACCAAATACCGGTAAGAATTTGGTTTACTAGTACCAGCATGGCTAGTGAGCCAAAAAAGTACCAGAAGTTAAAGTTTTTAGGTGCTGGATACTGTGCAATGTGCATATTCCAAACACGTGTCATTGGGATTCGGTCGTCTATCCAACCAATAATCTTACCAAACATTAGACTCCCCCTCTTTCTTCGCCCACTAAAATAGTGGTTTCATCTAGAAAAGTATAAGGTGGTATTTCTAAGTTTAATGGTGCAGGTACCGATTGAAAAACTCGGCCAGCCATATCAAATTTAGAACCGTGGCATGGGCAGTAGAAACCATCGTCAGTCCCTTCTACTTTTTCGCCAAAGTTACCTTGTAAAAAGCCAGGAGAACACCCTAAATGCGTACAAATACCTACAGCCAAAAATATTTCTGGGCGTAATGAACGGTAATCATTTGTTGATGATTCTAATTGTTGTGGCTCTTGCGATTGTGGATCACGAAGTTGACCTTCATGTTCTTTCATCTGCTCAAGCATTTTTGGGGTACGTGATACAACCCATACAGGTTTACCACGCCACTCGACACGTATTAATTGTCCCGGCTCAAGTTTGCTGATATCTACTTCCACAGGCGCACCCGCAGATTTAGCTCGCTCACTTGGATTCCAAGACGCAATAAAAGGAACAGCAGCCCCAGCCGCACCAACACCACCAACAACAGAGGTAGCTATGGTTAAAAAGCGACGTCGGCCATTGTCTACAGGCGCATTGCTCATCCACTTATCTCCACTTACGATTCTCAACACTTGCTATATTGAGAACATCAGTTACAGCAGGTTAATTATTCGAAATTTTTAAAATAGAAACGATCATAATTAAAACCCTTGATTAAAACAAGGTTATTCACAGCCTCATGCTCTAACACACCTAACTTCACCTAGGGTTCGGTAAGCCAGTTTGAGTATAGGGCCGAATAGTCATAATACCGTTTCTGTAAAAACTATGTACTGACCAAGATCAACGTCACTAAGCAAAAACTCTAAAACGGTGCGTAGTGTCGTAAAACTCGATCGTTTTACTTCCATGCCAATTGTAGCAAAAAATTCCACCAATTAACTGATGGATTTAAACTAATTACGATAATTATTTAACTTTTTTGCAGCTATCTGAGTATTTTTTAACTTTCGTTTATTAAATACGCTGTTATTGAGGAGTTTGATCAATACAAGTAACTGTAATTATTAAGCCTAGGCACGATAACGAGTCAATTTAGGCATATCTTTCATTGTTGGAATTACTATTTTTAAAAACAAAAAACCCAGCATAAGCTGGGTTTTGAATTTTTGATAACGTATAGATTAACGTTTTGAGAACTGTGGACGCTTACGCGCTTTCTTAAGACCCACTTTCTTACGTTCAACTTTACGTGCATCACGAGTAACGAAACCTGCTTTACGAAGTTGTGGACGTAATGACTCGTCAAACTCCATAAGTGCACGAGTAATACCGTGACGGATAGCACCAGCTTGACCAGTTGTACCACCACCAGAAACGGTGATGAAAAGATCAAATTTTTCAGTCATATCAACTAGCTCAAGAGCTTGATGAACAACCATGCGTGCTGTTTCGCGACCAAAGTACTCTTCTAAAGAGCGCTTGTTGATTACGATGTTACCAGTGCCTGGGCGTAAGAATACGCGAGCACTTGAACTTTTACGACGACCTGTACCGTAGTATTGATTTGCCATGATGGTGCTCCTTAAATGTCTAGAACCTGAGGCTGTTGTGCAGCATGGTTGTGCTCAGTACCTGTGTAAACTTTAAGTTTACGGTACATAGCGCGGCCTAAAGGACCACGTGGCAACATGCCCTTAACAGCCTTCTCGATGATCATTTCAGGCTTTGCAGCTTGAAGTTTATCAAAAGTAGTAGACTTAAGACCACCTGGAAAACCAGAGTGTGAATAGTACACTTTGTTTTTGAATTTGTTACCAGTTACAGTAACTTTTTCAGCGTTGATAACGATGATATAATCACCAGTATCTACGTGCGGTGTATATTCAACTTTATGCTTACCGCGTAGGCGATGAGCGATTTCAGTAGCGATGCGACCTAAAGTTTTACCTTCAGCGTCAACTACGTACCAGTCACGTTTTACTGTTTCTGGTTTAGCAACAAACGTTTTCATTTATAAAAATCCAATGTTTTTCAATTAAAACCACAAGTAGTTAATATTAACTACTGCTCTAAGTTTGCTACAACCCCTTCGAGTTTTAGACTTTTGCGCCGCTCACAAGTGGCTAGACTATATGATGGCATAGAACGCAACGTGGCAGACGCGGGAGTATACCAGCACTTAAAACACATTGCTACTCGCCGGTTGTTTTTTCCACAAGAAATTTTAGAAATAAGAAGTACTATATATGTACCTCTTATTTTTAAGCGTTGGCCTATTACACATTTGCCTACTTACTTTAAACTAAATGCTCTTTAGCTAAATACTCTAAAGACTGCATTTCTTGCAAACGGCTTATACAACGCTTAAATTCAAAATTAAGGTTACCTTGAGTATAAAGGTCGGTGATCGGCTTCTCAGCTGAAATTATTAAAGTTACGTGGCGCTCATAAAATTCATCAACTAAAGCAATAAAGCGTCTTGCAGCATCATCGTTAGTTTGCCCAAGCTGTTTCACGTTAGAAATAATAACCGTATTGTATAGGCGACTAATCTCCATGTAATCGACTTGGCTTCGCGCTGTTTCGCACAATTCACTAAACTCAAACATCACAACACATTTAGCTACTTTGCGCGTTTTGATTAAACGCCCTTCTATCTCTATAGGCTCATCTAATTGGCCAGGCTCTGAGGAAAGTTTATCGAAGTAATCAAATAGGTTTTTATCTGCTTGTTCGTCAAGCGGGCTATGAAAAATTTCGGCTTGTTCTAGCGTACGTAATCGGTAATCGACACCTGAGTCTACATTTACTATTTCTGTATTGAGTTTAACCAACTCAATAGCTGGTACAAAACGCGCACGTTGTAAACCGTTTCTATAAAGATCATCAGGTACTATATTTGACGTTGCAACAAGTACAATACCGCGTGCAAATAATGCCTCCATTAAACCGCCTAACAGCATGGCATCTGTAATGTCTTGAACAAAAAATTCATCAAAGCAAATTATGTCTGTTTCAGCTTTTAAAATATCCGCGACTTTTTCTAATGGGTTTACAGTATTGTTTAGCTTTTTAAGTTCATCGTGTACGCGATGCATAAAACGATGAAAATGTACGCGCATCTTCCGCGTGCCTGGTAAGGCTTCATAAAAAGTATCAACTAAATAAGTTTTACCACGCCCTACTCCTCCCCAGAAATATAAACCTTTTATGGGCGCTGGCTCATCTTTATTAAAAAGCTTGGCAAAAAAGCTTTTTGATTTTATTTTGTTCTGGGTTAAATCGTCATATAAACGCTGTAAATGGCGCACTGCATTTTCTTGTGCTGCATCATGTACAAAGTCATCTCGCTTCAAATCTTGTTGGTATGTTTGCCAAGGAGTCATATCTATTTACAGTTAAAATGCAGTTTAATTTGCAAAGCATATTAACACGCATCATTACTCGGGGTATATTACACTTAGTATGATTTATAATTGAATCAAGCATTCGTTAGTTATTTTCCCAAAGGGGTAGATTTATGGGCACAGTCACGTGGGTAGGTTTAATTGTTATTGTTGCTGTTATAGCTTTTTTTATTGGTGCATTTGTCACTAAAAAACAATTTAAACAAGATGAGCTGGAAAAACAGGCAGAGCAAGCTAAAAATGCGTTAGAGCAATATCGTCAAGATGTAGCCGATCATTTAGCGAGTACAGGCAAGCTTGTAAATAAAATGAAAGAGAATTACGATCAACTACTTAGCCATGTTGAAGAAACCAATCAACTGCTGCTAGAGGATCGGAAGCAAACACCAGCTGAACCTTTCTTTTCAAAAGAAACTACTGAGCAATTACAAGCATCGATAAAAGAGCGCCGATGCGATCGCTCATCAGCAAAAGCACAACCTGCTGATTATGTTTCAGGCGAATCAGGTTTATTTGCAGGACAAAATAAAGTTTCAGAACATTCTAAAGCATCTTGATGAACTTTTTTTTAACCCCATAGTCTTTAGATATAACAGCTTTGTTGTTTTATCTTACTGATAAATTAAAAAGGGCTGCTGATGCAGCCCTTTTCAATTTTTTGCTTTTCTCGAAGTGGAGTAAACCCAGACTATGAAAATGAAATTATCACTTATCAGCGCAGCTATTCTTTCTACTAGCCTTTTATTAAGCCCGGTAGCGTCTTATGCAAAAATACCGGTTGCCGTAAATGGCCAGCAGTTACCAACACTTGCCCCAATGCTCGAAAAAATTACTCCAGGCGTTGTAAGCATTCAAGTTTCAGGCTCAAAAGAAGTGCGTCGCCGTGCGGATCCACTTGAATACTTTTTCGGACAGCAACAGCCCCGAAGCCAAAAACGTCAATTTAGCGGTTTAGGCTCTGGCGTTATTATTAATGCTGATGAAGGTTATGTAGTAACTAATAACCATGTGATTCAAGATGCCGAAAAAATGGTTGTTACTCTTGAAGACGGCCGCGAGTTTGAAGCGATTAAAATTGGGACTGATAAAGAATCCGACATTGCGCTTTTACAAATCGACGCTGATGATTTAACTGAAGTAAAACTAGCAAACTCAGATAATTTGCGCGTGGGTGACTTTGCCGTTGCTATCGGTAATCCGTTTGGCCTTAGCCACACTGTTACATCAGGGATTGTGAGTGCACTTGGTCGCAGTGGTTTAAACATTGAAGGCTACGAAGATTTCATTCAAACCGACGCAGCGATTAACCAAGGTAACTCAGGCGGTGCTTTAGTTAACTTAAATGGTGAATTAATAGGTATTAACACTGCTATTTTAGGGGCTTCAGGCGGTAATGTTGGTATTGGTTTTGCTATCCCGTCTAACATGATGAAAAACCTAGTAGATCAAATTATTGAACACGGTGAAGTACGTCGTGGCTCACTTGGTATTTCTGGGCGCCCACTTGATGCAGGCCTAGCTAAAGCACAGCAACTTGACGTTAAACAAGGTGCCTACGTTATGCAAGTAATGGATGACACCGCAGCAAGTAAAGCAGGAATCAAAGCCGGTGATGTTATTGTAAGTATTAATGGCGGTGATATTAGCGGCTTCCATGAATTACGAAGCAAAATAGCAACCTTGGGTGAAGGTAGAGAAATCAAGCTCGGCATTTATCGTGACGGAAAAATTAAAACAGTTAAAGTTACACTCGATGGTGCATCAGGTGTTACAGCGACAGGCGAAGAGCTACACCCTGCTTTTCAAGGTGCCGAGCTTGAAAACGTGCAAAAAAATAGTAATAAAGGTATTGAAGTTACCTCTGTAGATCCTCGTTCACCTTCTGCCCGTGTTGGTCTTGAAGAGGGTGACATTATAATGCAGGTAAACCGTCAACGCGTAGAAACAATTCGTGATATGAATAAGATCATCGATGACACAAAAGGCAATATAGTGCTTGGCGTGAAACGTGGCCGTGAATCTATATTTATCTTAATTCAGTAATAAATATTGCTATAAATGAAATAAAAGTAACAGCGGCACTTGCCGCTGTTATTTTTTTTATGCCATCATAAAGAAATTACTTCCTTATAATAAGAATCCCGTGCTGAAACTAATAAAATTTATTCTCCCGCCATTATTTGCAGGGCTTAGCATTGCTTTTTTAGTGGTTTTTTTCAGCCCTAATATGCGAGCTTCTCTATTACCGAACGTACCTCTTGCGAGTGCAATGAGTACTAGCCATTTAAGTTTCTCAGATGCTGTTAAACGTGCAGCTCCCTCCGTTGTGACTATTTTTTCTGAGAGCATTTCGAAAGAGCCTCGTTATAAAAGACAAAATACCGTACAAGAATTAGGCTCTGGTGTGATTATGTCGCAAGATGGCTACATTCTTACTAACTATCATGTAGTGAATAATGCAGATCAAATTATGGTTATTCTGACAGACGGCAGGCGCTTTTTTGATGTCCAACTAATCGGCTTTGATACGATTACTGATCTTGCATTACTTAAAATAAACGCAGACCACCTTCCCGTTATTCCTATAAGCGATAGCTATACGTCGAGTGTAGGTGATGTAGTACTAGCCATAGGTAACCCACTTAATTTAGGACAGACAATTACCCAAGGTATTATTAGCGCTACTGGTAAGCAAAAAATTACAGACAGCCCTTATAATAACTTATTACAAATGGATGCCGCTATTAATGTAGGGAATTCAGGTGGCGCATTAGTCAATTCTAACGGTGATTTAGTTGGTATCACTTCAGCCCAATTTAAAACGCGTGAAAATTTAAACATACAGGGAATATTTTTTGCTGTGCCGTATTCACTTGCTAAAAAAGTGATGGGAAAATTGATTCGACATGGTCGTGTAGTTAGAGGCTACCTTGGTTTTGAAGGCACCGCAGTAGACAGCACAGGTAAAGAAGTTAACGATAGCCTAACTCCTGTTTCAGGTATGCGAATTACGAACTTAGATCCCTTAGGCCCAGCTTGGCAAGCAGGTATTGAAGAACAAGATATCGTTATTAAAATTGCAGGGCTTTCCGTAGCAAACCCGCAAAAAGTACTTGAAAAAATAGGCAATACAGAACCAGGGAAAGAAATAGAGTTTGAGCTTTATCGAAATGGCAAAATAGAAAAAATCATGGTGATGGTCGCAGAGCTTGAAACAAAACTATAACTACTAATTGTAGGTCGGTGTGTATTTACATATCCGACCTACATATATTAGGCGCTTTTAACTGCTTCTACGTTTAATATTAGCACCTAATGCACTGAGCTTATCTTCAATGCGCTGATATCCTCTGTCAACGTGATAAATACGGTCAACAACGGTTTCACCTTGCGCGACTATACCTGTTAAAATTAGACTCGCTGAAGCACGTAAGTCAGTTGCCATAACTTGCGCACCGCTTAGGCTTTTGGTTTCACCACAAATAGCCGTGTTGCCCTCAAGACGAATATTAGCACCCATGCGCTGTAACTCAGGCACATGCATAAAACGGTTTTCAAAAATCGTTTCTGTAATCGTTGCACTGCCATTTGCCACAACATTCAATGCTGTAAATTGAGCTTGCATATCAGTAGGAAAACCAGGATGTGGAGCGGTTTTAATATTAACAGCTTTAAGCTCTCGGCCACGCATATCTAAGTAAATACTGTCATCATGCACCTCAAGTAATGCATTCGTTGCACGCAGCTTTTCAATCACAGGTTCAAGTGAATGGAAATCAGTATTCTTACAAAGTACCTCACCGCCAGCCATTGCAGCCGCCACTAAAAATGTACCTGTTTCAATTCTATCTGGCAAAATACTATGCTCACAACCCGCCAAGCGCTCAACACCTTCTACTTCGATACGGCTAGTACCTGCACCAGTGATTTTAGCACCCATTGCAATTAAACAATTAGCTAAATCGATAATTTCAGGCTCACGCGCGGCATTATCAAGTATGGTTTTTCCATCAGCAAGCGCTGCTGCCATCAGTAAATTTTCAGTAGCACCAACACTAACCATCTCCATAAAGATTTCAGCGCCTTTTAAGCGACCATTTACCTTGGCATTAATATAACCATTTTCAACGCTTATTTGTGCGCCTAAGCGCTCTAAACCTTGAATATGGATATCAACAGGACGAGCACCAATAGCACAACCACCTGGTAATGAAACCTGAGCTTCACCAAAGCGTGCCACTAAAGGGCCTAGTGCAAGCACAGAAGCACGCATTTGTTTAACGAGCTCGTAAGGGGCAAGCGTCTGATTTACCGTTGCGCCATCAATAATAAGTGTGTCGCCTTGCCAATTAACATCTGCACCTAAAGTTTTTAATAGTGCTTCGGTGGTAACAATGTCACGTAAACGTGGAACATTAGTAAATGTACTTTTACCATCAGCAAGTAAAGCAGCAAACAAAATAGGAAGCGCTGCATTTTTAGCACCAGAAATAGTAACTTCACCAGCAAGTGAAGTGCCACCTTGAATTACAAATTGATCCATTTAGGAGGCCTTACTTATTGCGGTAAAATAAATTTTTGTTCACGTTTCCACTCTGTTGGAGTGAAAGCGCGAATAGAAACTGCGTGAATTGTGCCATCTGAAATTGTATTCATCAACGGACCATAAACTAGCTGTTGCTTTTTAACACGGCTTAAACCGTCAAAGCATTCACCAACTGCAATTACTTCATAATGACTACCATTAGCTTTTACATGCACTTCAGCTAATTGAAGTTCATCGCGTAATAATGTTTCGACTTGGCTAGTTTCCATAACTCTCACTCAAATAGGGTTGTAACTTGACCCAACTGCATTAAATTTTGCAATTGTTCAGGTGGATTTTGCAATTCAAGACGAATGCCTTGCTGCTTAAATTCTGCAAAAGAGTGAATTAACCAAGCTAAGCCCGCTGTGTCAACCCTTGATACCTCACTAAGGTCAAAATAAGTGGTTTTATGCTTAGTTATTAACTTATCGTTCAAAAGCCGTTCATTACTAATGGAATTTCGAGTAAGTTCACCACTTACTCGAAACTGCTGTTCATCAACTTGGCTAATTGCCAATTTAATCATTCGAGCTACTGCCTCTAAATTGAACAGGTAACTTACTCTTTTGCTCTAAAAGGTTGCTTACATTGTCAATACCTTGCTGACGTAAAATACCTTGTAGTTCGCTTTGTTTGGCGTCTAATAAACTAATACCTTCAGCAATCATATCGTAAGCTCGCCATTCACCATCGCGATCTTCACGAACTTTAAAGTCTATTCTGATATCAGGTTTGCCATCTTCAAGAATTTTAGTTTTAACAACAACGACATCTTTACCTTTAAATGGTTGCTCAGCACCAAACTCAACTTTTTGATTTGTATATTGTGT
The DNA here is from genome assembly GCF_000690055.1 of Pseudoalteromonas fuliginea. Taxonomy (GTDB): domain Bacteria; phylum Pseudomonadota; class Gammaproteobacteria; order Enterobacterales; family Alteromonadaceae; genus Pseudoalteromonas; species Pseudoalteromonas fuliginea. The sequence goes on from NZ_JJNZ01000027.1 coordinate 21,608, forward strand.
AAATACACCAGCGTAAGTGGCAACTAAATATTCTCTAAATACACCAATAAAGCGCTGAATATCTTTAATCGCTTGGGCTTTTTCAGCTTCATCTGTAATTGCCCGTACTTTAGATACTTCACTGCCTAACACGCGAAGTGCTGCATATTTGTAGTCAATATAAGGCATTAATTCTTCTTCAACAATGACACGAAGATGCTCTTGATTTTTAATGATTAATGGCTGATCTTTTTTGATACGTGCAAACGTATTGTCCGCTACTTGACGCACCATTTTGTTTGGATCATTTAGTTTAACATCTGCAGCACTTACGCTTTGAGTTAGCGTCATTGTGCTAATTGCTACAATAGCTAGAAACTTTTTCAACATAATAATTACTCACTACCTTGGTTGAATAAAAACTGCCCAATTAACTCTTCAAGTACAATGGCAGACTTAGTATCAGTGATTGAATCACCGTCACCTAACGCTTTACTGTCTACACCAAATAAATCATCAATTGCTTCGTCTTGCTTATTTTCGGTTACGACTTGACCTAAACAGCGTTGCTCTGCTGAATTAGGAGAAATAACAGGGTGGATACCTAGATACTGCTCACCTAAAATACCCGATGTTAAAATTGAAATTGAGCTCGTGTCTGAAAAACGACATAAATACTGTGCATCAATGGTCATATTAACCACTGGCAAGAACTCCTGTGGATGAACATAAATTGACTCTACTCGACCAATAACGACTCCGCCCACTTTTACTGGTGCACGTGCCTTTAATGACCCTATGTTTTCAAATTTAGCATTAAGTGTGTACGTCTCGCCTGAGCCGCTAATACCTGAATTGGCGACTTTAAGCGCAAGCATAGCAAACGCTAAAATTCCTAACGCCACAAAAAAACCAACTAAAATTTCTAATTTCCGTGAATTCATTATCTATACCCTATTAGCTGGTAAACATTACCGCTGTCAAAATAAAGTCAAACCCTAAAACCGCCAATGACGAATGAACAACCGTTTCGGTGGTTGCTTTACTGATCCCTTCAGAGGTCGGCACACAGTCATACCCTTTATAAAGTGCTATCCAAGTCACCACAATGGCGAATACAAAGCTCTTAATAATACCGTTTAGTATGTCTTGCTGAAACGATACTTGTGATTGCATAATTGACCAAAAACTACCCGTATCAACACCAAGCCAATCAACTCCAACTAAATGAGCACCAATAATTGCCACTGCTGAAAATATCACCGCTAGTAACGGCATACTTATAAAGCCTGCCCAAAAGCGCGGTGCAATAATTCGTTTTAGTGGATCAATTGCCATCATTTCTAATGATGATAACTGTTCTGTTGCTTTCATTAAGCCTATTTCTGCAGTAAGCGCACTGCCCGCTCGCCCTGCAAATAATAACGCTGTAACAACAGGCCCGAGTTCTCGTAATAAACTTAATGCCACTAATGGCCCTAAACTATCCTCTGCACCATATCCAACTAATACCGTATAACCTTGTAATGCCAAGACCATACCGATAAATAAACCTGACACCATAATAATGAGCAAAGATTGCGAACCCACCATGTAGAGCTGACGAATAAGTAGAGGTGTACCCTTTTTAAAGTTAGGTACATTTACAAGTGCGCCAAAAAGCATATAAGTTGAGCGACCCAGAGCCGCAAAACGACCTAGCGTCTTATGCCCTAATTTTTGAAATAAATCCAACATTATGCTTTTTCTCCAAGCAACTCATCTGCATATGTTTGAGCTGGAAAATGAAAAGGCACGGGACCATCAGACAAACCTTTTAAAAACTGTTGCACTAAAGGAGACTCATGATTGCGCATTTCGTCAGGTGTTCCACAACCAATTACACCCTGATCAGCTATAATAATAACGTGGTCAGCAATACTCATTACCTCGTTAACATCATGGGTTACAATTAAAGAAGATAAACCAAGCACTTCGTTGAGTGACTTAATTAATTTAACCAACACCCCCATAGAAATAGGATCTTGGCCTGCAAATGGTTCATCGTACATTATAAGTTCAGGGTCGAGCGCAATAGCACGTGCCAGAGCTGCGCGCCTAGCCATACCTCCCGATAATTCAGAAGGCATTAAATCTTTCGCTCCGCGTAGCCCAACAGCTTGCAATTTCATTAGCACAACCAACCGAATTAGGTCTTCACTCAACTCAGTGTGCTCCCTAATTGGGAACGCTATATTATCGAATACCGACATATCAGTAAACAACGCACCACTTTGAAAAAGCATACTCATTTTAGTTCGCGCTTCGTAGAGTTCTTTGCGCGACATATTTGGGATACTACCACCTTCAAATAAAATATCACCGGAGTCAGGCTTAAGTTGACCGCCAATTAAACGCAACATGGTCGTTTTACCAATTCCGCTTGGCCCCATAATCGCAGTGATTTTACCTTTAGGAACGCTAAAGCTCATATTTTTATATATGCTTCTATCGCCTCTCGAAAAGCTAACATCCTTGACTTCTACTATTGATTGCGACAAGTCGCTCTCCATAACAATATTCACTAGTGCACCTATTTTAAAGCTTTTTTAACCAAGATGGAAAAAACAATTCGTAAGATTTTGTAATACACTTGCAAAAAGGAGTATAAGACTCGTTTATAACGGCTTAACTGCAGCTTAAGGTGCTGATATAAGCGCCTTAAAATATTATTCAACAAGTTATTGTAATTAGAGTTGACCTGACTCTTTTATTTATACTTTCACCTTTGCTTTTGTTACTATTCGCGCCATCTGTATTTTGAATAACTGGCTTAATATAATGGTTACCTCGTTTGTTATTTTAATTCTTGGTTTTGCGGCTCTTGTTTGGAGTGCAGACAGGTTTGTTTATGGCGCAGCGGCACTTGCAAAAAACTTTGGCGTACCAACCCTAATTGTAGGCTTAACTGTTGTGGCAATGGGTTCGTCAGCCCCAGAGATGATGGTTTCCGCTTCTGCAGCGCTCGCAAATAAAACAGATACTGCAGTTGGTAACGCTGTCGGTTCAAACATAACAAACATTCTACTTGTGTTAGGTATTACAGCGTTATTTAGACCTCTGTCTGTATCTTCAAGTACATTAAAACGCGAAATGCCACTGGTCTTGCTGATATCATTCGCTACCTGGTATATTTTTTCAGACAATTATTTTTCATTAGCCGAAGGTATCGCCTTACTTATTGGCTTTATCGTGTTTATAGGCGGTTTGATTATTATTTCACTGCGCGCAAAAAACCAAGATGACCCATTTATAACCGAAGCCTGTGACGACGTACCTAACGATGTACCAACTAAAAAAGCGGTATTTTGGTTAGTTATTGGCATGGTTCTACTCCCTGTTAGCTCACATTTTTTAATTGGTTCCGCAGTCGACATAGCTAAATACTTTGGCCTAAGCGATCTAGTCATTGGCTTAACTATTATTGCCATTGGCACGAGCTTACCGGAGCTTGCAGCTTCAATTGCCGGTGTATTAAAAAATGAAGATGATTTAGCTCTAGGCAATATTGTTGGTTCAAACATTTTTAATATATTGGCTGTGTTACCGCTCGCAGGTATTATTAATCCATCCATTATCGATCCGTCAGTAGCGAGTCGAGATATACTCATTATGATTGGTGCAACATTTGCTCTTATCATCATGTCATTGAACTTTAGAGGCACCCAACGCATCAATAGAGTGGAAGGTGGCTTATTGCTTATCGCATTTTTGGGCTACCAAGGGTATATTTTTAGTCAAGTAGGGTAAATAATGACGACGCTGAACTTTATCGAACAGGGTCTTCGTGTTCTCAATATTGAACGCCAAGCACTTAATGACATAGCGCAATATGTAGATGAAAACTTTCATCAAGCATGCCAATTAATGTTTGACTGCGAAGGTCGAATTATTGTTATTGGCATGGGTAAATCAGGCCATATAGGTAATAAAATTGCAGCAACACTTGCAAGTACAGGAAGCCCTGCCTTTTTTGTACACCCAGGCGAAGCTAGCCATGGCGATTTAGGAATGATCACCAAAAACGATGTTGTCATGCTTATTTCAAACTCAGGTGAGACGAGTGAAGTTTTAAATATTATCCCTGTTTTAAAACGCCTTGGCGCAAAAATAATCACCATGACAGGCAATACTAAATCGACCATGGCAACACATGCAAATGTACATGTATGCATTAAAGTAGAAAAAGAAGCATGCTCTTTAGGGTTAGCACCAACGGCGAGCACTACAGCGACTCTTGCTATGGGCGATGCGATGGCAGTGGCTCTGTTAGAAGCTCGTGGTTTTACCGCCGATGATTTTGCGCTTTCTCACCCTGGGGGCAGTTTAGGCAAACGATTATTACTAACCTTAAAAGATGTTATGCACAGCGGCGCAAATACACCTATTATTAGCGTTTCACAAACCGTAAAAGATGCACTTATTGAAATGTCAGCCAAAGGCCTTGGTATGACAGCCATTGTTGATAAAAGTAATCAGCTAGTGGGATTATTTACCGACGGTGATTTACGCCGTATTTTAGAGCAAAGACTAGATATTCATACAACACAAATAGACCTTGTTATGACTAGGTCATGCACAACAGCTACACAAGATATTTTAGCTGCTGAAGCGCTTAATATAATGGAACACAAACGTATAAATGGCTTGATTGTTGTTAATGAGCAAAACCAGCCTATTGGCGCACTAAATATGCAAGACTTATTAAAAGCAGGAGTATTATAAATGCAATTTGAAGAACTCTATCAACCGCTGAGTGCTGATGCAAAAGCACGTGCTAAAAAAGTAAAATTACTTATATGCGATATTGATGGTGTATTTTCTGATGGCCGAATTTATCTTGGCAATCAAGGTGAAGAGCTCAAAGCATTTAATACAAAAGATGGTTTTGGCATTAAAGCGCTTATAAACAGTGGCTTTGAAGTGGCTGTTATTACTGGTCGCCATTCGCAGATAGTGCAACAACGTATGACCAGTTTAACAGTACAACATATTTATCAAGGTCAAGAAAACAAGCTTATTGCTTACGAAGAGCTAAAAAACAAGCTTCACCTAAGTGATGATCAAATTGCCTACATTGGTGATGATGGCCCCGATATGCCGGTAATGGAATTAGTTGGGTTTGCCGTTGCAGTTAACGATGCTCACCCACTAATCAAGCGTTTATCACATTACACGACACAGATGCTGGGTGGTTTTGGCGCAGTGAGAGAACTAACCGACTTACTTATGCTAGAGAACGACAAACCACTTACTAGCAAAGGTACTAGTTCATGAATACAGCGCGCATAATTTTAAGCGTTTTATTCATCAGCTGTATGGTTTGGCTTTGGTACCCTTATTTTGCACAAACAAATATGACAGCTCAGGTTGAAGCTGAAGTTATCGCTAAGCCTGATTATATTGCTATTGAGCTAAAACAAACGGCCTATGATGAAAATGGTAAAATTAATCATAAAGTTACAGCTGCTAAAATGGAATTATATCAACAGTTAGGCTTTACCTTTTTTGAAAAGCCCATTTTCACCTTATATAACGAAAAACAAACATGGCGAATAAATGCAGACGAAGCAACGTTATATGAAGGAAAACAATTAATTTTAGAAGGTAACGTGGTTGCCAAGAATCTTACTGATAATGCAATGATAGACAAGATTAATGCGGATAATATTCAAGTAGATATAAAACTACTCACGATGCGTTCAGAGCAACCCGTTATTGTTACGGGACCCAATTTAAAGATCACCGGTAAAGGCCTTGAAGCCGATTTAAAAACTGAAGTGATAAAACTTATTAACCATACGCGAACTATATATTATGACCAATAAAATTTCAAAAATACTTATTATTCCGACACTTATACTAGCTTTCAACCTTAGCGCTGCTGAACAAGCGATTCAACCTGCAGCGAATCAAATATCAATAAGTGCCGACAAACAAGAAGGCCAATTAAAAGAAAACGTCGGAATTTTTGAAAAAAATGTTGAGATTATTCACGGCAACCGCCGTATTACAGCCGACCGTTTAGAAGTACATAAACGTGATGAATTAGGCGATAATAAACAGCTACTAATTGCAACTGGTAGCCCTGCATATTTCGAAGAAAAACAAACTGATGGCACTATAATGAGCGCCAGCGCAAACGAAGTTCGTTATGATGTAGCTAAACGATTTTTAACCCTTATTGGCGATGCACAAGTATCGCAAGCGGGTCAAAAAATAAATGCCAAGAGTATTACTTACGATATGCAACAGCAATTAATTAGCGCTGAAAAAGACGAAAACTCAACCGATCGTGTGCATACTATTTTAGTACCTATTGAGACTAAAAAAGAAAAAAACGATAAAGGTCAGCCATGAGTACATTAAAAGCAGAACTATTAGCTAAAAGTTATAAAGGCCGTGAAGTTGTAAAAAATGTAGGTCTGGAAGTAAAGGCTGGCAGCATAGTCGGGTTACTTGGCCCTAATGGTGCAGGTAAAACCACAACGTTTTATATGATTGTAGGCCTTGTACCTAGTGATAAAGGCAAGATTTCTATCGACGATAACGATATTACTCTTTTACCTATGCATAGTCGTGCTAGATTAGGCATTGGTTACTTACCCCAAGAATCATCAATTTTTAGAAAGCTTACTGTTTATCAAAATTTAATGGCTATTTTAGAAACACGTAAAGAGCTAAATAAGCAAGCAAGAGAAGACACACTTAACAATTTATTAGATGAATTTAGTATTCAGCACATTCGTGATAGCCAAGGTATGGCATTATCAGGAGGCGAGCGTCGCCGAGTTGAAATAGCGCGAGCACTAGCCGCTGATCCTAAATTTATATTGCTTGATGAGCCTTTTGCTGGTGTTGACCCTATTTCAGTGTTAGATATAAAGAAAATAATAGAACATCTTAAAAATCGTGGTATTGGTGTGTTAATTACCGACCATAATGTAAGAGAAACTCTTGATGTTTGCGAAAAAGCCTACATAGTTTCTCATGGTGAGTTAATTGCTTCTGGTACACCAGAGCACGTATTAAACGATAAAACAGTACGTGATGTTTATTTAGGCGAACAATTTAGGCTGTAACATTTACGCCATGTCTTTAAGCATCTGCTAGTATTAATTATAACAACATAAAAGGATTGTTAGAGATACATGAGGCAATCATTACAGCTGCGCATGGGCCAGCAACTTACAATGACTCCACAGCTGCAACAAGCAATTCGCCTGCTGCAACTCAGTACATTGGATCTCCAGCAAGAAATACAAGAAGCACTCGACAGCAACCCCCTATTAGAGGTTGAAGAGCAAGATTACGCCGAAGATTCTGCTGGTAAAAACGAGCAAAAAGCAGATAACGACGATGTAACTGTTAGCGCAAATGCTGATGATGTTCCGAGCGAATATGAGCAAGACAGTGGTGAAGCACTTGCTAAAGATACGCTAAGTGATGAAATGGCTATGGATGTTAGTTGGGATGAATATATGAGCGCAGCCCCAGCGTCATCATCAGGACCAATGCCTGAAGATGAATCTATATACCAAGGCTCCTCAACTGAAACGCTCCATGAATACCTAATGTGGCAACTACAACTGACTCCCTTTAGTCCTACCGATGAAGCGATTGCGATTGCGATTGTTGAAGCCGTCGATGATTCGGGTATTTTAACGCTGAGCTGCGAAGAAATTTTAGAAAGTTTTAATCAAGAGAACGAAGAAGACAACGAAGTTGAACTTGACGAAATAGAAGCTGTTTTAAAACGAATTCAATTGTTTGACCCTGTTGGTATTGCAGCACGTAGTTTACAAGAATGCTTATGTATTCAGCTGAACCAATACGATAAAGAAACACCCTATATTAATGAAACAAAAATGATTTTAACCGAGCACATTGATCTATTAGCTGCTCGCGACTATCGTACATTAATGAAAAAAACAAAGCTCAAAGAAGAAGAGCTTAAAGAAATAATGACTTTAATACATACTCTTAGCCCAAAACCGGCGGATACTATAGTTAGAGAAGAATCTGAGTATGTAATTCCTGATGTATCGGTGAAAAAAATAAAAGGTCGCTGGGTTGTTGAACTAAACCCAGATAGCATGCCTAAAATCAGAGTCAACAGCCAATATGCAGCAATGTCACGCACCGTTAAATCAAGTGGTGATAGCCAGTTTATTCGCTCGCATCTACAAGAAGCTAAATGGTTTATTAAAAGTTTAGAAAGTAGAAACGATACACTATTAAAAGTAACTAATTGTATTGTTAAGCAACAACAAGGTTTTTTTGAGCATGGCCCCGAAGCCATGAAACCAATGGTTTTAAATGATGTAGCAGAGATGGTCGAAATGCACGAATCAACTATTTCACGCGTAACAACTCAAAAATATATGCATACACCTCGCGGTATTTTTGAGCTTAAATATTTTTTCTCAAGCCATGTAAGTACTGAAAATGGAGGCGAATGCTCATCAACAGCAATACGCGCTCTCATTAAAAAATTAATCGCAGCAGAAAACTCAGCAAAACCATTGAGTGATAGTAAAATTGCAGATATATTAGCTGAGCAAGGAATAAAAGTAGCGAGACGTACAATCGCAAAGTATCGCGAATCTCTAGCTATTCCACCGTCAAATCAGCGAAAAAGTTTGATTTAAGACGCTAAACAAAGAGGGTAATGCTTATGCAACTAAACTTAACTGGTCGTCACGTAGAAGTAACTGATTCATTAAGAGATTATGTAAATACCAAATTTGCGAAGCTAGAAAGACACTCAGATCATATTAATAATGTTCATGTCATTCTTGATATAGAAAAATTAAACCAAAAAGCTGAGGCAACGATTCATGTAAGTGGAGCTGAGTTATTTGCCTCTACTGAACATCAAGATATGTACGCCGCCATTGACTCGCTGATTGACAAGCTCGATCGCCAAGTTATTAAACACAAAGAGAAGCTTGCTCGACACTAATATTATGAAATTAAGTTCACTTATATGCCAGGACTGCAGCAGAGCTGCGGTCCTTTTTAATAGTAAAAAAAGAATTTTAGAGTTCATCAGTCAACTTGCTCATGACAAGCTCCCATATCTTTCTCAACAAGATATTCTCAGCGCCTTAATGAATAGAGAAAAACTGGGAAGCACTGGTATAGGAAGAGGTATTGCAATCCCTCATGGGCGAATGAGCGGTGCAGAAGAGCCTTTAGCACTCGTATTAGTAAGCGAAACACCTATTAATTTTGATGCAATAGATAATCGCCCTGTTGATATATTTGTTGCTCTCATCGTACCTGATGGCGATAACCAGCAGCACTTAAAGACGCTCGCAACGATAGCTGATAAACTAAATAATAAAGATTTTTGTAAACAGTTACGCAGCGCAAAATCAGATACTGAACTGTATCAAGTTATTGTAGAACAATCGTAATTAACATAATGGGTGATAAATGGAATTAATTATCATAAGTGGCCGTTCCGGTTCTGGAAAATCGGTTGCTTTACGCGTAGTTGAAGATTTAGGTTATTATTGCGTAGATAATATTCCAATTAATCTGCTACCTTCTTTAGTGAGAAGTGTATCTGATAACTACGACAAAATTGCAGTTAGTATTGATGTCCGTAATTTACCAAAAGAGCAAGATGAATTTAACGATATCCTTGAATACTTACCTGGCTTTGCTAAACCGACTCTGTTTTATCTAGACAGTGAGGATCAAACATTAATTAAACGTTTTTCTGAGACTCGCCGTCTACACCCGTTATCAGTTGACTCATTACCTCTTGATTTAGCTATAAAAAAAGAAAAAGAACTACTCGATGTTCTCACTACTCGCGCTGACTATATGATCGACACGAGTGATTTAAGTGTTCATCAACTTGCTGAATCAATTCGTGAAAAAATTCTGGGTAAAAAAGATAAACAACTCATTGTTACTTTTGAGTCATTTGGCTTTAAACACGGCATTCCTAAAGAAGCTGATTATGTCTTTGATGCACGCTTTTTACCTAATCCACATTGGGAGCCAGAATTAAAACCTTTAAATGGCTTAGACCAACCCGTAAAGGATTACTTAGCCAGCCACAGCATTGTCCAAAAGTTCACTTGGCAAATTCAAACTTTTGTACAAACATGGTTGCCACATTTAGAGCGAAATAACCGTAGCTACTTAACTATTGCTATAGGTTGTACTGGTGGGCAACATCGCTCAGTATATTTAGCACAAACGATTGGTGAAAGTTTTTCGATGACACATCCAAATGTAAAAATCCGCCATAGAGAACAAGAAAAATAACTCATTCAAAATAATCATCTGTTCAGCTTAGGTAGAGTAACTTATGCGTTTAGAAGACACTTTTTTAATAAAAAATAAATTAGGACTTCATGCAAGAGCCGCTACAGTATTAGCGCAACTTGCTATTAAATTTGATGCCTCAATCATGATATATCAAGATGATAAAGAAGCGCCTGGGGACAGTGTATTGGCTTTAATGCTACTGGAAAGCAGTCAAGGAAAAGAGGTGAAAGTAGTGTGTGAGGGCCCTGATGCCGAACAAGCTTTACATGCCGTTGGTCAATTGATAGCACAACGCTTTAATGAAGAAGAATAGCACTTAGCTAAAAACCGAAACTAAGATAAACTAAATGTGGTTAATTACCCCATTAATAAACCTCCCTATCCATAGTTATATAAAAATCAATAAGGACGCCAATGCCTGAAGCTTTTGAACAAGACTATCCACTACAACAATTAAAACAAGTGACAAAGTCGCTTAACAGTGGTCAATTTGTTCAAGTTAGGCGGATGTTAGCAAAAACAGCTCCTTGTGATACCGCATTATTATTAGAGTCATCGCCGCATAAAATTCGCCGACTACTTTGGCAATTGGTTGACCCTGATGTACAAGGTGATGTTCTTGAAGAGCTTTCCGAAGATGTTCGTTTAGGCATTATTGCCCAAATGGAACCTGAGCACATTGCAGCCGCAACTGAAGACATGGGCCACGATGACTTAGGTGAAGTACTCCGTAGTTTACCAGACACCGTTTATAAAGACGTTGTCAGCGCGATGGATATTCAAGACCGTGAGCGTGCAACGCAAGCACTTTCATATCAAGAGCGTTCAGCTGGCGCGCTAATGAACACCGATACGGTAACCATTCGCCCTGATGTAACGCTCGATGTTGTACTTAGATATATTAGGCTACGTGGGGAGCTACCAGAAGGTACAGATGATCTATATGTTGTTGATAAACACAACTGTTTTATAGGCGCTCTATCACTGAGTACGTTATTAACGAACCCACCTGAAAAAATTGTTCGCGATTTAATGGATGAAGATTGTGAATCAATCCCAATTTCAATGGATGAAAGTGAAGTCGCGCAACTATTTGAGCGCCATAATTGGATATCAGCACCTGTTGTGGATGATAACGATCAATTACTTGGTCGTGTCACTATCGATGATATTGTTGACGTAATTCGAGAAGATGCAGAGCATAGTTTACTAGGCTTAGCCGGTCTAGATGATGAAGAAGATACCTTTGCGCCAGTACTCAAAAGCTCTAAAAAGCGCTCAGTTTGGTTAGGTGTCAATTTACTAACCGCACTTGCAGCGGCCTTTGTTGCTAGCTTTTTTGAAGGAACACTAGATGTTTTACCTATTTTGGCGGTACTAAACGGTATTGTCCCTTCTATGGGTGGCGTTGCAGGAAGTCAATCGTTAACGCTTGTTATACGCGGTATTGCGGTAGGCCATATAAACCAAACAAACCAACGCTTTTTAATGATGAAAGAACTTGCCATTGGTGCATTAAACGGTATTTTGTGGTCATTATTAATTGCAGGTGTTATTGCCCTATGGCAATGGGACTTTATGCTTGGTGGTGTACTTGCCTTCGCTATGTTTATGAACTTAGTCGTGGCTGGTGTGGCTGGCGCAAGTATTCCAATAATACTTAAAAGAATGAATATAGACCCCGCACTTGCAGGGAGTGTGGTGCTAACCACTGTGACAGATATTGTTGGTATATTCGCCTTTTTAGGAACTGCTACCTGGTTGCTGGTATAAATTAGAATTTTTTGCAAATAACTAAAGTAAAAAATACTTAGGGTAAAGCAGCAATTATGACAACGAATATCAAGAATAAAAAAGTGACACCCAAAAAAACGCTAAAACAAAAAAGCGTATCCATATTAAAAAGTGTATTGGTATATGGCTCTATATTTTTCGTCATTTATACCGCCGTCAATTGGTGGCGGCAACCTGTCATGCCAGCAAATCCTCAATTACAATTAACAGATTATAAAGGGCAAAACATTGATCTAGCAGCAATGAGCCAAGATAAACCAACCCTTGTGTATTTTTGGGGAACTTGGTGCTCTATTTGTAGTATTACCTCCCCTGCCATAAACGAACTCGCAAACGAGAATAATTATCCTGTCGTGAGCATCGCAATAAAATCAGGTTCTGATCAAGAACTACATAACTATCTAAATGATCATGGCTACAGTTTTACGACCGTCAACGATCAACACAGTGAAATATTTACCGATTGGCAAGGGCAAGTCACGCCATCTTATATAATCTTAAAAGATAATAAAATGACGCAAGGGCTAACAGGTATTCAGCCGTTATGGTCACTTAAATTACGTTTGTGGTTATCATCAACGTTATAAGGAAGAACTGACTGCAAATATATAGGCACTAAATACGCGCAGCTCAAAGAGGGGGCTCTAAAAGCTCACTCTTTATCATCTACAATAATATTGATAATAAAGAGCAAGGTTAACTCAACTTACGTATTACGAAGGCTGAAAAGCGCGTATCGCAATTAAACTAATAACTGGCAGATTGAATTACTAACGTGTACTTTGACGATTACCACCTACTTTTGGTTTAGTGTTTGCCTTTTTAAATTGGCTAAAACCGGTATGTCGCGTTAATGCTGGTCGCCCGCCTTTTTTACCGCCTTTACCTATTTTTTCATCACGCCCTTCTTCTGGCACTAAACAGTTAGACCCTTTACCAATTAAATTAGCTTTACCCATTTTACGTAGTGCTTCACGTATCATCGGCCAACCTGCTGCATCATGGTAGCGTAAAATAGCTTTATGCAATCTACGCTGGCGAGCGCCTTTAGGTACTGGAACAACTTCTGAGTTGTTTTTTATATTACGTAAAGAGTTCATCTCTGTATGGTAAATAGTCGTCGCATTAGCCATAGGTGATGGGTAAAAATTTTGTACCTGATCAAGCTTAAAGTCGTTTGATTTAAGCCATAAAGCCATGTTTACCATGTCTTCATCTTTTGTACCTGGGTGAGCAGATATAAAGTAAGGAATTAAATACTGCTTTTTACCGGCTTCTTTAGAGTACTTATCAAATAGTTCTTTAAATTGATCGTACGCACCCATACCTGGTTTCATCATTTTTGATAATGGACCATCCTCAGTATGCTCTGGCGCTATTTTTAAGTAGCCACCCACATGATGCGTTACTAACTCTTTAACGTAACGAGGGTCGCGTACAGCTAAATCGTAACGTACACCTGAAGCAATCAATACCTTTTTAATACCCTTAACTTCACGTGCTTTTTTATACAAATCTATTGTTGGCGTATGATCTGTATCCATGTGTTTACAAATATCAGGATATACACATGATAAGCGTCTACAGGTACTCTCTGCCTTTTTGCTCGTACAGCGCAGCTTATACATATTCGCCGTTGGACCACCTAAATCAGAAATAACACCAGTAAAGCCGGGAACTTTATCTCTAATTTGTTCAATTTCTTCAATAATAGATTCTTGCGAACGACTTTGAATAATGCGCCCTTCATGCTCTGTAATTGAGCAAAACGAACAACCACCAAAACAGCCACGCATAATATTAACTGATGTTTTAATCATATCGTAAGCAGGTATTTTAGCATCACCATAACTTGGGTGAGGAATACGCTGATACGGCAAACCAAATACAGCATCCATTTCATGTGTTTCTAACGGGTATGCTGGCGGGTTTACCCAAATAGAACGATCGCCGTGTCGCTGAAACAGCGCTCTTGCACAACCAGGATTTGTTTCTTGATGCAAAATGCGCGAGGCGTGGGCGTACAAAGGTTTGTTAACACTTACTTGCTCATAAGCAGGTAACTTAACGTAGGTTTTTTCCCACGGTTTAGGTCGCGCAGGCTGAACCATAATTGGTTTTGCAGCTTCAGCTTTTAAATCAATACCGGCTTGTTTAAATTCAGATTTACTACAGCCAACATCATCCGCGCCATATGGGTTTGGAATAGGGTCGATTTTACCAATTTTATCAATAGCGGTAGAATCACTGCCACGCCAACCAGGTAGGGGCTCTTTTCGAATAACAGCCGTGCCGCGAATATCCTGAATCGTATCCATCATTTCGCCCGCCGCAATACGGTGTGCAACTTCAACTAACGGGCGCTCTGCGTTGCCATAAATTAAAATATCCGCTTTTGCATCAAACAAAATACTACGACGTACTTTTTCTTGCCAATAATCATAATGAGCAATACGACGAAGGCTAGCTTCAATACCACCAATAACAATTGGGATACCTTTGTATGCTTCACGGCATTTTTGCGAGTAAATCATTACGGCACGATCGGGGCGTTTACCGCCGACGTTATCAGGTGTGTAAGCATCATCATGACGCATACGCTTTTCGGCAGTATAGCGGTTGATCATTGAATCCATGTTCCCAGCTGTTACACCAAAAAATAAATTCGGTCTGCCTAGCTCCATAAATGCATCTTTAGAGTCCCATGCTGGCTGGGCAATAATGCCCACTCTAAAGCCTTGCGCTTCAAGTACACGGCCAATTACCGCCATACCAAAACTAGGATGATCAACGTACGCGTCGCCACTGATAATAATTATGTCGCAGCTATCCCAGCCAAGTGCATCCATTTCTTCACGTGTAGTAGGTAAAAATGGCGCGGTGCCATAACATTCAGCCCAATATTTAGGGTATGAAAATAAGGCGCGCTTAGCTTTGAGTGTGCTCATAAATTTAGCCGTAGAATAACAAAAGGCGCGAATTATACCTTATAGCATTGTTTATATATACAACATTACAATGTGTGATGTGGCTTTAGCTGTAAAATCATAATTTAACTTTAATTATTTTGCTTATTAATAAACTCAATTAATTCGTGCTCAGGCATCGGCTTGGCATACATAAACCCTTGCACCTCATCGCACCCTAAATCTTTCAAAAATTTAGCTTGTTCCTGCGTTTCTACTCCTTCTGCAATCGTTTTTAAACCCAACTTAGCACCAAGTGATATAACCAAAGCAGCTATTGCACCTGTGTCATCATTTGGTAAACCTTTAATAAACGCCCTATCTATTTTTAATCTATCAATTGGTAAACTCTGGATATAACTTAAAGATGAAAAGCCTGTACCAAAATCATCAATAGCCACCTCAACACCTAATTTTTTGAGTTCTTGGAGTGTATTAATGACAGTTTCTAACTCATCCATAACCACACTTTCAGTTACTTCCAACTCTATATTTTTTGGCTGCACACCATATTTTAATAATGTATTTTTAACGGTTTGTGCATACCCTTTTACTTTAAATTGTGGAACAGATACATTTACTGCAATGCAAATATCTGCGCCGGCACTTTCCAATCGTTTTTGTTGCTGGCATGCTTGCTCTAATACCCATTGTCCTATATCAACTATTAGCCCTGCATCTTCAGCTAAGGGAATAAATACAGCAGGTGAAATATAAGTGCCATTTTCTAAAGGCCAGCGCAAAAGCGCCTCACAGCCAATTAATGATAGATCATTAAACGCCAATTGAGGCTGATACCACACCTCTAGTTTATTTCTAGCAAAATCATGCCTTAGTTGCCTAATAATACCGAGTCGCCATGCAATGGCGTCCTCCATATCAACGCAGTAATAAACACCTTCTTTATGTTTATTCTTTTTAGCTTGATTAAGCGCAATATAAGCTACTTTGAGGGTTTCAATACCTGTACTTTGAAAATCTTGCTGTTGACATAAACCAATTTTAAACCCCACCGGTAATATATGCTCTGCAGCACAAAATGAAATACTAAGTTTTTCGTTAAAGTCTGTAATATTAAATTCATTTTTAAGGATAACAAAACCAAATACATCAGCCCCAATACGTGATAGTAATTTAGCTGTTGGATAAATTTCCTTTAAACGCTCAACAATAGCAATTAATAACTTATTACCAACCTCTTGCCCTAAACCATTATTAACATCCGAAAAATTCATTACATCAAGTAAAACAAGAAGGTAGTCATTTTTTTGTGGCTTTTGATAGCGCTCTATTCGCTCAATAAAATTAGTTCGATTGGAAATACCTGTCAGTACGTCTCTGTAAGCCGCATCTCTCAACTTAACAAATAGCCTAACGTTATCTAAAGCAATGCTTACATTTGCAAAAAATATTTCTGCAAATTGCAATTGAGTACGCGTTATCACTTCGTCGCATTCAATATAAATGGCTGCTTTTCTGTGCTTACTTCTTAAAACAAATGTAGCGCTAGTATCTGTATATTGATGTTTTTTTTGACTAAAAGACGCTTCTACTTCATTGTATATCCGACTATCAACCTCAGCTAAATTTTCTCCAAAGTATGTTTCATAGCGCGTGCAACCACCCAAGACTTGAATGTAATTATTACCATCTAGTTTGCTGCAAATTAAGCCTTTATCCGGACACTGTAAAATAACACTTAAGTGCTTTATAATTCTTCTGCACAGTACTTTTATGTCGGTCTGTCCTAAAATAGACTTCGAAGCCGATAAAATAGAGTCCATTGCTTTATGCTGGTACTCTAATTGGCCAATTTGTTCATATGAGCGAATTGCGGTAATTAAAGAGGTGACGAGCTTAGAACGTGTTAATTCCGTTTTTGTTTTATAATCATTGATGTCATATTCACGAGTTACTTTTTCTTCAGGTATACTACCGGCTTGCCCCGTACGTAAAATAATCCTAACATGTTGGTTATTAAGCTCCTCACGGACCCGCCTTACAACCTGTAAACCTGCATCATCAGTTTCCATTATCACATCTAAAAAAATGACTGAGATTGAGTTTTTTTGAGATAATATAGCAATAGCTTCAGCACCAGAATAAGCATCATGAAATCGAAATCCAGCTCCTTTGTATTCCAACCCAGAGAGAGCTAATTTAGTTACAGAATGAATAGCAGGATCGTCATCGACGATTAAAATATCCCAACAATCAGAAGGCTCTGAGATGACTTCATCATGGTCTTCTTTTAAAAATAAAAAACCGCTCGATTCTGATGACATTCATGCTCCTATTAATAACAAGCAAAAAAACAACCAACTTAAAAACAATAACTTAGTAAAAACAACAGCTCAACATTCTCGTTAACACCTTAGTTAGGATTAGATTGTTTGAACTTCTAAGTTTACAGCTTTAGATTTAGATTTTGGTTTACAACTCTACTCATACTATAGTCTACTAATGGAAAGTTGTTATATTTTAAGTAAATAATTCAGTTAAGGCCTAATTATTAAATTATTAAAAACACTGTTAAAATGTCTCTTAATTTTGTTACTCACTATTATTATTATTGGCTTAATGCTTCCTCAAAACTATAGCGTCAATAAGACTATCGAAGTGAATGCAAGTATTCGTACTATCAAATCATTAACAACCGATTTTGATGAATGGCATAAATGGTCTCCTTGGCAACAAGTCGATCCATCCATTAAATTTGCAGTTAGTGAACCAAGTGCTGGTATTGGAGCTCATCAATCATGGATCAGTAAATGGGGGCATGGTGAGATGACAATTACTGCATTAAATGATCGTAAGATGGTATTTAATACCTTATTAAATAATGAACATATCGTACAAGGCACATTGACGTTTACAACTAATAGTAACAACAGTGTAAATGTAGAGTGCCATATTGAAGGGCAAGCAACGACAATACTTGTTTCTGGTTACATGGCTATATTTAGCGAATATGTGCTCAATAATACAATTGCATTAGGGCTAAATAATTTAAAAACAGTTGCTCAACTAAGTGATATACAAAATGTAATGGAAAGTCATGACAGTCAAAACAGCACAAGCAAGAATTAATCTCGCAAACATCATAGAATCATTACTTGGTTACTCTATAACCAAGGTAGGAAGTAATGGTGCACTCTCAAACGATGAAAAAAACTATAACCCACAGGGGAAAATAAAACCGCTGTACCATATTAGTAGCGATAATTCAGTTTTAGCTCGCGCTCAAAAGCGACAAGATTTACTACTTATTAAGCAACAGCAAAATATTGAAACAATCTTAGCGATGGCAATGGCGTTTTGTCCCGATGTAGCAAGTAGCAAACAACCTGATGCGGATTGGGTAGAGCACTTTATTGGGCTCTGTGAAGACACCTCAAACGAATCAATGCAAACATTATGGGCAAAAATACTTACAGGCGAAACTCTCAATCCTGGAACATTTTCAATTAAGAGCCTGCAAACACTTAAGCACATGACTCAGCGCGAAGCCGATGCATTACAAAAATGTGTATCACTAAGTAGCTATAACGAAAAAGACGACAGTCACTTTATTTTACTCGGATTTTATAAAAAACCATCGATTTTTGATTTACTACGCAAAGGCAATAAAGTATCTCTAAATTTAGGAAAAACAGGTATCAGCTTTCCTGACATTTTAACTTTAATGGATCTTAACTTATTGTATCGAAAAGAAATTGAATCAGCCGTGTTAAAATCAGGGCAAGAACTTACGCTTTCATTTTTTTCTCAAAAAGTAACGTTAAAAGCAAAAAGCAATGATTTAGTACTGAGTTATTACAAATTCACTCAAACGGGTGATGAGCTATCTAAACTAATAAACGTTCCAGTAAATAAAGTGTATAAACAATTAATAAATAGTGCATTAGAAGTAGAATTTGATTTAGCGTGGCATGCTACTAAGTAGTAAACCACGCTATAAAATCACTCAACTAGTTATCAAGTGAGTAATTAAAAGTGAATCTGAATACCTGCAAATGGGCCAGATGCATCGATATCTGTAGTAATATTATCTACATCATCAAGTTCTAATACCATGGAGCGATATCCAGCTTTAACTGCAACATCAATCGCTAGGTTATCAATAAATTCCCACGCAATACCCACTTGGTAATCTTGTACTTTACTATCGTCTATAGCCAAAAAGCTACCTTCAAAAAACACACTTAAACCAGTAAATGGCAGGCCGGCTTCTGCACGACCATAAGCAAGTGGTACAAAACCTGAAAAATCAACGGTTTCAGTAAAGTTAGTGTTGCCACTTTGAGTAGTACCCGTTACAGCAACCTCACCATCAAACTGTTTCGCATTCAAACCTAAATCAATAGAGATTAAATCGTTATCAAAAATTTCGTAATACAGAATATAATCAATGTGTGTTAGATCGCTAATTGAATTAACTGTCGTACCAACCACATAGTCTGAACCATTAAAGCTAAATGTATCAGTTAAAACTGCAGAACCGTTTAGTTCAAGTTCGGTATACTTTAATTTAATATTAGGTACTAACGGTACTGGGTGCTCAAGGGCTGCGTAATAACTTATAAATGTTTCATCTTCAAAATTGAAATCTTGAGATGCATTATTTTTATAAGAAAACTGACCATCATTATCTGATTTCCAGCCATCAACCCCTACATATAAACCTAATAAAGTGTCAGCGTGTGCTGCAGGTGCTAAACATGCCATTGAAAGGGCTGCTGCTAAACAATACTTTTTCATTTTTTATCCTTGAGCTAGTAGTTCGCTAAGTTCGATTAAAGCCGCATTGGCTCTAGAAATATAATTTGCCATAACTAAGGAATGATTAGCCACATAGCCAAAACCATTCCCATTTAAAATTATTGGGCTCCACACCGTTTCTTGGGTTGCCTCAAGTTCACGTATTATTTGTTGCACACTAACACGGGCATTTTTCTTCTCAAGTACATCTGCAAAGTCATACTCTACCGCTTGTAAAAAGTGTAACAACGCCCAAGTTGCGCCACGAGATTCATAAAAAACATCATCAATTTTTAGCCAAGGTGTTCTGACTTGCTGTTGTAATGGTGCAAGAGTCGCTTGTTTATTTGACGAATTTCCAGCTAAATCAGTATTCACTTTTTCTTGGCCGACACTGGCACTTAAACGTTGGCTTAAGCTACCTAAGCGCTTTTCCGCTTCTTTTAACCAACTACGTAGATTATCAGCTCGCGCATAAAATTGGCTATCACGTTCGTGCTGATTCGCTATTTGTGTACGATAAACGACTAGATAATCAATTCCTTTTTGATACTCTCCCTCCGCGCTTGGCCATGCCCACGCTTCAGAGCTTATATTAAACTGTGGCTGTGCTTTTTTAAGTGCTTCATGCTCTGTTGATTGCGATTGCGAACGGCTAAAATCTTTTCGCATAGAAAGCGCTAAATCACGCGTCATTTCTAACGCACCATATTCCCACGCAGGCATGTCATCCATAATAATACTTGGCGGTATAACATCATTCGATAAATAACCACCCGGTTTATTTAGTATCGTACTCGCTACCTCAATAAGCGTTGCCGTTGTTGTATAACCTGTAACTATTTTTTCATTACGTAACTGCGCTTGCTCTTTTGCATTAGCGACAACATCAAAACGTGCCGGTTCAGTACTCCAATAAACAGCAATTGCGTAAAATATGATAAGCAGTAAAACAATTGTTCCTGCTATTTTCCCTTTATGTTGCGACATGTGTACTCCTAATGATGAGCGTGTTGAGTAGATGGTTTTGACTGCTTAGCTTGCGTTTCAAGCGACACCACTTGAGCATTAGTAAACAAGCGGTTACCGTCACTAAAATATAGCGTGAGTTTACGTTCTTGCCCTACTTTTAATGGCTCTAATGGTTCAAATGCCATTAAATGATAACCGCCTGGTTGGAAGCTAACACTTTCATGCGCTTTAATTACAACCGATTCAACTTGTTGCATTTTCATCATGCCGTCTACATGTGAATGCTCGTGTATTTCCACACGCCCTAAGCCATCAATTGTTGCCTTAGTTAAAGTGGCGTTTGTTCCACTGTGATTAATAAGCGTTAAATAGCCTACAGTTGCAGTACTGGCAGGTAAAAACTCCCTTACTTGCGCGTTAGTTACTTCGAGTACAGCCACATCAGAACCATGCTCATGCCCTGAATGCGCCGCCAATGATGACGTAAATAAACCTAACATTAACGCTGAAGCCATCGAAAAAAACTGCTTTGTCATCATTTCATCCCTAGTGAAAACATTAAATTACAGGCTAAATTTAACATAGTTAACCCATAATAGTCAGTCAAATTAAGGATTAAGAGGCTACTTTTTTGTTATCAGCAACAAGCCAACACAACACTGCAACAAATAGTAACGGCCATGCAATCATTATTGATCCGAATAAAAACGCTAAAACAGTCCCAGCTAATGCTACAACACCCGCTCCAACTAATCCCATAGTAATTAAGGCCACTACCGCAACCACAGCAACAATTGCGGCCAAAGCACCTACAAGCTCGAGCCCTGCCCAGCTAATATCAGCAATCCATAATGGTAACTGCCAAGAATCAACATGCACAAACGCTATTAAATCAGTAAACAGTAATAAATAGATAAATACACATACTGCCAAAGCTTTCATAGTAATTCTCCTTATACCAACCGGCTTATATATGGGTCTATTTAACGATAAGAAAATTGCGCTATAACTAGGCAAAAGTTTTTATATCTAGTTGTTCTAAATAAAAAATTCAACAACGCTATAGAGTGATTTAATTCGTTAAATTGTTCAAATATTTATGCCTCTTAGTATTAATACTCTTTATTTTCAAGGCAGCAATGCGCTATAAAATAACCAAGTGTAATTGCAAACGGAAAACTCAAAAATAATAAAATAGTAACTAGGCGGGTTGCCCATACTGGAAAGTCCAATCTATGTGCTAAACCACTACAAACACCCGATATTTTTTTATTCAAAGTATCTTTATACCAACCTCGTTGACGATTAAAGCTGTTCATAGCAATCTCCTAAGCAGTGTGTTTTAAATTAGTATTTAAGTTCGCTTTTAAGCGAGCCAGTTCAGCATCAATTTTTTCATTTTTAACTAACGACTCAATTTGGGCACTGGTAGAGCTTGCTGTATCAGTCAGCTCATAAGCCTCTACTTGAGCTTCAATGCCTTCAACACGCTGCTCTATTTGTTCAAAACGAGACAACGTATGGGCAACTTTATCACTTTGTAATTGCGTATTAATTCGCTCTCTAGCAATAACAACATGATGACGTTGCATTAACTGAGCTTGCTTTGTTTTAGCCATAGCCATTTTTTGCTGCAAGCGTTCACAATCAACCTTAATTTTTGCAATAGACTCTTGCAATGTTTCTAGTTGATTTTGCTTATTTTCAATGCTTTCGTTAACGCGTTGCTTCTCAAGTAAGGCTGATTTAGCAAGGTCATCACTGCCCTTCTCAACCGCACGTTCTGCTTTAATTTGCCAAGCTGCTAATTCTGTTTTTTTAGTATCAATTTGGCGATTAATTACTTTCTCTTCACACAATAAAGCGGCTGCTGTACTACGACACTCATTCAATGCATCTTGCATCTCGGTAAGCATTAGGTTTAAAAGTTTTTCAGGGTCTTCAGCTTTATCAAGCATGGCGACAATGTTTGATTGAATTACATCATTTACGCGGTTAAATATTCCCATGGTATTCTCCTGTTGATTTTTAATTAATTTCAACAAGAAGATTCCAAGAGTTGTGCCAAGTTCATAAAAACAATGAAAAACAGCCTAATATCAACAATATAATTAATAAACAATTAAATTTTTAGTGACTTTAAGCTGAATAGCATAGAGTGTAATTAGCCAATAAATTATGCTTTTGACTAATTTTTAGGATCAAAAAAGCCACTTGAAAGTGGCTTAAATTTAGAATTTTTAAAGCTTAGTTTTATTCGGGTACAAAGCTTAATGCTTTATCCATTACTGATAAATCGGCTTGCTTACCGTGACCACTTTCAGAAAGGTGGCGTCTAAAACCTCGCGCACCAGGCTGCCCCTGAAAAATACCGAGCATGTGACGTGCAATATGCCAAAAATTAGCACCCAAACGCATTTCTTCTTCAATATAGCTGTACATTGAGCGTACTACATCGTGGCGTGATTGCGTGTTTGCAGTATCACCATAAATTTTCTCATCAACGTCATTGAGCATAAATGGGTTACTGTAAGCTTCACGCCCAATCATTACACCATCAATATGTTGTAAATGTTCTAGGCTCTGCTCAATTGTTTTAACACCGCCATTTAGGCTTAAGTCTAGCTGCGGATAATCTTTTTTAAGTTGGTAAACACGTGGGTAATCAAGCGGTGGAACTTCACGATTTTCTTTTGGACTTAAACCATTGAGCCATGCTTTACGAGCATGAATAATAAAATCATCACACCCTACTTTATGCGACGCCTCAATAAGCGCACACAAAAACTCATACGAATCTTGCTCATCAATACCAATACGTGTTTTAACGGTAACAGGGATGCTTACTTCGTTTTTCATTGCTGCAACACACTCAGCAACTAATTGAGGTTCAGCCATTAAACATGCGCCAAATCGGCCATTTTGAACTCTGTCTGACGGGCACCCTACATTTAAATTTATTTCGTCATAGCCACGCTCACCTGCTAGCTTTGCACATTGCGCAAGCGCTTTAGGATCAGAGCCACCAAGTTGCAGCGCAACTGGGCCTTCGTGTTTATTAAAATGTAAGTAATCGCCTCGACCAAATAAGATAGCCCCTGTGGTTATCATTTCGGTATAAAGCACAGTGTGTTTAGTCATTTTGCGATGAAAAGTACGACAATGACGATCAGTCCAATCAAGCATTGGGGCTACAGAAAAGCGTCTATCCAAAGTACATTTATTCAAAGCAAACCTCAGGGTATTAAGTTATTAAGCACAGCTTAAAAGGCGCTGTATTTTACACAAAAGCCTAGCAGGCATCAATGCAAAGCAAACACCTAAAAACTAAAATAATGAGCTACACCATTTAAAAGACAATCGGTGTAGCCGAGCTTAAAATAAACCATATGGCTCTACTAATAAATTTACGCAAATATCATTAATTTGTGTACACGACAGTCATTAAACTAATACCACTGCCCCAAGACAATTACATAACCCATAAAATCATTAATTATCAAAGAAATATACATCTTTAAATTAGTAATGATGTTACCGAATTGCCACACTTCCATTGCTTCTATATAAAAACATAATTTAAACTTTAAATTTATTCAAATTAACTCTTAAATTAGCAATATATCGGGCGATACTTTCATTTGCTTCTGACGTATTTTTTGCTCCTGTAGATGTTTCTATTGCAATATCAGTAATATTAATTAAATTTTGATTTATTTCGCTTACAACAGCAGACTGCTCTTCTGCTGCGGTAGCAATCTGTAAGTTTAGGTCCGTAATCTCATTAACAGCAATGGCTGAGTTAGCAAATATTTCTGACGTTTCAGTACTTTTTTTAAGGCATTCGTCAGCACTACTAATCCCTTTATTCATACTAACAACCGCATTTTTCGCCTCACTTTGTAAGCGAGTAACCAGCCCTTGTATATCAACAGTTGAGACCTGTGTTCGTTGAGCAAGTGCCCTGACTTCGTCCGCTACAACAGCAAAACCTCTACCAGTATCACCAGCACGAGCGGCTTCTATTGCAGCATTTAAAGCGAGTAAATTGGTTTGTTCGGCAATACTCTGTATTGTATCTAAAACGCTGCCGATATTATTTGTTTCTGTAACAAGGCACTCAATTACGGTACTTGCTTCATCTATTTCTTTAGCTAAACGCTGAATAACAACTTTTGCCTCAGAAGCTTCTGCCTTGCCCTTTAATACACGCTCTTTGACTGCTTCTGTTACATCAGAAGCATTCTGGGTATTACTCGCAACTTCTAAAGTTGTACAGTTCATTTCTTCTACTGCTGTTGAAACCATTTCGGTTTCAGCTCTTTGCTTTTCAACATTAACTACCGTTTCCTGCATAACAGTTACGGCAAACTTTGATGAGTCGTCTAATTGCGATAAATGTATATTAGCTTCATTTATTGTTTCTCTTAGCATTGATAAAAATTTGTTGAACGCTCTTGCTGTATCGCCAGTTTCATCGCCGGCGCTTTCATCAAGCTTTAACGTTAAATCGCCATCGCCATCAGCTATTTCAACTAATCTATTTTTTAGCATATTCACAGGCAAAGCGATTGCCCTGCTAATCATATATGATAAAACAACACCCACAATAACGGAGAAGATAAATATATAAAGAATAAGGTTAATACCTTGCTTTTCATCATTTTCAGCTTGCAAAGCTGAGTTTAAAGTAAACTGCTGGATCTGAGAGAGTAAAGCTATAAGTTTTTCTTCAAATTTATCTTCTGCGACTTCTATTAACTTTATTTTATCATCCAAGCTGCCAACGGATTGCGTTTTAGTGGCCTCAATAATGTCATTAATATTCAGAGAAATACTTTGGTATTCTTTATTTAAAAGCTTCAGGTCACTCGCTAGCGAAGTAAAACTCGCTTTTGCCTCTTCACTGTGCAAATAATCAATAGAATCGGTGACAAATTTTTCTGACTTATTAAATTCACTTTGAATTTTTTGCGTTAATGACGTGAGTTTATTCTCGATTTCTTCATTGGCTTTACCTGGTTCTAAACTTGCGTGTAATAAAGCTCGCTGAAAAAATATCGTTTGTTCTAATTTGTGCTCAGACATTGCAGTAAGCATGTTGCTGAGCGGAATATCTCGCTCAGCTATATCAACCAGCTCTATACCAATTTTGTTCATTTGTGTTAAAGATATAATCCCAATTACCACCATTAATAATATTTGTGATATTCCTAGGCAGTATATTTTACTTGTAATAGATAACTTATTTAACATTTTAGACCCCTTCATATTTTAGGCTTAAACCTAACTTTACTGTTACAAAGTAAAAACTTAAAAAGGTCGAGTAATAGCTAAACCGACAACTACTGCTTCTTCATCATCAATAAAATCGACAGCTATCGTTGGTGCTATACCAAAATCACCGACATGAAAATCATAAGCAGAGCTAATGCGGTATAAATCTTCATTATGGGGGTGAGCTCCGCCTATACGCTCTTCACCATAACCAACACCTAAACGAACATTTTTAGTCGGGTGATAATAGAGCGAAGCCAAAGCAACCGCCGTTCCATCTCCATGATGTGCATCATTTGTACGCTCAAATACCACTCCAGCTCCCCAATTTTGAGTAAACTTATATTCATACTCAACACCAAACGTAAACTCACTTTCACTGTCAAAATGTGTAGTGCCAATAAAAACGCCTGGTATATGTTTCACCTCGTCACCCGCTTGAACAGCAGGAGTCAAAAATATAAAAAAACACGCTGTAAATTTTAGAACTTTATTTTTCATAATCTTCTCTTGTAAATAAGGAAACAAACAAACAAACAAACCCTCCAGCATCACATCAACGTTAGTATTCCTTACAACAAAGCCAAAAATGTAATAACTAATAAACAATTAAGAAAAACATTTATTCTACATGGAGGGTGGTATTGTTAATAAATATAGGCAGGATTATTTACTTAGTAAAATTTTTTATAAAATCAGTTAAAAAATAAAAACAATACTATTTTACTTACACCAATCGGCTTAGATTTGAGGTCTATTAACAATAATTAAATTGCACTGTAGCTAGGCCGTGTTGATCTTTGTGAATAGAAATTTGTTCAATCTAGGGGCGATTAAATCGCGGCGCGAGGTTTGTAATCAAGTGGTTTCGGTAACTGCTCCTGCGTAACTCTAATGGCTTGCATCCCTGTAAGAGTAAGTAAAAACCGAGTAAAGCTTCTATGCCTAGCTCGCGCCTACTTAACTTCATCAATGTAAGTAACATGAAGGTTAATCATCCCTAAAAAGCCCCATTAGGGCGGCGCATATTTCTACTGCATTATCGCCTATTTATGGGAAATAATCACACGACATAGACTCTGTTTTGCCTGAAAAACAAACACACAGATAAAATTAAATCTCAAAAGATAAACTGCTCCTAGGCTAAAACTTTTATGAGGATTGGTACTATAAAAAATACCTATTTTAATTTACACAACGCTACGAGTGAGCAATTTAAGACTGTAACGATATAGTAAGGGGTTGCGTTTAGTATTATATCGCTCTAAAAACACAGCCATACAGCATTAAAAAACAACAATACAATTTAAAATCAGAGACTTACATTTAAAACTCATATAATAGCAGCAAGAGTAATTTGCATATAAGCAGCAGGCCGATTACCCGCAAACCCAATATTTTCCAGTCATAAATATCATTACGTGTGATTAATTATTCCAAATTCAAGTTAGTAAATATAATGTTATGGTCTCCTAAAATCGCAACGATTTTAAGTAAATACTTGCAAACCAAAGTAATGAGCAATACCGCTTAAAATATTTGTTACCGCAACTGAACTCAAAATAAGCCCCATTATTCTACTTATTATACTTGCACCACTGTCACCAATTAATTTATGCACATGCGTAGCTAAGAGCAATAAAATTAGGACAATAGCCAACACCGCTAACATCGTTGATGATGTTATTAGCTGCTCAACCCATGTATGCTCTTCGTTACGAGTCATCAACACGGCCCCCAACATAGCACCAGGGCTTGCTATAGAAGGAATAGCCAGTGGGAAAATGGCGGTCTCAGTGCTATCTCGAACACTTTTTATTTCTGTTTCTGGTTTGCTTTCACCAAATATCATTGAAAGTGCAAAAATAAGTAATACTATGCCGCCAGCAATTTGAAATGCTGAAAGCGGAATTTCTATGGCATTAAGTAGTTGCTCACCCGCTACAACAAAAAATAAAAGCACGATGGCAGATACACCTACGGCTTTAAATATTACTTTGCGCTTAAATTTTTCATCTTCACCGCGAGTAACTGCAATAAATACAGGCACAGTGCCAATGGGGTCTATCACCGCAAAAAAGAAGATAAATATAGCTAATAATTCATGCATTACTGGGTTTCCTAGATAAAAAGCGTCTAATAAAAACGCTGCAACTACAACACAGTATGTTAGTATATCACGGTAGCGTAAGGATAAGAGAATGATGAATATAGAATCACTCGTAGGTAAAGCAAAACAAGTATGTGATAACCGTGGCGCACGTTTCACACCCATTCGTGAGAAAGTATTTCGCTTACTCGCTAGTGCCCAAGGTGGCGTGGGGGCCTATGACTTACTTGAACAATTAAAAGTAACTGAGTCAGGTGCTAAACCCGCCACTATATATCGCGCCTTAGATTTTTTGGCCGAACTAGGCTTTATTCATAAAATTGAAAGCACAAATGCATTTATGCTGTGTCATCATTTTGATCATATTCATCCCGTACAGTTATTAATTTGCGATACTTGTGGTTTTGTAAAAGAGTTACACTCTACCGTTATTTCGCATGAGCTTAATAACTTAGCGGCTGAGGGTGGATTTGTTGTTTCAGGACAAACTATCGAAGCACATGGAAAATGTGATTCTTGTAGGACATCCTAGCCCTCAAAGTTACCCATATTGGCTATACTTAATATAATTATAGTCATTTTCATAGTATCAATTTAAGAGTAAGCAATATGAATGTAGAGTTCATCAATCCTTTTTTATCTTCTTTGATAAATGTATTAAGTACCATGGCTCAAACTCAATTAAAGCCAGGTAAGCCACGTATCAAAACAGATGAAATAGCCTGTGGTGATGTGTCTGGCCTTATTGGCATGGTAGGCCCACAAACTAAAGGTTCATTTTCAATTACCTTTGATGAAGAGCTTGCATTAACTATTATGGAACGCATGCTAGGCGAACGCCCTGATTCAATTGATGAAGAAGTAACCGATATGGTCGGCGAAATTACTAATATGGTTACCGGTGGCGCTAAAAATTTATTAGGTGAAAAAGGCTTTGATTTTGATATGGCAACACCTATTGTCGTATCAGGGAAAGGGCATACAATTACCCATAAAAGCCAAGGTAAAAAAATCATCATGCCATTCACTAGCGATGCTGGTAATGCAAATATTGAAGTTAGTTTCGATAAGCTATGAGTTGGCAACAAAAGGTCATAGTATTAAAACCTCGCTCGCGGGGTTTTCATCTAATTGACGACGAAATATTGTCTCAACTCCCTGAACTTACTACTTACACAGTAGGCTTGTTACACTTATTCATCCAACATACCTCCGCTAGCCTTACTATAAACGAAAATGCCGATCCTACGGTGCGTATGGATATGGAAAGCCATTTCAATAAATTCGTTCCTGAATGCCAGCCTTATTACCGCCATGATTATGAAGGCGATGACGACATGCCCGCACATATTAAAACCAGCACATTGGGCTGTGAGTTAACTATTCCTATTTCTAATGGGTATTTAGCACTAGGTACATGGCAAGGTATTTACTTAGGTGAACATCGCAACTCTGGTGGCGCTAGGCGTATTATAGCAACGATTCAGGGGGAGCGGCTTTAATAAAAGCTTCAGGTTTTAAATTATTGACTCCTCCTACCTCACTCATACCTCATAACTTCAAAGTACAATACCTTTATTGTAGGCGCAGAGCTCACGCAAGAAGCGATAGCTTCTAACAACCAAAACTTCAATGCTGAGTATTACATATGCAATAAAATAGATAAGAGAGACTTTAAATTATAATTTTATTTGTGATTTTTAATACAGAAACTTTAAGGATATAAAAAGATTGGAGCGGTACACGAGGCTC
>NZ_JJNZ01000028.1 GCF_000690055.1 Pseudoalteromonas fuliginea
AAGATAACTGCACAGGTAGGTTCTGGGAAGGGCGATTTATGTCCCAAGCATTATTAGATGAAGCAGCACTTGCTGCTTGTATGGCGTATGTCGATTTAAACCCTATTAGAGCGAAAATGGCTGATACGCCCGAAGAGTCAGACCATACCAGTGTACAAAAGCGCTTAACATGCGCGGCAGAGGGTAAACAGCCTAAACAGTTACTACGTTTTGCAGGTATGTCTCGTCAGATTATGCCCAAAGGGCTGCCGTTTGAGCTTAAATCGTACCTTGAACTTGTTGAGCTAACAGGGCGGATAATACGAGAGGATAAACGCGGGTATATTGATAATATGAACCTACCTTTGTTAGAAAGGCTTAATATCTCCCCAGAAAACTGGTTAAAGCTTACAACCCAATTTACGCGCGTATTTCATGGTGCAGTAGGCAGACCAGCCTCACAAGCAAGTTACTGTGAAAATTTAAAGCGTAAACGGCGATCAAATATTAGCAATTGCGAAAAGCTACTTGCATAAAGCTTAAGCTACTCAGTAAAACTATTCAGTAATAAATCACAACTGCATTATGCAGTTATTTTCATGCGTGTAATTTAGGTTTAATAGGGCTAATGACTTATTTAACGGATGAAATAAAGTGACCCAGTTATAAAAGATAAATTCTTAACCTGAAGAGCGAATTTTTTGGCATTGTTTTGTTTGTTCAATTAAAGTGGCTGTCTAGTTTAGGTTAGTGAAACCTCTCTACTGTATTCCGCTAAAACAAATCATGATGTCATATTCAGCCGTGGCTTGGAAATTCTGAACGATAGTTTAGCCAAAAATGATGATGAATGGGCTTCTGAAAAATTAGATACAGATATATCAAAGTTTCAAATCTCTGTTTGGGCTTGCTTTGCTCTGTTCGGTGGGGTAGTCGGCTATTATTTATTTATTTATTCCAAGTAAGGAATCCTTAGCAGAACAATGCGTAGAGAAGAATCTAGCCCCATATAATAAAACAACTGATAAGTATGTGAATACAGTGCATAGCTTTAGGATAAATAGCATCATTGTTGATAAAAATGATTCAAATTTATTATGGGTAAATTATGATGCACGAATTCGAACAGAAAGTGGTAAACACAGAGAGATAACCGACTTACCTACATACGATTTAGCATGTAGAGGTTATTAATAACTAATAAACGGTATTGAAAGAATAGATAGACGGGGCCAAACTTTGACTTCACACATCAAAATTAAATTAGCAAAAGCGTTTTGATTTAAGCAATTTATACCCTCTAAAAGCGCAGCGCCTCATATCCTCTTTGTGAATTAATCTTTGTTTACGAAAGAGCGCATTAGCTTGAGATACGCTAGGCGAATGCTTTAAACGTAAAACATCGGCGGATTAGCAATCTAATACACGCCGATGTTTATAACTTATTTAAATGAGCACATTATTTGTAAGCTATTAAGCCTTAGTCTTTTTTGCGGTAAAGGCTTATTAAACAGATTGCTAAAAGTAACGTTGCAATCATGCCTGAAGCGCCAGCAACACCTGATGGTAGAAATCCATCACGGCCAAAGGTAATTAAAATACCATTGGCAAGCATTGCAATTGCGCCTGCAAGGGCTGTAATACTACCAATTGCTTTGCCGCCTTTAGCGATAAAAGACAGGCCAAAAACAAGTGCTGCTAACCCTAATAGTACCTTGGCTGCGTAGTAAATCATGAATGATAGAGACACCACGCCACCAATTAAAGGTTGTGCGCCTTCTACTGTGCCCGCAACTTTTCCAAATGTAGAAAACAAAGTAAGTCCAACGCTTACCTGTACTATGTTAAGGACTGCACTAAACGCGATAGCCGACCAGCCTAGTTGTGCGTTTTTTGCTTGCACCATAGCTGCGCCTGCAAAGGCAACAAGTAAAGTAAATACCAGTGCTTCTAGCCCCCAAGCCACCTGCCTTGAAAAACTAATTTCAGCACTGTAAAGGGCTGAGTAAATACCTTGTGATATCGCCAATACCAACAATAACGATGCTGCAATTAGGGTGGTGCGTTTATGTGTAAATTCCATTATGGACCTCTTTTGATTTTATATTTGACGCTTTCAACAGTTGTTGCGGATTTGAATGTATCAAACTGCTTAGTATTTGTATTAAATAGCGTTTATCGTTGTAGGTATAAGACAGGTAAAGCGAGTAAATTATTTCACTTAAACCTATAAAAGTATTAATTAATAACAAACAGGCTCAGGCTATTGCTTTTAATTAAACCTAACTTTGCAAAGCCGCTTTGGTTTAGCCATGCATGACTCTAAAAGCGCAGTGCCTCATGCCCTCTTAGTAAATCAACATTTGATTACCAAGAGGGCACACATTTTGAGTATGTGGTTAAACGGCTTATTACTTATGGCGTTAAGATAAAAACGTAAAATGAGACCAGTCACTTAACGCTGTAATAGTTTGTTCTGTGGGAGGGGCAACATAGATCAAACCTACAATGGCAATAATTGAAGCTAGCGTAATTAGTTTATTATCGAAGTCAGCTATTTTTAAAGCGGTGCCAAAGGAGCGCTTAATTGTGACATTACTTAAATCCACACTGTAAATTTCATCCAGTAATAAATGAATTAATCCGCCGAGTAAAATAAACCCACCCGTTAACCAGGCAAAGACGGCTGCTTGTGTGGTTGATTGGTCATTCAGTTTCCATGTTACTTGAGTCGTTATTAGCGCGCATAACAGTATAAATAGTAAAGAGTGGCAACTACCTCTGTGTACTGTGATCCATTCAAAAATGGGTCTAATAATGTATTTCATAAATCCGTAAACCAATAACGGCACTACAATTAACTCGATAAAGCTAATTTCAATAATGAGCTCGGTAGTTATGTAATGCAGTACCAGTAATACAGCGCTCAGTGCAAATAAGTTAAAAATAGTATCGAGTGACGTGGAGTTATCTGAATCTATGTCGGGTAATAAGCCGCCAATTGAGCCTAAAAACCATAACCAGAGTGCGCCCTTTAAATCAATATGGCCTGCAGATAATAAGGTGGCAGAGCATAAGCCTGTGATGATTACGGCAGTATTAAGATGAGTATTGAAATTTGCCATTGTATCTCTTGATAATAAAATAGGTGGGCATTCTAACAATTGAAAAGTTTATTGTTCACTATTCTTTATAGATTGGTCTTTAAATATGTTTTATCACTTTGATTAGTTGCTGCTTTTTACAATTCTTATTCTTTATTGTGCTTAGTTGTTCCACTAAATGGTAATTTTGGATAGAACAACTTTTCGTTAATGAAACCCAGCACGATGTATCTATTGTTAGCTATTAATATGTTATAGTGTTGCAATTGGTGTTTGATATAGTATAACATTCACGGTATTCTAATTTCCCCTTAATAGAGTTTGAATGTGACAACATCAACAGCAATTAATCAAAGATCACCAATAGAACCTCAGCGTGTGGAACAAACACGTAATAAAGCATCAAATACGACCCAAGCCACTAAAAACGAAGCAGTTATTGAAGTAGACTCGTTAAATTTTAGCATTAAAAACAACATCATTTTAAAAAACTTAAGCTTCAGCGTGGCGGCAGGTGAGGTTTATGCGCTACTAGGAGGAAATGGTGCGGGTAAATCTAGCACCTTAAAAACGTTATTGGGTTTTAATAAGCCCAATAAAGGCTCTGTAAAAGTCGTGGGTAAAGAGGTGAGTAAAGCGCTTGATTTTGTACGAGGTAAAACCGCGTATTTGCCAGA
Source organism: Pseudoalteromonas fuliginea (assembly GCF_000690055.1). Lineage (GTDB taxonomy): Bacteria > Pseudomonadota > Gammaproteobacteria > Enterobacterales > Alteromonadaceae > Pseudoalteromonas > Pseudoalteromonas fuliginea. The sequence goes on from NZ_JJNZ01000028.1 coordinate 3,761, forward strand.
GTCGGCTACGTTATATCCCCATTTAACTGCTCGTGAAAATGTTGAATATTTTTTATCACTCGCTGATATTAAAAAATCAGATGAGCAAATTAACGCGGCTTTTAATCGTGTTGCATTGCAGCAAGATGCGTGGGATCGCAACATGCAAACTTATTCAAAAGGCATGAGACAAAAAACAGCGATTGCACTTGCGATACTGCGTGAAGCACCGATTTTTTTACTTGATGAGCCAACCTCAGGCCTTGATCCAGTTGCTATTGATGAATTTAATCAACTTGTACGTGAACTTGCATTAACTGGTGCGACTATTTTAATGGTAACGCATGATGTTTATGGTGCTTGCCAAGTTGCTAATCGCATTGGTTTATTAAAAAATGGCGAGCTGGTAGGAGAATTTAATGCCCCTGAGAATGGGCGTATTAATACCGAACAAGTTCATGCTGCCTTTGGTGATTATAAGAGCCGAGGCAATTAATGAGTATAAACAACGTTTCAAAAGTAGTGCTAATAGCCAAGGATGAATGGCGTTATTGGCTACGCTCTAAATTGGCAGTCACTGTGCTTGCTATTGGTTTGATCCTTACACTTTCTTCGGTAGTTGTAACGGCCATTACCATGCTGGAATTAAGCCATACTAGGCACGAACTGCAAACAACAAGCGATAAAAGCTTTGTTGATCAACCCGACCGACATCCTCACCGAATGGTGCATTACGGGCATTATGCGTTTAGAACGCCTGCGCCGCTTAGTACGCTCGACCCCGGTATTGACGCTTACACAGGCAACTCTATATTTTTAGAAGGGCACAGACAAAATAGCGCAATGTTTGCAGATAGTCGCCAAGGGACTGCATTAACTAAATTAGGCAGTTTAACGCCTGCCTTTATAGTGCAAACATTAGCGCCGTTATTACTGATTTTAATTGGTTACAGCGGTATTAGCCGAGAGCGCGAATCGCAAACGCTTTCGTATTTGTTATCGCAAGGTACATCGGGTGTAACGCTAATTGCAGGTAAAGGATTAGCGCTACTTTCTGTTGTGGGTTTAATTTTGACTCCGCTTACGGTATCGGCTTTATTCACACTTGGTACAGATGAAAGCTTACTGGCAGTTGTAAGTTTTGTTGTTGGCTACGCTTTATATTTAACTGTGTGGGTATTACTTATTTTACTGGCCTCTAGTGTGTTTAGTAAAAACAGTGGAAGTTTTACCGCACTTGCCTTTGTATGGATTTTACTGTGTATTGTTATGCCACGCGTAGCGAGTACGACAGCAGCTATAGTTGTGCCATCTGCCGGTAAAATAGAAACAGATTTTGCTGTAAAAGCCGATCTTAGAAAGCTAGGCGATGGCCATAACACTAACGACCCTGCCTTTGAGCAATTTAAACAATCACTTCTTAAAAAGTACAACGTAAATAGCATTGACGAGCTGCCGGTAAACTTTAGAGGGTTAGTGGCAAGCGAATCAGAGGCTAAGCAAACTGAAGTACTTAATCAATTTGCCCAGCAACGTATGCAAGCTGAGCTTAAGCAAACGCAGGTATCGCGTTATTTTGGTTGGGTTTCACCAATGGTAGCGATTCGCTCGCTCTCTATGATTGTGGTTGGTACAAGTATAGAAACGCATCATCGCTTTTTACGCGAAACCGAGCAGCTACGTTTTGATTTTGTGCAAGGGCTTAACAAAGTTCATATTGAAGAACTTGATTACCAAGACGACATGAACCGCAATGCTGATGCCGCAGCCACTAAAAAAGCACGTGTTAGCGCTGATAATTGGAAAATACTGCAAAACTTTACCTTTCATAGCGATAGTGCGTTGGTGCGAGCCCATCGAAGTACATCTGCATTTTTACAGCTATTACTGTGGATTGCAGTGTTGGCCGGCGGTATTAAGTTTGTAGGGAAACGTTTGTTATGAGCTATTTATTTTTACACCTCAAGCGAGAATTTGGCTTTTTACTTCGTCAAAAATATTTAGTGGTGCTTTTACTTTGTACATTTGCTGTGTCTGCCTTTGCCGTTATCAGTGGGTTGAGTGAAGTAAGTCAGCAACGCGAAACTATTGAACGTTTAAAATCAGCTGATCTAACCGAACGATTAAATGTGCAAACGCAGCAAACTGATGCAGGTATGTTGGCTTATTATACTTTTCATTTAACGTATTCAGCGCCTTCAAATTTAGCGTTTGCTGCTTTGGGTGAACGCGATATTTACCCATGGAAACACCGCGTAAACTTACTCGCTCTGGAGGGACAAATTTACGAAAGCGATGCGCAAAACCCTGAGCTTGCCCAAGCAGGTAAAATTGATTTTGCGTTTGTGTTAAGTGCTTTGGCACCGCTGATAGTGATTTTGCTGTTCCATGATTTATTTGCCAACGAACGTACCAGTGGTCGTTACGATTTATTAGTCACAACGTCGAGCTCTTACTTTGCTTTATGGGGCGCACGCATATTGGTGAGGTTTATTTTATTACTCGTGTGTTTAATGTTGCCATTCTATGGTGGCGCTTATGTAGCTGGTAGTTCAATTTATGATGTTTTATTGATAACAACTATGTGTGTTGCCTATCTAGTTTTTTGGGCTGCACTTTGTATTTGGATGGGCAAGCAAGCAAGTAGTGCGCCGCGTGTTGCCTCCGCTTTAATAGGTATATGGGTGCTAGTTGCTTTTATTATTCCTATTTTAGGTGATTTAGCGATTAACAAAATAGTGCATTCACCTAAAGGTGGCGAAATTGTACTTACCCAGCGAGAGGCGGTTAACGATGCATGGGACTTACCAAAACAAATTACAATGGATGCTTTTGTAGCGTCAAATCCACAGTGGAAAGATCATGTTGATATGCAAAGCGAGTTTGAGTGGAAATGGTATTACGCCTTTCAACAAGTAGGGGATGAAAAAGCGGCTGAACTTTCGCATGCGTACCGCGATGCAGCACGCAAAAAGTATCAGTTAGCTGGAATGGTATCGTGGTTTTCGCCTGCATTATTGTTACAACGCAGCTTAACGCGAAAAGCCAAAACAGATGCAATAGCGGCATTTAGATACGAGCATCAAATACGAGGGTTTCATAAATGCCTAAGGGAATTTTACTACCCTTGGTTATTTATTAAAGGTGAGCCCACTAAAGCTGCGCTTAACAACATGCCTAGTTTTAGTAAAACAATACTGAATGAAAAGGATGAGCCTGAGGTCATAGGCGTTCAGTTAAAATAAAATTTATGAGTCAACTAATTAACAAGGTTTATAATGAATACAAATAAAAAAGGGCTGAAACTTACTTATTTAAGCACATGTTTAGTGAGTTTATTTAGCAGTCAGGTAATAGCAGCTGATAAAAGTGAGCAAGTTGATAGTGTAAATATGAGTGTTATTGAAAGGTTTGCTGTTACTGGAACACGCCAAGCTTATCAAGGAAATTTTAGCCCTTTAGAAACGCCGCAGTCAGAATTAAAAATAGATTTAGAAGCACTTGAAAACGCGGGTGCGATAAATTTAAATCAAGCGCTTGATTTATCGGCGTCGGTAGCGCGTCAAAATAACTTTGGCGGACTTTGGAATAGCTTTGCGCTACGTGGCTTTGTCGGCGATGAAAACTTACCAAGTAACTACCTTGTTAATGGGTTTAATGCCGGGCGTGGCTTTGGTGGCTCACGTGATTTGTCGGGTATTGAATCGGTTGAGGTGTTAAAAGGTCCACGTGCTGCTTTATTTGGCCGTGGTGAACCTGGCGGTACGGTAAACTTAGTAACTAAACGCCCAACGTTTGATACGAGCGGCGAGCTAAAGCTAAGCGTAGGAAGCTTTGATACCTACCGCGCTGATGTAGATTACACAACCCCCCTTAATGACGACGTAGCAATTAGGCTGGTTGGTTTTTATGAAGATGCCAAAAGTTTTCGAGATACGATAGAAACAACAAAAAAGGGCTTTAGCCCTTCAATTACATGGAACATTAATGACAACAGCCAATTAATATATGAGCTTGAATACAGCGACCAAGAAGTTCCTTTTGATAGAGGCGTATTAGCAATAGATGGCGAGCTTGGGCTTATTCCTGAAAGTCGCTTTTTAGGTGAGCCAGGTGATGGTCCAATAGAGGCTGACGTACTGGGTCATCAATTGGAGTTTATTCATGACTTTAATGATAATTGGAGCGTATTACTGGGCGCTAACTACCGTGATACGTCGCTTGAAGGGTTTGCTACCGAAACCGGTTTTGCGGGTGTAGTTGATGCAGAGGTAAATCGCTTTAGACGTTACCGTGATTACGATGCAAAATATCAGGTGTTTAGAGCAGAAGTGACGGGTAATTTAGAGGTTGCAGGATTAGAACACCGCTTAATAGTAGGTGTTGATTCTGATAAGTTCGAAAATGATCAATTTGTTCTTCGTGTTCGTGGCGATCAGTATATAAATGTTTTTAATCCTGTATATGGGGCGTATGAGTTACCTACGCCGACGGCCAATACCGATAAGTTAGAAGTTCAAGAGTCGTTAGGTGTATTTATACAAGACCAAATAAGCCTAACCGATAAGCTTGATATTCGCGTTGGTGTACGTTTTGATGATTACGAACAAACACTTAATAATCGTTTAGCTGATACGCAATCAAAACAAAATGAGTCACGTGTTAGCCCCCAGTTGGGTGTTGTGTATGAGGCGAGCGAGTTTGTATCTGTTTATGCTGCTTATGGCGAAAACTTTAGGCCTTTATCGGGCACTGATACAAATGGCGATGGGTTTGAACCAAATCAATCTACTTCAACAGAGTTGGGGGTTAAATTTACTTTAAACGATGGCGCTTTATTTGGCACCATTGCGATGTTTAAAGTGGAACAAGACAACATGCTGGTGGTTGACGATCCTACTGCATTTACTTTTGCTGCAATCGGCGAAGCACAAAGCAAAGGCATAGAAATTGATATAAACGGTGAGCTAACGGATGATGTAAGCCTATGGCTATCGTATGCGTATGTTGATGCAACTATTGAAAACTCATTTTTTGATGCTAACTTTGGCTATACCGTTGAAGCGGGTAGTTCTTTATTAAATATTCCTAAGCATCAACTCAGTTTACAGCTTGTTAAATCAGCCGAGTTATATGGCAAAGCAATTAAGTTTGGCGCAGGTTTAGTTTATGTAGACTCTCGAAACGGCTTTTTTGGTACCGATTTTGAGCTACCAAGCTATTTAACAGCACGTACATTTATAGATGTTGATGTAACCAAAGCAATTGGCTTGCGTGCAGAGGTAGATAACCTGTTTGATGAAACCTATTACACTAACTCATTTGCTGATGCGTGGGTTCAACCGGGCACCCCCAGAAGTGTAAGGCTATCTGCAACGTATAAATTTTAAACGTAAACTAAAACGATATTAACAAAAAGGCTGCTTAAATTAAGCGGCCTTTTATTTAGTTAAAAACTTAGTTAAAAACTCAATTAAAACGGTGCATAGCCGTCGTTAGTTTTTTTAGGGTTAATCCAGCGCTGTTTAGTATCAATAGGAATCCGTGGAGCCCCTTGTGCTGGTAATCGACCGTGCTCTCCATACAGCCACAATACAAAGTTAGTTCGCTCACCACTGGTAATAGGTTTAGCTGCGTGTGCAATATTGCCACGATGTAACATGGCAGTACCTGGCTTAAACGTAAGTGATTTAATGTCACCTGTGTACGGGTGATAAAAGTCAACTTCTGACCCTGTAAACTCTTCACTTGGTAAATTTAAGTTAATGTTAAGCGTTACAGCTGATGCGTCGGTATGTGGGCGAATTGACGCATCTGTACTTGGGTCGTAATAAATAGAAAAGCCAAATGATTGTGTATCGTAGCCAATTATTTCAGGAAACAATAAGCGCGAAATAGGGCGCATATAAGTGTTTAGTATTTCGTTATAAAATGCCTGAAAGCTTGGCGCTGCTAAATAACCTTCTGATCGGCTATCAAGCATGGCACCACGGCGATTTAACACTATGCCGTATGGCGGGCGCATAGGAATTTGCGAATTCCATACTTGTTCTAAATATCCGCGTAATACTGCTAGGCGCTCAGGATCAAAAAATTGAAATTGAAACACATCAGGCGCAACTTCGTGTAATAACGCTTTTACGGCCAGCTCTTTTGATGGATCGTCCCATGCTTGTTTTACTGCTTCACGTAGGTTTTTATCAAGTAGTGTGTCGTCAAGCGTAAACGTTGAGCTATCTATTGATGTTGTTTCCCATTCGATCCACGCGTTTGTAATTAGGTCGGTGTTGCTATTCCAAAAGTGTTGTACTGATTGTTCACGGTAAAGCATGGCTTGTCGTGTTGGTAATTCTAGAGCACGCGCTAGCTGTAATTGGTTGGCAAACATTTTGTGTCACTCCAGTTGTTGAATTTGGTTTATATCAATCTAGGAGTGCAATTTATTGCATTTGATTTAGTAGATAAACAGCCTGCTTTGGGAAACAGAATATACTATTTATTGATAATGAAGGTTTGTATACTCATTTGAAGCAGAGAAAGCTAGTTTTGTAGATAAGTAAAAGGCTGCACAATATGCAGCCTTTTGTTGGTGTAATTTAAGTTGCTTAATAAATACTAGTGAGTTGCTCTGTCGCCCCAAATTTCTTCTAGACGGCTGTCGCGACCACAACGCCAACGATAAGTGTTGTATCGGATTGGGTTGTTTTTGTAATAATCTTGATGAAAGCTTTCCCTACCTTTAATAGGGTAAAAGGTACTTGCGTTTAGTATAGGTGTAACCACAGTTTGATTAGGAAACTCGTCTACAACAGCTGCTTTTGTTTTTTCAGCTAATTTACGTTGTTCGTCGTTTTGTACAAATATAGCGCTTAAGTAACTAGGGCCTTTATCGCAAAATTGGCCTCTTGCATCAAAAGGATCAATATTTACCCAGTAATGATCAAGTATACCTTGATAGCTTACTATGGCCGGATCGTAAGTAATTTCTACGGCCTCGTAATGGCCTTTATGATTACCATTGTATGTCGGGTTTTTAAGTTTACCGCCAGTAAAGCCCGATATTACATCGGTTACGCCTTCTAGCTTTTCAAAATCACTTTCCATACACCAAAAACAACCTCCAGCTAGAATGGCTTTTTCGGTTTTAGCTGCATGAGTAAATGTACTAAACAAAATAACGGCAGATGTTAATGCTAATGCGAGTGATTTTTTCATAAAATTATCCACCTGAAGTGTGAGTTTAAATACTTAAGAAGTTAGACCCGCTAAGTGCTAATACTATTTCGTGCTTTGACAAGTTATATGGATAAGACTAGTAGTAAGATCACTATTTAAGTTAGTAGCACGGTTTAATTGGGTTAGCCAAGTATGCGTTATTTAATGGGGTGTTGAATTATGCTTACGTGTTCATTAAAGTGACAACATTCGTGATATAAATTAGCAGGTGATAAATGAACCAGTTAACAGAAACATCAATAAGCTGCCCTTATTGTGGAGAAAGTATAGAAGTATTACTTGATGCAGCAGATATTGATGAGCAATACATAGAAGACTGCCAAGTGTGCTGTAAGCCTATTTCGTTTGTGGTATTTGAAAATGATGACGAACTAAACGTTAATGTTTACAGCGAAGACGATGCATTTTAACTCGTTAATTAGATAGTCGGCTGCAAAATTGCAGCCTTTTTACTGTGTATGTGTTTGGTTAGCTATTTTGCTCACGCGCTAATTGGTTAGGGAGAAGTTCTTCTACTATTTCGCGTGCTGGAAGTGTATAGCGTGTGCCGTCAAACATTACTGAGGTAAACTCGTTAATATTAGTAATGCCTGTTAAGGTCCAGCCTTCGCCGCGCTTTGGGCAATATACTGTGGTAGTGGGTTGTATTACTTTAAAATCGTCACTCATTACGTTATCCACTCTTTTTGCTTTAAAGATAATGCTTGTTAATGGGGTATGGTAAGTTAATAATGCGTGCCCATAAAGAGCTAATTTAACTAACCACTTAAATAAAATGTTTAATACCACAAAGCTTGAACGCGTTACGCTGCGTTTAATTACCCACAAACACGCTGCGTGTTTATTTAATATTTTAAACCACCCGCATGTGTCAGAATTTAACGACTACGAAACACCGCTTAGCAAAACACAAATCAAACAATTAATACAAGATGATATTAGTGCCTACTACGAAGGCGAAGTGATTAGAGTCGCAATTGAACATAATACATCAGGGAAGTTAATGGGTACTTGTGGGCTTTATAATTTAACCCCGTGTAAAAGTAGTGCGTTTATAGGATTTGAGCTGCATCCTGACTTTTGGGATAAGGGCGTAATGTTTGAGGTGGTGACCGGTTTTATTGAAACTCTAGTTAAGCATATTCCGCTTAAACATTTGTCTGCTGAGGTGAGTGCACATAATGCACGTTCCCATAATTTACTTATGAAACTGGGCTTTAGTTTAAGAGAAAATTCTATTTGGCATAAATCACTTTAACTCAAGACGGCAATTATAAGTGCTTACCTTTTTTCAATCCTCAATCCTCAATCCTTAAAGCTCAGTAAATAAAATACAAAAAATAGCGGCTTTCTATTATAGTTAAGCGTAAGCAAATGAATTTGTTACCCGTGTTTTATTAAACATTTACGCTTAACAAGGATTTTATATGCTAGAAAAACTCTCTCAAGATGCGCTTGTAATTTGGGCGACCATTGACCCAATAGGCACTATGGCGCTGTTTGCTGCGCTTACTTCTCATTTAACTGATCAACAACGTCGTAAAACTGCATTTAAAACGGTGCTTTATGCCGGGGGCGTATTATTAGGTTCTATTTTAATAGGACAACTAATACTAAATGCGATGGGAATTAGGTTGGTGTCGTTTCAGTTAGGGGGCGGAATTATATTATTTTTGTTTGGCCTGCAAATGATTTTTGGAAACGATTCTAACAAAGCTAAACAAGACCCCGATCACGATATTGCGGTGTTTCCGCTTGCTATACCTGCAACGGCGACTCCTGGCGCTATTTTGGCGGTAATACTACTTACCGACAACCATATTCACCCAATTACTACTCAAATAGGCACAGCGCTTGTTACACTTGGTGTGTTGGGTATTACTTTAATACTGTTGCTGCTTTCGGGTAAAATTATTAAGCTAATTGGTACTGGCGGCGCGTCTATTTTAACGCGAGTGATGGGCATGATTTTAGCCGCGTTTTCGGTTGAGCTTATTATGACCGCGCTGGAAATAAAACAATGGGTTAAGCTCGATTAAATAACTCCTAAACATTGAAAGGAATGCTGCATGACAATAAAAATAACAAAACACTCTTTTATTAATTTAAGTTTAGCCGTAGTCATTTTTGCTATTGGTATTTTAGCCATACGTTATTACAACCATTATGTATCGGCCTATACAGATGTAACAATTAACTCAAGCGTGCTTAATGAGTCGCGCAAAGTGTTTATAAGATTGCCCGCTAATTACAATCCAAAAAAAGCGTATCCGTTAATTATTAAAACCGATGGTAACTTTAATTTAGATACATGGGACAAAGCACTTACAAAACAAGCTAAGAGCGAAAAAGGGGATAAGGCTATATTGGTGTCTATTCCTAATTTGTTTTTTACGGATACACGTAATCGCGATTTAGTGCCTCCTTATGCCCGCCAAGATGTAAATACACAAGCGCGTCCAGAGCACGAAACACTGATTGAACCAAATGGCGAAGCCGACAAATTTTTAGCGTTTATTGAAACTGAGTTACTCCCTTATTTATCAGCAAAATATAAGCTTAGTAATAATCGTGTATTAAGTGGTTTTTCGGCAGGTGGTAGCTTTGTACTTTATACACTGCATACAAAGCCTGAGCTGTTTAATGGCTACTTTGCATTTAGCCCAGCTGCTTGGTACGACGACATGACCGTAGTTAATAATGTAAAAGCATTTTTAACTACTCAAGCAAACAAAGTTAAGGTGCCTACTTATTTATATCTATCGGTTGGTGGGGCAGAGCACCCGTTAATGTTAAAAGCGTTTAATAATTTAGAGACCGCTTTAACAGCCAACCCTAATAATAACCTTGTGTGGCAAAGCGCTGTAAATGAAGGTGCTGAGCACTCAGATAATCCACCACTTAGTGTAGCTAAGGCATTAGCTGGTTATAGTACGTTTATTAAAAAGTAGGTTAGATTGATTTAAAACGTTAACTGTATGCATATACAGTTAACGCTGTTCTGTGTATTTAGAATGCTTAATTAGCTTTATAGTACTTTACTTAGTTTGGTATTATCAACGACTTACAAAATTAAGCTAATTTAAATTATTTTTGTCAGGAAATACGCGAACTGTGTTTATATACAGTACATGACTGTTGAGTTAGAATGCAGTCAGTACCTATGAGCATATACACATCTATTTGTTACTGCTTTTAATCAGCCTTACGTATTTGTGATCAGCAATAAGCAGTGTAAGTACTTTGCAATTTCAATATAGTTTCTACGCTTAAATCAACTTAACATAAATTGGCTGGTGGCTTTACAGCAAAAGAACACATCATACTAAATATTGTTATAATGCTAAACTTAGCAATAGAGTCAAATTAAAAAAAAGTAATCAAAGAGGTAGTCAAAATAATAAAGCCTGCGATAACTACATCCACTAAAAATATAAATGCCGAGTGTGAACTATGAGTGATTAATTAAAGTTTTCCTCGCTCATTGTAATGAGCAGCAAAACGGTAAACGTAAAAAATAGGGGCATCGTGATTGGTGCTATTACAAGTTAAAAAAGCAGATACCAATGCGGCTGTTAATGCATTTGTTAAAATAGTCTTAAACGCTAAGCCAAGCATTCAAAAAAGTATAGAAAAATAAAAAAAGCCCAGTTAAAAAAGTTAAAAGGGCTAAAAGGGTTGTGCTTAGGGAAGTTGTAGTCTTTTTTAAAACTTATATCTAAATCCAAATGCTATACCGTCATCTTCCGACTGCTCCATTTGTGCTTGTTGATCGTCGTTATCGCTTTCAAAGTCGCTAAAGTCTTTACGCGCTTCTACGTAGGCAATAGTGTCTTCATCAATTAAGTAGTGAAGGCCAATAACAGCAAACTGACGCTTAAATACATCGTCTGGGTCGGCGTTAAAGTTTGGCTGAATTACGTAATCATCACCGGCATCAAACATGTTGTAGGCAATAAAAGGGCGAAAATCGTTATCAAAGCGGTAAGATGCAAATGTTTCTATACCAATTGCGTCTTTAATTAAGCGACCAATGTTATCTGTGTCGTGATTTTTGTTTTTATTTACGTTCGCAGCAACGTATAGGCCGGGCTTATTAATGTTGCCCCACATAATACCTGCACCATAAATTAAATCTTCAACATTGCGAGTAGAACCATCGCCAAACGTTAAATCAAACTCACCACGGTTAACACCTGCTGTAAGTGTTAGCATGTCAGTTGGGGTATAAGTTACAGACGCACCAAATGTGTAATTAAATTCAACTTCTTGGGCTGCACTATCGCCAGAGTTCCATAGCGCTTCACATTCTTCTTCTGAAATGTCGGTTATGTCACAGGTATAGAATTCGCTGTTTTTAAGCTGCGCTTGTACTGCAAAACTAAAATCGTTATAGCGATTGCGGTACTGCACTAATTTATCTCCACGGCCAGTGCCATTAACAGCGCCATCGTCTTTGTTATAGGTGTAAACACCAGCCGCATTACCATCCCATACAAAGCTATTATTTGTGCCGTAAACCACGTCGTACCATGCACCCCATTGTTTACCAATAGTTAGTTGCCCGTACTTTTCGTGCGAAAGGCCTGCGTAACCTAAACGGTTATACAAAAACTCGTCCTGAATAGACTCAAAACGATTGTTATAAATAATATCGCTGCTGCCGACAGGGTTTACACCCCATTCTACGAGTGCAAGGGCAGTCCAGTCTTTCTTAAGCTTTCGGGTAAATCCAAAGTTGATGCGCGAAGTACCGTTAACAACTTCGGTTTCGTTTTGTGTATTAATTACACGTACATCAAGATATCCACCTACTTCAACAGTGTTTTTATCATCTTTGTATAACTCTACTGCCGAAACAGCGGGTGCGATTACAATACTTGCGCTAATAAGTGTTGCTAATTTTTTGCTCATCTTGTGTGTTGCCCTGTGTAAATTGGTCAGTTTTTTACGTAGGTAAAAATTCAGATTCAAAGGTTAACAAAGCAATAATAGCTCAAAAGTGAAAAATACTCACTAAAATTAAGCGTTAAACTTAATAGATATTCACTAAAGGTTAATTTTGTTTTTCAAGTGTTGCTGAGGTTTGTTTTTTTAGTTGTTTTGTAGGGAAAAAGGATTGGTAATAAGTGGTGTGTTAAAATTATAATTTGAATTAATTTCATCTTGGTTAAAAAATAGTAACTAGTGCAAAAGCTCTAAAATCGCTTTATTTTCATAAATATAACTTTTTATTCTTATAGGTTGCAGCAAAATGAGTTAAGTAAACACACAAACACGTTAAAAGTGCTTTTACTCTAATCTGTATCCCTATTTCTAACCCCTCATGCCTGTTTATAAAAAATAATTTTTGGATTTTAATTTGCATAAAAATTAACGAAACCATTAAATCTAATCCGTTATTTTAGCTACCAACTAGATAGTCATAATAAATGGCTAAAACGTAGTGGTCTGCCTTTAAACTTTCATAGAAAAACAGGCCATTTTGGTTTAAACTGCGCGCAATTTAAATACATCATTACTCCTTTGGAGGGTAGCGCTATTATTAGTACAGCTAATGTCACCATGCAATTTGGTGCTAAACCATTATTTGAAAATATCTCAGCAAAATTTGGCGATGGTAACCGTTACGGTTTAATCGGTGCAAATGGTTGTGGTAAATCAACATTTATGAAGATTCTAAGTGGTGAGCTCGAAGCGTCTTCAGGTAATGTAAGTACTGATCCAAATGAACGTGTTGCTAAACTAAACCAAGACCAGTTTGCCTACGAAGAATACTCAGTAATTGATACTGTGATCATGGGTCACAAAGAGCTGTGGAAAATAAAACAAGAACGTGACCGTATTTACTCTTTACCAGAAATGAGTGAAGAAGACGGTATGAAAGTAGCCGATCTTGAAACTGAGTTTGCTGAAATGGATGGTTACTCTGCTGAATCTAAAGCAGGCGAGCTTCTATTAGGCGTAGGTATTGGCACTGACCAACATTTTGGCCCTATGTCAGAAATTGCACCTGGTTTTAAACTTCGCGTGCTACTTGCACAGGTGTTGTTTTCAGACCCAGATATAATGCTACTTGATGAGCCTACCAATAACTTGGATATTTACACCATCAAGTGGTTAGAAGACGTGTTAAACCAACGCGACTGTACCATGATAATCATCTCGCATGACCGTCACTTTTTAAACTCTGTGTGTACTCACATGGCCGACATTGACTACGGTGAGCTACGGATTTACTCAGGTAACTACGACGAATACATGTTTGCAGCAACGCAAGCACGTGAGCAGCTACTTAGCGAAAACGCGAAAAAGAAAAACCAAATTGCTGAACTTCAACAGTTTGTATCTCGTTTCTCTGCTAACGCATCTAAAGCTAAGCAAGCAACATCGCGTGCTAAACGTATCGACAAAATTCAGTTAGACGAAGTTAAAGCATCTTCACGTCAAACGCCATTTATTCGTTTCGACCAAGAAAAGCAGTTATTCAGAAACGCGCTTGAAATGACAAACCTAACACAAGGTTTTGACGACAATACGTTGTTTTCTGGACTTGAAGGTTTAGTAGAAGTTGGCGAACGCATTGCTATTATTGGTGAAAATGGTGTTGGTAAAACAACATTACTTAATACATTAGCAGGGCGCATAGCGCCTAAAGCTGGTGAGTTTAAGTTTTCTGAAAACGCGAATATTGGTTACTACGCGCAAGATCACGCTGATGAGTTTGCAACCGACATGAACTTGTTTCAGTGGATGGAGCAATGGCAACAAGAAGGCGACGACGAGCAAGTGGTTCGTAGCTTCTTAGGCCGTATGTTATTCTCTCAAAACGATATTAAAAAATCAGTTAAAGTAATTTCAGGTGGTGAGCAAGGCCGCATGTTGTTTGGTAAAATTATGATGCATAAACCAAACATATTGCTAATGGATGAGCCAACCAACCACATGGATATGGAATCTATTGAAGCGCTTAACTTAGCCCTTGAAGCTTATGAAGGTACATTGATGTTTGTCTCGCACGACCGTCAGTTTGTATCATCGGTTGCGACCCGTATTTGGGAAATTAAAGACGGTAAAGTTATCGACTTTAGAGGCAACTACGCAGAATACCTAGCGAGTAAAGAAGCTTAATTAGCTATTTACCCGTTAACTCTAAAAAGCCATGTTTAAACATGGCTTTTTTTGTTTTTGTGAGTCGCAATTAAACTTGGTTTGGGTATAATACTCGCCTAAAACCGGACATAAGTCCGCTATTTTTAAAATACATTACTGAGGAGTATTTATGACTGTTGGCATTATTATGGGTTCTAAATCAGATTGGCCAACCATGGAACATGCAGCACTTATGCTAGAGCATTTTGGTATTAAGTACGAAACCAAAGTCGTGTCTGCACACCGCACTCCTCAATTACTTGCTGATTACGCAAGTTCAGCCGCAGAACGTGGTATTAAAGTTATTATTGCTGGCGCTGGCGGCGCTGCGCATTTACCAGGTATGGCAGCTGCTTTTACGTCGCTTCCTGTACTTGGCGTGCCTGTAAAATCAAAAGCATTAAATGGTGTTGATTCACTTTTATCTATTTGCCAAATGCCTAAAGGCGTTGCAGTAGGTACGCTAGCAATTGGTGAGCCGGGCGCAGCAAACGCGGGGTTATTAGCTGCACAAATTTTAGGGTGTCAAAATCCAGAAATTTTTGCAAAAATTGAAGCGTTTCGTAAAGCGCAAACCGACACTATATTAGCTAATCCAAACCCTGCAGAGTAATAATGAATATTTTAATATTAGGTGCAGGGCAACTTGCACGTATGATGAGTCTTGCCGGCGCGCCGCTTAATTTAAACGTTGTGGCGTACGATGTAGGCAGCAAGCAAATTAAGCACCCACTAACAGGCGATGTTTATAGCACGTCGCTTGAGCAAGCTATATCAAACGCTGATGCCATTACTGCCGAGTTTGAGCATATTCCTGATGACGTACTAACACTTTGCTGTAACAGCAATAAGTTTTACCCAGGTAAAGCTGCAATTAAAACCGGTGGCGATCGCTCGCTTGAAAAAGCATTGCTTGATAAAACAAACGTAACTTGTGCGCCGTACCAATTAATTACTGAAAAAGCGCATTTAGAACTTGCCGTTAAAACCCTAGGTAAGCCACTTGTAATTAAAACATGCCAAGCGGGTTACGATGGAAAAGGCCAATGGCGTTTAAAATCGGATGATCAAATAGATGAAATTTGGTCACAAATGGCTGATTTTATTGCATCAGGCACGCAGCTTGCGCCACATACGATAATTGCTGAAAAAATGATCCCGTTTGATCGTGAAGTATCTATTATTGGTGCGCGCGACAAACACGGTAATGTTGCTATTTATCCGCTAACAGAAAACGAGCACACCAATGGTGTATTGACGCTCTCTATTGCCGGTAAAAATAATCAAAATGTTGAAGCTCAAGCAAACAATGCATTTACAAAAATAGCAAACGAGCTTAACTACGTTGGCGTATTGGCTATAGAGTTTTTTGATGTACAAGGCACATTACTCGTTAACGAAATTGCACCGCGCGTACATAACTCTGGCCACTGGACGCAACAAGGTTGCCATTGCTCCCAGTTTGAAAACCACATGCGTGCTGTTGCAGGTTTACCGCTTGGTAATACAGAACTTAAACACGTTACAGCAATGATTAATGTATTAGGACAATCAAGTATACCGAGTGAAATTTTACATATAGCGAATGTTACAAGTCATTGGTACGGAAAAACAGCAAAGCCAGGGCGTAAAATGGGCCATATAAATGTATCGGCTACAAATATAAATGAACTCGCCGATAAGCTTGGCGAACTTTCAGAATACCTACCTGAACAAGAGTACCCTGGTATTTTAAAAGCAGCTGCCAATTTACTACTCAGTGAATAGTTATCATACCTTTATATAAATACCGGCTTAAGCCGGTATTTTTTTGTCATAAAAATGGGCTTTGAATATGTAATACTGTTAAAGTCTAATTTTAAATTTGTGAAGTAAAACAATGAAACTAAAAACAATATCTGGCGTGCTAGCCATTACTGCATTATTTAGCTTAAATACATTTGCATCAGACTCTCTTCGTGTTGCTACTTTTAATGTAAGTATGGATGCAACTAATCACACACCTAAAGGCGAGCAAGTTAAAAGTGATGCCTTAGTTAACTCACTTAAAGCAAACCACCAGCAAATTAAGAACATAGCGGAAATTATTCAGCGTGTTCGCCCTGATATTATTTTACTTAACGAATTTGATTACATCCCAAAAGAGCAGGGCATTGAATACTTTAATAAACATTATTTAAATGTAGGTCAGCAAGAACAAGCCGCTATTAACTATCCTTACTCTTATATAGCCCCAGTAAATACAGGCCTAGCCACCGAGTTTGATTTAGATAATGATGGCAAAAAAAATGGCGTGATGGGCGATGCACAAGGCTTTGGCTTTTTTGAAGGGCATTATGGTATGGCTATTTTGTCAAAATACCCAATCGATTTTGATAAAGTAAGAACCCTTCAAACTTTTAAATATAAAGACATGCCAAATGCTCAAATGCCTGTAATGCCTAAAACAGGCGAAAACTGGTATAACGCACAAGAATGGCAAGCACTTAGACTAAGCTCTAAATCGTTTTGGGATTTACCTATTAGCGTAAACGATAAAACCATTCATGTTATTGCATCTCACCCAACACCGCCTGTATTTGACGGTGAAGAGGACAGAAACGGCAAGCGTAACCACGATGAAGTAAGGTTAATAGCCGATTACGTTTCAAATGCTAAGTATATTTACGACGATAAAGGCGAAAAAGGCGGTTTAAAAGCTCGCTCTCGTTTTGTTATTTTAGGTGATTTAAATGCAGCCCCAGAGGGCGATAAAGCCCGTACAAATACCACCGACCAATTACTTAAAAACCCATTAATAAATGCTCACTTTGTTCCAAAAAGTGAAGGTGCTAAAGAGCAGTATGATGTGCCTTATGCACAAAATTACAGTGCTAATTGGCAAGCCCGTGTTGATTACGTTTTACCGTCAAACTATGGCTTAAAAATTAAGGACGGTGGGGTATTTTGGCCAACTAAAACCAGTAATGAATACCGTTTAATTAAAGACAGAAACGCATCAAGCGATCATCGACTGGTGTGGCTTGATTTAGTAATTGAATAACGTCTATTACAATTAGTAAACTGAGCTTTACCCTGTTTAATGGCTATTTATCTTAAATAATTGCAATAACTTGAGTGCTTCTGCTTAAATACGGCCTAATTATAATAACCGTATAGAAGCACTATGATTTTTAATTTTTCTTCATCTAAAACATTAGTGGCCTTAGCCGTTGCCTCAAGTATCATGCTTGCAGGTTGTAGCGCTACCGCTAACACCTCTTCAACACAGCAAAGTGTTTTACCAGCAACCAAGGTTGCTGCGGTTGTAAACATACCAGCAGATATCGGCTCACAAAAAATAACGCTAGAACAAGCAATGGCCGATCCCGATTGGATGGGGAATCAGCCAGAGAGCGCTTATTGGGCAAGCGATTCAGCTACTATTATTTATGCTCAAAAAGAGCAAGGTAATACATTACGCAATTTATTTAGCCAATCTGTTAACAGCCAAACAGCAGAGCAGGTAGCACTTAATAAACTTCATACTGTGGGTTCAAATAAAGCTGTTTATTCTAAAAATAAAACAATGGCTACCTACACGTTTAAAGGCAATGTATTTGTTAAAAACCTAAAAACAGGTGAACTTAAACAAATTACAGCGACATCAACAAGTGAGTCTAAACCACAATTTTTAAACAATGGTGATTTAGTTTACCGCCAAGGTAATGTGTTTTTTAAAGTTGATTTAAAAACAGGGTTAACCAATGAACTTGCTAACTTAAAACTTGCTGATAAGCCTAAAGGGATTGAAGAGCCAAGCACGTATATTGCTAAAGAGCAGCATAAACTGATTAAATTTGTGGCGCTTCAACAAAAAAATAAAAAAGATAAGCAAGCACGCAATGAGCAAATTAATGAACAAAATGATTCAATTGTTAACACGGCTTACTACTTAGGTAACGGTAATAAAGTTGCAGAGGCACAGCTTTCGCCAAATGGTGATGCGTTATTAGTCGTAGTTAAAGAAAAAACTGATTGGCGCGAAGATGGCGATATTATGCCAAATTACATCACTAATGATGCAACTATTGAGCCTAAAAAAGCACGCCGCCGTGTAGCTGACGCTAAAGAAGAAACCTCACAGCTTGTCTACATCAATTTAACTAACAAAGAGCAAACATCACTTAGCTTTAATACCTTACCAGGTTTTGATGAAGATGTTTTAGCCGCAGTTAAAAAAGAAAATTATGCACGTGATGGTAAAACATATAAGTCTAAAAAGGCGCCTCGTGGCATTAACGTTATTATGGACTGGGGTTTTGAGCAAAGCCCAATAGTATGGAACGACGACGGCTCACAAGTGGCTGTCATGCTTGAAGCGTGGGACAACAAAGATCGCTGGCTTGCGTCTGTCGATTTTAAAAACAACAAACTTGTGTCGCAACATCGCCTACATGACGATGCATGGATTGCTTACGCATTTAACGACTTTGGTTGGTTACATAACTCAAACACGCTTTATTACCTTTCAGAAGAATCTGGTTACAGCCAGCTTTATAAAAAGCCAGTCAATGGTAGTGCAACTGCGCTTACACAAGGCCAATTTGAGGTTTCTAACTTAACGCTTACCAGCGACGACAGCGCAATTTATTACAAAGCGAATGTTGAACACCCAGGCCTGTACGAAATTTACCGTGTTAACCCGCAAACCGGTAAGAGTGAGCAAGTTACTGATTTAAACGGCATGACCGATTACACGTTAAGCCCTGATGAAACCAAGTTACTCCTTAAGCACTCTACTATTACCATGCCTAATGAGCTTTATGTAGCAGACGCACAAGCCAACGCAAAAGCAACGCGCTTAACGCACACAGTGTCGGATGAGTTTTTAGCTAAAAAACTAACTGCACCTAAAATTGTTGCCGTGCCATCGAGCCATACTGAACAACCTATATACGCAAAAGTATACTACCCAGCTGATTACGTTGAAGGTGAAGTAGGTAAAAATCGCAAAGCGGTTATTTTTAACCACGGCGCGGGTTACTTGCAAAACTCACATATGGGGTTTTCGGTTTATTTTCGTGAATTTATGTTTCATTCATTGCTCGCTGATGAAGGTTATATAGTAATGGATATGGATTACCGCGCATCTAAAGGCTACGGGCGTGATTGGCGTACTGCGATTTATCGTCAAATGGGCACACCTGAAACACAAGATTTAGCCGATGGCGTTAAATGGATGGCGCAAAATGCCAACGTGGATACCAAAGCAGTCGGTACTTATGGTGGCTCTTATGGCGGCTTTATGACCTTTATGGCATTGTTTACTGCGCCTGAGTTATTTCAATCAGGTGCAGCACTACGCCCTGTTACCGATTGGGCGCATTACAACACAGGTTACACGGCTAATATACTAAACCATCCTGATGTTGACCCGATTGCGTATGAGCGCAGTTCGCCAATTTATTACGCTGAGGGTTTAAACAAGCGTTTACTCATTAATGCCCCCATGGTTGACGATAATGTGTTTTTTCAAGACTCAGTACGTTTAGTACAGCGCTTAATAGAGCTTGAAAAACAAAACTTTGAAACAGCTATATTTCCTGTTGAACCACATGGTTTTGTACAGCCTTCAAGTTGGTTAGACGAATACCGCCGTATTTATAAGTTATTTAAAGAAACACTTTAATTTTTACGCTTAAATTGTAAAAACAAAAACGCCGCATTGGTTGACTAAACTAATGCGGCGTTTTTATTGGATTGAACAAAATCTAACTTTATTTTTTCTTTTTAAAATTCTTTTTAAAGAGTTCTATAATCAGTGGTATGGCAAGCAGAGTCCCGCCAATAACACCAATTAAATGTGCATCAATAGCTACAGTTGAGTTAATAAGCTTTCCTATATCAGCATTAGGGCCGCTAAATTGCTCAAACGCTATTTTAACCCATACGCCTATAAATAATAAATAACCCGACTTAAGCCCTACAGTTATATCTTTAACTGCCCCCCAAATAATTACGCCATGCAGTAGAGCACTTAATCCGGTATAAATATGTATGCTTGGGCAAAACCAATACACGCCAAGTCCACACCACAGTGCCAGCACACTTATATTAACGGCGTAACGAGTAGGTGATGTGTATTCGCCATGCAGTAACCAAATTAATAAAACACCACTGGCATTTAATCCCAAATGAGCCCAATTAGCATGAACAAATTGGCTAGAAAAAATTCGCCACAGTTCGCCTTGATTAATTAGCTCTCGGTTAAATTCAAGTAAATTATTTAAATCAAATGCAGCAAAAATGGTACTAAAAAGCAGCAGAATAATAGGCGGTAATATATAACGAGGTTGAATAGGTAAATTAAGCATTTTATTATAATTTTTTAGTATAAATTTTTGCATATTGTGCCCGTTTAACTTTAAGATGCCAATTACCTTATCGTTATTAAGTGTTTTTAGACTTTTTATGCATTTTAAACTTAACTCATTATTTGCTATTGGACTGTGCGCAATAACATTGCCTTCTTTTGCACAGCAACCGATAGAAACTCGCGAACCAGAAGCCGCAACGGGCCTTAGTCACAAGCAAGTTGTGGTAGGTGACAAGTACATGGTTGCAGCGGCAAATCCGTATGCTTCAAGAGCCGGTCAACAAATTTTAGCCCAAGGCGGCAGTGCCGTTGACGCTGCAATAGCAACTCAACTAGTGCTTACTTTAGTTGAGCCGCAATCCTCTGGTATTGGCGGTGGTACATTTATGATGTATTACAACAAAGCTAACAATAAACTGACTAGTTTTGATGGCCGCGAAACCGCACCTGCAAACGCAGACGAAACGCTGTTTTTAGATAAGCACGGTAAAGCCGTTAAGTGGATTGAAGCGGTTGTAGGCGGACGCTCTGTTGGTGTACCCGGTATTTTGCATGCCTTTGCAAGTGCGCACAAACAATACGGTATATTGCCATGGGAAGAACTTTTTAAACCCGCTATTGAACTTGCTGAGCAAGGCTTTGTAGTTTCGCCGCGTTTACATGGCTTATTAGCCCGCCAGTTAAACCCCGGTGTAATGAGCATGCCAATAATTAACGAATACTTTTACCCAAATGGTAAACTGATTGAAACGGGCACAATTAAAAAGAATCAACCGCTTGCAGATTTATACAAAGACATTGCAAAGCAAGGCATTGATGCATTTTACAAAGGCGAAAACGCTAAACAAATGGTTAATGCTGTACAGCGCTCTAAAATTGCCCCAGGCAAATTAAGCGTACAAGACTTAGCAGATTACAAAAGCAAAGAACGCGATGCGGTATGTATACAATACCGTGCCTATAATGTGTGTTCTATGGCGCCACCAAGCAGTGGCGGTGTTGCGGTACTGCAAATGCTAGGCTTACTTGAACATAAAGATATGAGCGCACTTAAGCCAAACGGCGAAAAGGCGATTCATTACTTTAGCCAAGCTTCGCGCATAGCATTTGCCGATCGCGATATGTACATGGGCGATCCCGATTTTACTCAAGTACCTACAAAAGAGCTACTAAACAAAGATTACATTGCCTCGCGCGCTAAATTAATTACAGAAACAGATCAAAAAGCCATAGCTGGTAATCCTGTAGGGTACTTAAGTTATGCAATGGATGATTCATACGAATTACCTTCTACCTCACACGTATCTGTTGTAGATAGTAAAGGCAATGCAGTTTCGATGACCAGTTCAATTGAAATGGCGTTTGGCTCTACGGTTATGGTTAATGGTTTTATTTTAAATAACCAACTAACTGACTTTTCGCTTTCGCCACGCAAAAACGGCAAGCTTGTAGCAAACCGTGTAGAGGCTGGTAAACGCCCGCGTAGCTCTATGTCACCAGTAATGGTATTTAACAAAGATGGCAGCTTACGTTTAGTTGTGGGTTCTCCTGGTGGTAGTCGCATTATTGATTATGTTGCGCAAGTGGTTGTTGGCGTTATTGACTGGAACTTATCAGCGCAAGACGCTATAAACTTACCACGTACAACAAATCGTAACGATTACACCAGCCTTGAAAAAGGCACAACGCTTGAAGCTATTGCACCTTTGCTTGCTAAACGCGGACACAATGTACGTGTTCTCGATTTGAACTCAGGCTTACATGCCGTTGAAATTAAAAATAACAAATTGTATGGCGGCGCCGATCCGCGCCGTGAAGGTGTTGCATTATCTGATTTAACTGATAATCACGTCACTATCAAATTTTAATTTATGTATAATACACTTGCAGGCAGTGCGGCTTGCAAGTGTTTTTCTCAATGGTCTGACCAACTTAATTGTCATTGCAATTAAACTTCTAACAATGATAATGACAGATCATAACTTAAGACTCCGTTAAAGCTTGGAAATATGACAACAAATACTGATCCTAACTACTTATATATTCATCATTCTGGCCCTGGCCTAATTGAAACGCCGCTATTAAACAAAGGCAGTGCCTTTAGTAAAAAAGAACGCGAAAATTTCAATCTTGCTGGTTTACTTCCTCCACGCTTTGAAACAATTGAAGAGCAAGTGGAGCGTTGTTATCAGCAGTATTCTAGCTTTACCGAAAATTTGAATAAGCACATTTACCTACGTGCAATCCAAGATAACAACGAAACACTGTACTACCGTTTAGTGCGTGACCATCTTGAAGAGATGATGCCTATTATTTATACGCCTACAGTTGGCGACGCTTGTGAAAAGTTTTCAGACATTTATCGCAGTGCACGTGGCTTATTTATTTCGTACGAAGACCGTTTTCAAATTGATGACATTTTACGCAACGCTACTAAAGGTAAAGTAAAAGTTATTGTTGTTACCGATGGCGAACGTATTTTAGGCCTAGGCGATCAGGGGATTGGTGGCATGGGTATCCCAATTGGTAAATTGTCACTTTACACAGCGTGTGGTGGTATAAGCCCAGCATACACATTACCTGTAATGCTTGATGTAGGTACTAATAACGAAAAGCTTTTGAACGATCCTATGTATATGGGCGCACGCCATAAGCGTATTGCTCAAGACGAATACGATGAGTTTTTAGATTTATTCATTAAAGCGGTTAAACGTCGCTGGCCAAATGTATTGCTGCAGTTTGAGGATTTTGCACAGCCAAATGCAATGCCATTACTTAAGCGCTACCGCAATGAAATTTGTAGCTTTAATGATGATATTCAAGGTACGGCGGCTGTAACGGTTGGTTCTTTACTTGCTGCGTGTCGCGTTAAAAATTCAACACTGAGCCAGCAAAAAGTGGTATTTGTTGGTGCTGGTTCTGCTGGTTGTGGTATTGCTGAGCAAATTATTAGCCAAATGGTTTTTGAAGGCATTACGGAAGCACAAGCGCGTAGCCAAGTATTTATGGTTGACCGTTTTGGCTTGCTTAGTGAAGGTATGGAAGGCTTACGCGACTTCCAACAAGCACTTGCACAACCTAAAGGCTCGTTAAGTGATTGGACTTACAGCGGTGAATACGCATCACTTCTTGATGTGATGCACTGTGCAGAACCTGATATTTTAATTGGTGTTTCAGGCCAACCAGGTTTATTTACCGAGCAGGTAATTCGTGCAATGCACGCAGGTTGTGAGCAACCTATTATTTTCCCATTAAGTAACCCATCTAAGCAGGTAGAAGCATACCCAGAAGATGTAATTAAATGGACAGATGGTAAAGCGCTTGTTGCAACCGGTAGCCCATTTGCACCCGTTGAGTACAATGGCGAAACGTTCCCAATTCCACAATGTAACAACAGTTATATATTCCCAGGTATTGGCTTAGGGGTTATTGCCGCTAAAGCAACGCGTATTACGGATGCAATGTTAAGTGTGTCTAGTGAAATGCTTGCAGAGTCGTCGCCGCGTGCCAATACAGGTAAAGGTAGTTTGTTACCTGCGCTTACTGAAATTGAAACGCTAAGTAAACGTATTGCATTTGCTATTGCTAAAAAAGCGATTGAAGAAGGTGTTGCACTTGAGATCACTGATGATGCTTTATGGGCCGCAATAGACAAAAATTACTGGTTACCAAAATACCGTAACTATAAGCGTTGTAGTGTTTAATTAGGTTTATACATAATTAAAAATAAATAACGTTGTAGGCACAGTTACAATGCTTAACAAAAAAACAGGCAAATGCCTGTTTTTTTGTGCTTGTTCATATTTAATTAACCGCGTACGGTGTTTACTGGGTTTAACAAAATTAAAGGATCGACTTAATGAAAACTCTTACCCTTGTTTTAGGTAGCGCGCTGGCTTTAAATGTACTTAGCTTTGATTCACTTGCTGCAGCTACTCCCGATGCCCCTCATATTTACGTAAAGGGCGAAGCCACTCTTACCACAATGCCGGATTACGTACAGCTTAGTGTAGGTATTACCGAAGTTGATAAGGACTTAATTGCAGCTAAAAATAAAACCGATTTAACCATCGCTAAAGCAATTAAGCTCGTAAAAGAAGTAGGGGTTAGAGAAGGTGATATAAATGCTGGGCAAATTTCAATAAACCGTGATAGTCAATATAACCGCACAACCGGTAATCAAGACTTTAAAGGCTTCAAAGTTTCTCGCACATTAACGGTAAAACTCAGCGATATAAATAAATACCCAGAGTTACTACAAAGCTTAGTTAACAACGGAATTAACGAAATTAATCAAACGCAATTTTTAGCAAGTAACTACAGCGAACTACATAAAAAAGCGCAAAAATTAGCAATAAAAGATGCACGCGATGCGGCAAAAGAATTTAGTGAAGATTATGGCGTTGACTTAAAAGGATTGTACAGCGCATCACTAAGTCCACTTAATGTGCAGTCGCAGCCGTACATGCGCGCAGAAAAAGTAATGATGGCTGATAGCGCACCAAGTAACTATGTACCTGATGCCTACCATGCTGGAGAGATTAAAGTAACAGCTTCAAGCTACGCTGTTTACTACATAGATTAAACTTTATTTTTGGTGGTGCTCAAAACGTGCCACCAACTTCTCACCTTGCTCTTGGCTAATACGCGCTATTGAGTTAAGCATATTAGTTACTTCGCGTCTGTCGTATTCATTAGTTACATGTTCATTTATGTCATCAACAATTGCATTTAAATAATTAAATAAACTGTTGCGTGCATCGGTATCTTTATGGGCAACAAACAAAATGTTTTTAAACGCCTCAAGCACGTTTGTCATTACGTATGCATCGCCTTTGGCGTAATTACGCAGCGGTGTAAAGTTGTCGTGTAATAATTCGTCAAAGCTTGTTTCATGAAGGTATAGCAATGGGGCATTGTCACTGTGCTTAAACGAGTAGTTAATATCGTTAATTGAAAGCCTTTGAATAAGTAAAATGCTCAGCATATAAATTGATTTAACCGCAGTACCTGGATCGTTTATGCCTGGGCTCATTGCTTTAACCGCAATTTCTGATATTTGCGTCAACCCATAACGATAATGATCGCTAATGTATTCTTCTATATAAAAAATAAAGCAGTCGAGAATTTTATTTATCAGCGCTTCATCGTTTGCTATATCTTTATTACATTTTAAAAACGGGTAACCTTTAACTGTAAAATAACCTTGGTTAACAGAGATATATACCTTTATATCTTGCTCTGCCAAAATGGCACACAGCTTATCGGTATGTACGCCTTTATAATATCCCTCTGTTTTACTGACAACAGAGTGCCACTTGCTAAAGTCTGGAAAGTCTTCAACTGGGTGATCTGATTGCCTTTGTATTATTGTTTTAATTTCGTTTTTAGTTTGGCTAAATAAGCCATTTAACACATTATCAACCTGAATAGCACGAGAGATTGAATGTATAAAAAATACAAATAAACCTAATGAAATCAAGCCAAAAATAAGTGCGAATAACACACCAATTGAAGGAATTGCCGTACTGCCACCATCAAGCTTATTAATATTTATAAGCATAATAATTGAGTAAATTATGCTGCCTAAATAAAAGCCCAAAACCATTTGGTGTGATTTACGCGTAATAAGCCCTGGCACTACGCGAGGCGATAAACTCGCACTGGCCGAATTTAAAACAACCATTACCATCGAAAAACTAAACACGGTAAGCGAAATAATACTGCCTGCTAAAGTGCTTAAAATAGTACGCGCGTTTTCGGCGCTATCAACAAGTACAACCGATATAAACGATTTTAGCTGCTCAATAGGGGCTAAATATTCAACCGACATAGTTATAATGGCAAATACTAAAAAGCCCACTGAAAGCATAGAAGGGTAAAAGCCAATACTGTTAATCATTTCACGGTAACTGTCGGCTACTTTGCGAGGTACAAACATAAAATCCTTATGTAATTTTCTACTTACTTAATACCCTTAGCTTAGCATAGGCATTTATTAAACTTCTGATAATGCTGCTCAAATTTATATGTTATTATCACGCCCACAATAATAAAGCGCATGCTTATGCGATAAAATAACAGGAAAACGCCATGATCATTTCAACTTATGCTGCATTACTTGCATTGTTTTACATTTATTTGAGCTTTAACGTAATAAAAGTGCGCCGCGCGGAGCAGATATCACTTGGTGATAGTGGTAACGCAACGCTGCAACGTGCTGTGCGTGCCCATGCTAACTTTATGGAGTACGTGCCAATTGCTTTAATTTTACTTTTTTTGGCAGAATACCAAGGGCTTGCTAGCCATTACTGTCATATATTAGGTGGTGCGTTATTAATAGGGCGTGTGTTTCAAAATATAGGCATAGTAGAAAAAAACCTGAAATATCGCCAAATTGGTACTATTGCGACATTTTTAGTGATTATTGTTAGCGCCTTTGTATTGCTAGTAACACGTGGCTAATTAAAGAAAAGTTAATGAGCAAAATATTTATAATAGGTTTACCGCGTACCGGCACAACCAGTGTGTGCCACGCATTTTTAGAGCTCGGTATTACAACGGCGCATACCGCGTATACTAATGCCTGTTTTGAAAATGCCAGCGCAATTGCCGACACTCCCATATTTAACGATTTTAAAGCGCTTGATATTCATTATCCAAACTCTAAGTTTATTTATTTAGAGCGCGAATTGAGTGCGTGGCTTGCATCAATAAAGCAACTTTTAACGCGTATGCACACTAATTTAACGCGCGGCGACGGGGGCTTTAATATTCATATAAAACGCTGTTATTTAAACACATTTAGTGAGCTTTCGCTTAATAATATTAGCGACGATAGTTATTTAACTCACTGCTATAAAACACATTTTAATGACGCTCAAACGTACTTTAATAACCGCGACAACGATTTTTTATCCATTGATATAGCAAAACCAGAAAGCTACAAAAAGTTATGCAACTTTTTAGCATTAAAAAGTGATAAAACTGATTTTGAAAAAATGAATATGGGCGGCAAAGTCACCGCATGGAACGATATTAAACACCCGTTAAAAGTTGAATCTACGGCTAAAGGGCGCATAGATAAATTACTGCCTTACAAGATTTTTTAAATCAAATACGTTAAAATCCCCCGCATTATTATTTAAGTTGTATAGAACATGTTTGAATTAAAATATCACACCCCATTTGAATGGACCGAAGTTGTCCTTGCTGACTTTAATACTTTTTTACAAGATCACGCCGCTGCAGAAAAAAAAGCATCGGGTATGGCTATGTCTATGCTTTCGCATTATCCAGACAAACGTAAATTAGTAAAAGCTATGACCGACTTAGCGCTAGAAGAATTAATACATTTTAAACAAGTACTTAAATTACTTTTAGAGCGTGATGTAAACTTAGGCGATGACAAAAAAGATCCGTATATAAAACAAATTCGTGCACTGTTTAGACATGGTCGTGATGGTTTTTTAATGGACCGATTACTGGTTGGCGGTGTAATTGAAGCAAGAGGGCACGAGCGTTTTTCTTTAGTTGCACAAGCACTTCCTGAGGGTAAAGAAAAAGACTTTTATGTTGCTATCGCTAAATCAGAAGAAAAGCATAAAAATCTTTTTGTTGAACTTGCTTACGAGTACTTCGAAAAAGAGGAAGTGGATATACGTTTAGAAGAATTGCTTATAGCTGAAGCTAAAATCTGTAAAAGCATCCCGTTCACGGCAGCACTGCATTAAAACTATTTTAGTTAAACTGTAAAACATAGATAATCAAGTCTGTGTTTTACTTCCTATACAGTAAAAACACCCGCCTTTCTGAACCTCACGGATAACAGCTTAATAAAATTAATTTTGCATCGCAATTTGCTAATCACAATTAAAAATCTTATTGAGCAGTAAATAAGTTACTAATTTTAAACATAAATTACTTGGGCCAATAATTGCTTTATATAAAGAACAGTGGTTATATATTATTAAGTAAATTCTTCAAGCTGCCGATATATACCTACATAGTAAGTAATTAATTTTATATAAGTTACAAACTCAAAAAATACTAGGGGTAAATTATCAATGTCATCAGAAAGTAATGTTAAAGAGTTTGTAAAACCAAAGCCAGCTAATAAAGCGATGCCGAATAACATTTCCTCCATAACACAAAGCCAAAATAAACTTATCAATGTATTGTTGGTAGATGACGATCTTTTAATTGAGATTGTTATAAAAAAAATGCTTGAAGATGAATGTTTTAACGTTGATTTTGCTTCAAGTGCGGCAGAAGCACTTATTATGGTTTCACAAAATAATTATGACATTATTTTAATGGATATAATTATGCCTGAATTTACGGGCACAGATGCGATGCTAAAAATAAGAAAGCACATTGATAAAACCACAACAAAAATTATTGCACATACTTTTAGTGAAAATAAATATATTAATTTAGGTTTTGATGGCCAATTATTAAAACCAGTTAAAAAAAATGTGCTTATTGAAAATATTAAATCCTTATTGGACTGATTTATAAAAAACAGTAGGGCGGTTCACTGTTTTTATTTATAGCTTACTAAAAACTTAAATTGTAATTTTCAAAGCGCTAATATTTATTTAGCGCTTTTGTGTATATGAACCTTTAATTTATTTAAACTTGTAAAAATCCTTTAATAAGAATAATTACTTCAAATTATTCCTTTAAAGTATTAGCAACTTCGCTTTTGTAATTGTTGCAAATATAAGAGCAAACGTTTCACACTTCTTAAAGTGGTTTAACAATCACAATTATCAAACTCTATAATAATAAAAAACAAATAAACTTATTTAGCCTAAAGCCCAGGTATCACAAGGGTTTGACTTTAAATTATTATAATTTTTTAATAACTAATAAATGCTCATCTTGGGATGGAATTTGCTTTATAAGGCTATATTCAAATTTTATAGTTTAATAAACATTATAATTTTTTAAATTAACGAGGCACAAGCATGAGCAAAACACAGTACGTTACAGTAGAAGGTCATCAAATTGCTTATCAAGAAATGGGACAAGGAACACCTTTATTATTGATACACGGTATTCCGACTAATAAATTTTTATGGCGAAATGTGATGCCAAAACTTGCATCAAAATATCGAGTAATAGCGCCTGATTTACTAAACTTTGGTGAATCTGATATGCCAATTAACACCGATGTTTCTATAAATGCGCAATGTAGAATAATGTGTAAGTTTATGGAAGAACTCGGTATTTCTAAAGTTAATATAGCTGCACATGATATTGGTGGTGGTGTTGCTCAATTAATGGCTGTAAATCATCCAGATAAAGTAAACGGGTTGGTTTTACTTGATAGTGTATGTTTTGATTCTTGGCCAATACCAGAATTTGAACCTTTACTAGAACCAGGCGTAGAAGAAAAAACATCTGTAGATGAATTTGTTGATACATTAAGAGATTTCATGCCCAAAGGCGTTTACGACTCGAACGTAATGACTGAAGAGTTGATGAAAATATACTTAACACCATGGAGTAATGAAAAAGGAAAAGCCGCTTTATTTAGTAACATGCGCAGGCTCAATAAAGAATATACCGAAGCTATTACAGGCGATCTTAAAAGCTTACCTCATGAAACACTCATAATATGGGGTAAAGAAGACGAGTTTCAAAAGCCAAAGTATGCACCAATGTTAGAAGAAGCAATTCCAAATTCGTCATTGGTTTGGATAGATAAAGCCGCACACTGGGTTGTAGACGAACATCCAGATAAAGTGTCTGAGCTTATTAGTGAATTTATGAATGATAAAACATTCTAGTGAATTACCAGGTTTGTTAAAAAAGCTTTTTATTTCAATATGTTAGGTTTTATTGAGTAAAGTAGCGATTAGACAATCATTGTAATACCGCTTGATTATATTAATAACCAAGCGGTATTTTTATATGTTTAAGTAACAAATAGCGTAAAGTGGCAAAAACATTAATTTTTAAAATAAGTAGGTTAATGCTTATTAAACAGTCAAAATATCGCGTTTATACGTTAATTAATGAAGGTGAGTAACTTGGTTATGTATTTATTTATGCTATTTAACATAATATAAATTATAGGTAGTTAATGTATATATATAGAAAGAGCGCTTAAATGCGCCCTTGCTATGTCCAATACTAGACGGTATCGGACATTAAGTGATTTTATTACAATAACAGGTATTATTAATACAGATAATTTATTTCTCAATTTGTTTAATCAATACTTAATAAACGCTCAGCTGTATATTCGTTAGTGATTAATCCACTGATCATGTTTGACCTTACTGCGCCCAAAATGGCTAACACTTTTTCTTCACCAGCAGCTATCGCATAAATCTGTTTGTTAGCATTTGTTTTTAATGGCGTACTTGCTACACGCTGATTAACTGTGCAATCTAAAAGCTTACCGTTTTTATCAAACACCCAACTAATCATTTCACCAACAGCACCAAGATCTTGTAACTCTTTAAGTTCTTGCGCATCAATAAAACCATCTATATGTAATGGCGACTTTTCACCTAAGCTACCAATACCCACAAATGTTACATCGGCATCTTTAGCGAGTTTTAAATTACCGGTAATATTTTGTTGTGCGTGTAACTGTTCTTTTTCTTCAATGCTTCTGGGTAAAACTGG
Organism: Pseudoalteromonas fuliginea; assembly: GCF_000690055.1. Classification (GTDB taxonomy): domain Bacteria; phylum Pseudomonadota; class Gammaproteobacteria; order Enterobacterales; family Alteromonadaceae; genus Pseudoalteromonas; species Pseudoalteromonas fuliginea. The sequence goes on from NZ_JJNZ01000028.1 coordinate 35,130, forward strand.
CAATGGCATTGGGTAATGTTTTGCATTGGTGTGTTCGGCCATTCTTACTACAACATCATAAGGTGAAGCCGATCCATCCAAAGCCATATTACCTAGCATGGCTACAATTTTATGTTGCGGACAATCGACGGTTCTTAGTTCATCTACACATGAACGTAAAACTCGACCGGTTCCCATAGCAAGTACTTTGGGTTGTTCTGATTTTAAATGACGTTCTATTTCTGCCGCGCCAGCTTGAGCCAAACCTAATGTAGATGATGGTTCAGATGGATCGCTCGGTACAACTTCACACGAATCTAACCCAAAACGGCTTTTTAATTTTTCGGCCAAATCCATACATTTAGCAATCGGGTGGTCAAGTCTAACTTTAATTAATCCTTGGCTCACAGATAATGCGACCATTCTTTGTGCAGATTGGCGAGATATATTTAGCTTTTTAGCAATTTCATCTTGTGTGTTACCGCCAACATAATATAACCACCCTGCTCTGGCTGCATCATCTAGCTTTCTAATTTCTGTATTTGATAGCTTTACCACGTAAACCTCTTAAAATAGAAGGAAAACTAAGTCCTTATTTTCATTACATAATTTCAATTATATGTGCTGCTATATAAATTATTTTATTAATTTTGGAGTATCTATTTATTAATAACGTTTTTGTTATTTATAGTTATAAATATACCATTCCTTAATAAAAAATACCTAGGTTTCATAGGATTATGTAATTAGAATTTAGTTAATAGCACCATTATAAAGGTGCTATTTAAGGTAATTAAAGATTGGCTCTAGCGAATTGTTAAACCGTTATTATCAAACTTTAATACTTTATCAGCCGGTGCGCTTAGGTAAATACTGTCGCCATATTTTAACGGACAATCACCATCTGCTTTTACTGTTACGGTCCCTTTGCCTTCAATATTTATATGTAAAAAGCTCTCCGATCCTAAATGCTCAATTACACCGACAGTACCAGCCCACGTTCCTTGCTCAGTAGAGAGTGTTATATGCTCTGGTCGTATACCAATACAACTAACATTCGCATCTTCATTTTGTGGAGCATCTATAAAGTTCATTTTTGGAGAGCCAATAAAACCAGCTACAAATTTGTTTACTGGGTTTTTATAAAGCTCTAAAGGTGTGCCTACCTGTTCAATAATACCGGCATTAAATACCGCGATTCTATCTGCCATTGTCATAGCTTCAACCTGATCGTGCGTAACATAAGTCATTGTTGTAGCTAAACTTTTATGTAATTCAGATATTTCTAAACGCATATTTACACGTAGTGACGCATCAAGGTTTGAAAGCGGTTCATCAAATAAAAATGCCGAAGGCTGACGAACAATTGCGCGCCCTATCGCTACACGCTGGCGCTGACCACCCGATAATTGCCCAGGCTTTCGGTCTAAATAATCGGTCAAATTAAGAATTTTAGCGGCGTTAGCAATTTTACTTTCGATTTCTGCTGGGCTAACTTTGGCTCTTTTTAAAGGGAAAGCAATATTGTTACGCACTGTCATATGCGGATACAACGCGTAGGATTGAAACACCATTGCTAAGCCTCTTTTTGCAGGCGGTGTTTTTGTAGCGTCAATGCCGTCAATTTCTATATTACCACTGGTGGTATCTTCAAGCCCTGCGATCATACGAAGTAATGTTGATTTACCACAGCCTGATGGCCCAACAAATACGATAAACTCACCGTCTTTAATTTCTAGATCGAGTGGTTTAATTACGTTAACTTCATCAAAGTTTTTAGTGACTTGTTTTAGTGTGATGCTGCCCATGTGTATTCTCCTATTTTACTGCGCCGAAACTTAATCCACGCACTAATTGTTTTTGACTAAACCAACCAAGTATTAAAATTGGCACAATGGCCATGGCAGATGCTGCCGATAACTTAGCGTAAAATAACCCCTCAGGGCTTGAGTAACTGGCAATAAATGCCGTTAAAGGTGCAGCATTTGCAGCGGTTAAAATAAGTGTCCAAAATGCTTCGTTCCACGACAAAATTACATTTAACAATAGCGTTGAGGCTATACCCGGTAAGGCTATTGGTAATAGAACATGGAATATTTCTTCACCAATTGTTGCGCCATCCATACGTGAAGCTTCAAGTATTTCGTTTGGTATTTCTCTAAAGTAGGTGTACAGCATCCATACCATTATTGGTAAGTTAATGAGTGTCATTACAATCACTAAACCTAATTTTGTATCGAGTAGCGCAAAGTCTCGAAACAATAAATAAATCGGAATAAGTACCCCTACTGGCGGTAACATTTTGGTTGAAAGCATCCACATTAATAAATGCTTTGTTTTTTTAGTTTGTACAAAAGCCATAGACCAAGCTGCAGGTACAGCAATTAATAAACCCAGCAAACTTGAACCTAACGATATAACCACAGAGTTCCAAAAATGGTTAAAGTATGGCGAACGTGACAGTACATCGCGGTAATTTTCGAGCGTCCAATCAAACGCATATAAGCTTGGGCTTGCTGAAATTGCTTCAGCTTCCGTCTTAAAGCTGGTGATTAACGTCCATAAAATTGGAAAGAAAATCATGCCGCTTATTGTCCATGCAGCAATGGTATAAATTAGTTTGGAACGACGGCTATCTTTTATAGTCATAATTAACCCTCCAAGTTTTTGCCAATTAAGCGCATTAAAAATATAGCGACTATATTTGCAATAATAACTGCAACTATGCCCCCTGCCGAACCGCCACCTACATCAAATTGAAGTAGTGATTGCGTGTAAATTAAGTACGTAATATTGGTCGACGAATAACCAGGGCCGCCACTAGTTGTAACTAATATTTCAGCAAAGATTGACAGTAAAAATATAGTTTCGATTAAAATAACAGCGGTTATAGCGCGCGATAAGTGCGGCAAAACGATGTAAAAAAACTTACTAAATGGCCCAGCTCCATCTAAATCAGCCGCTTCTAATTGTTCACGGTCTAATGATTGTATTGCTGTTAGCAGTATTAATGCTGCAAATGGTAACCACTGCCAAGACACAATTATGATGATTGAAAATAACGGCATTTGAGCAAAAAAGTCGATAGGTTCAAAGCCAAGCCAAATTGCAAAGTGTGCAAATAAGCCATTAACTGGGTTCATTAGCATATTTTTCCATACCAATGCCGACACAGTTGGCATTACAAAAAATGGGGCTAGTACCATAATGCGAACGTAATTTCGTCCCCATATTGCTTGGTCTAGTAAAATAGCTAAGCCAATACCACCACATATAGTGATAAGTAAAACCCCAGTTACTAGATAAAGCGTGTTAAAAAATGATTCAAAAAAAGCCGGATCAGTTAGGAAAAATTCATAGTTTAAAAAGCCTACAAACTCTTTATCCCCAGGAACGAGTAAGTTGTAATCAATAAATGAAAAATACAGTGTCATACACAGCGGAACTATCATCCAAGCAAGTAATAAAATTACACTAGGAAGAAGCATAAACCGAGCAAGCGTGCGCGAGTTAGTTGTTGCCATAAAGGTGACCTTAAAAAAGCCAATTCTATTTACTTGTTAACTATCAAGTGAAAATCAGAAACCCTTGATAGTGTTTATAACTAACAAGTAAATAGAATTGACATAAAATATTGGGTAAGTTTGAGTACTTACCCGCCCATTACATGCTATTTAGGATAGCGAGCTTTACGCATTGTTCGCTCAACGAGGTGCTGAGACGTACTAAGTGCTTGCTTAACGGTCATTTGGCCAGTTAATGCTGCTGAAAATTGTTGCCCAACAGCTGTACCAATTCCTTGAAACTCAGGAATAGCAACAAACTGAATACCTACATAAGGCACCGGTTTAACGGTTGGATTTTTAGGATCTGCAGATTGAATAGAATCTAAGGTAATTTGCGCAAACGGTGCTGCGTCCATGTACTTTTGATTACTGTAAAGTGATTTACGTGTACCTGGCGGTACTTTTGCCCAACCTTTTTTGTCGGCTACAAGTTGAGTGTATTCTTTAGATGTTGCCCAGCTAATAAATTTCATTGCGGCATCTGGTTTTTTGCTGCTTGCCGGTACGGCTAAAGTCCAAGACCATAACCAGTTACCGCGTTTACCTAGGCCATTATCTGGCGCAAGTGCAAACCCTACTTTATCGGCAACTTCTGAATCTTTTTTGTTAGTAACAAATGCGCCTGCAACGGTTGCATCAATCCAAATACCACATTTTCCGGTTTGAAATAGTGCAAGGTTTTCATTAAAACCGTTTGCAGATGAACCAGCAGGACCAGATTCTTTCATCACATCGACATAATACTGAAGGGTATTTTCCCACTCTGGGGTATTAAACTGAGGTTTCCAATTTTCATCAAACCAACGCGCACCAAACGAATTAGCCATGGATGTAATAAGCGCAACGTTTTCGCCCCAACCTGCTTTACCACGTAGACAAAGGCCATAAACACCTTCTTTTTTATCTGTCATCGCTTTAGCAGCTTTGCGTATAAAGTCCCATGTTGGGGCTTTAGGCATAGTCAGCCCTGCTTTTTCCATTAAGTCAGTGCGGTACATAACCATTGAGCTTTCGCCATAAAATGGCGCAGCATAAAGTTTGTCATTAATCGTTAAACCGCTTCGAATTGCCGGAATTAAATCGTCTAAATCGTAGTTTTCACCTAAATTATCCAGCTCTTTTAGCCAATTTTGCTTGCCCCAAATTGGTACTTCATAAGTACCTATGGTCATAACATCGTATTGGCCGCCTTTTGTTGCAACATCGGTTGTGACACGTTGGCGAAGAATGTTTTCCTCTAGAGTGACCCATTTTAGATCTATATCCGGGTTTTGGCTGGTAAAGTCACTGCTTAATTCTTTCATGGTGATCATGTCACCATTGTTAACAGTCGCTATTGTAATTGTTTCTTTTGCCGCAGCGCCCATGCTTATAAAGCCACACGCGAGCATAATTAATTTATTTTTCATCGGGTATTCCCCATACACGTTATGTTTTAACAAGTGCTATTAAATTTCAATCTATTACCAATTCTATTTATGGCAGTTTTAACGCATAAAACTGCCCGCAAAGTGCCTTTTTAGGTCCTTTGTTTAAATAGTTAGACTAGTTGGATAATGATTTAAAATTTAACAGATATTTCAGAAGTGAAGCCGTCAAATCCTTTACCGATTTGTCCGCCCGAATTAACACCTTCTTCTTGGTTAACATACTCAACTTTTAAAAGCGTTTTATCGTTAAACCAGTAACCTGCGGCTACTTGAATACGCTCTACTGTGTTGTCTGTTTGTTCAATTAAGTCGGAAGTGTTTTCGGCTTCTGCATAACGAGCCGCTACATATAGTTTTTTAGGGATTAGATATTGTTGTGCTTCAAACACGAAGTACTCAACCGATGAGTCGCCTTCTATTACACTGTTTGAATCAAAAGTAGTGCCATTTTCATCAGCTATGCCGTTTGTACCAAAGTAGGTAATACCGGCAACTGCATTACCAGCGGCATCTGCAAACGTGTAGTCATCAGATGATTTACCAACCATAAAAATTAAGCTAGTTTCGTCAGATGGTTGATAAGCTAAGTTAAGCTGGATGATTGATTGCTCAAGCCCTGGCATTGCGCCAACGTGAGTGTCACGCTCATTCGAAGGTGACGCTGAGAAATTATAGTTTTCACCATCGCCAAAGCGATAGTTTGTTGTGGTTACACCATCAAGACTTGCTACGCCATTTTCAAAACGTAACTGGTCGCCTTGATTCGCTTTTAATAAGTTTAAACCTGCTTTAAAGCCACCTTCAAATTCTAAAGTACCTTGAAGTCGGTAGTTATAACCTCTGTCTTCTTGAAATGCTTCACCGAAACTTGAAGTCGTAATGTGACCTGTGACATTATACGCACGTACTACACCACTATCGAAAGTTTCGCTGTAACTTAGCTGTGCACCGTTTTCTGCGGTTGCGTAATCGGTAATACCATTACCAATAAGAGCATTACTTTGGTTATCTGCGCCGTCTTGAAAACCTTTAAATTGAAAAGGCGATCCACCAATGTTACCTAAACGCAGTGTTAAATTTGCGTTTTCTTTTGGTGTGCCATAAAGGCCTAGTAAGTCAAATTCAACACCTGCAAAATCGTTGTGAAATGAAAAGTCACGATCTTCACCACCAAAGTCATTAGGCTCTTCTGCAATATCTATATCGGCAGTAATGAACTCGTTAATATGAAATTTAAGCATTAGATTTGCTCTAATACGGCCAAATCCTGATTCTTGTTCTTCATCTTCTGGACGAAATGCACCGTCTTTAGCCTGAATTGACTGAAAGTTTTGCATTAGTAAAAAGTCTACGTCAACGCGATCTAAATATTCAGAAATATCAGCCTGTGCTGGAGCCGATGTAGCCATAGCTGCCGCTATGAGAGAAATTGCAAATTTAGTCTTTTTATTATTCAACATAATAAGCTCTTTATTGAGTGTGGTGTGTGATGCCAACTTTATTAAATTGCATATTCATTTAATGAAATTGGTATTAATTCAGTGTGTATAGATGAGGCCAATTGAGCAAAACATTAAATAGTTAATGAAATTGCACTTGTGGGCATAAGCTCATCTGGTGAGCATAATCACAGAATGAATTTAGAAGGTCAACGATTTTTTATTACAAAACGTTTACAAAAAATCGAATTTATATGTAAATATTTTTGAATCAATAAGTTAAGTAGCAAATTTGTTACATCAAATTTTGAGGAAATAAGGTTCTGGATTAAGGAATTTGTTGTAGATACATCATTATTGCTCAATACAATTCATGTAAACATAAGTTAGTAGAAAATATAAAAGCAGGTGATCCTTTTAAAATAGGCTGTTGGTCAGACCTATAAACTGTTTATTTATTAGTGTTTTTTAAGTAACGTTCTTGAGCTTATGAAGGGGTTAGCTTAGTATTAAAGCACTTAGATGTATTCAAAATAGAAGTAACCTACATATGGAATTTGTTCGCCCGCTAGAGCCCATCCTCATCATTGACGATGTTAAAGAAATACGTGATTACCTAAACCAGATTTTAACCGAACTAGGTTATGAAGATATTTTAGAAAGTGTAGACTTTAGTTCAGCTAAACCGGTTATTGATGAAAAATCGCCTAATGTAATATTTTTAGATGTAGATTTACCTGACTCTGATGGCACAGATATCCTAGAGTTTATTAATATTACCTACCCTCACGCACACGTTGTAATGTGCTCTGGTCATAACAGTTTTGAAAATGTGCAAAACACGTGGGAGCTAGGTGCTAAAGGGTTTATTGCGAAACCATTTAATGCAAAAAAAGTAGACACCGTAATGAAGCGCCTCGAACTAATAGAATAATAATAAGGTTAGCATGCAAAGTACTGTTACTGCGATTATAGAAGATCTTTCGAGTGTTATATTTGGTAAACAACAACAAATAAAACTGGCACTTACATGCTTATTTAGCGAAGGGCATTTACTCATTGAAGATTTGCCAGGTATGGGGAAAACCACTCTTTCTCATGCATTGTCAGCTGTGTTAGGTTTATCGTATCAGCGTATACAATTTACCAGTGATCTTCTGCCTGCTGATATTCTGGGTACTAATGTATTTAACTCTACCGAGCACAGTTTTACGTTTCATAAAGGCCCTATTTTTAGCCAAGTTGTTTTAGCTGATGAAATAAACCGTGCTGGCCCTAAAACACAAAGTGCGTTGCTTGAAGCAATGGAAGAACAACAAGTAACAGTTGATGGAAAAAAATATACGCTGCCAAATCCATTTTTTGTGATTGCAACACAAAACCCGCTTTATCAATCAGGTACCTACCCGTTACCTGAGTCGCAATTAGACCGATTTTTAATGCGCATTAGCTTAGGTTTTCCTCCTAAAGAAGCCGAAAAACGCTTAATTTTGAATATGCAAAAACGAGATTACAGTCAGTTACCTAAGCGTATTGACCAACAAGAGTTAGCGGCAATTCAAAGCCAGATAAGCCAAATTACTTTAAGTAGCCCGGTTATTGACTACATTATAGAGCTTGTTAATTACACACGCACAAGCAACGCTTTTGCTGCATCGTTATCACCTCGAGCCAGTATGGCTCTGGCTAAAGCGGCTAGGTCGTGGGCCTTTATTGATGGTCGTGATTTTGTAATGCCAGAAGATGTTCAAGCCGTATTTGCAAGTGTGTGTCAGCATCGATTAGGTTTGCATAATGAGTCAGGTGAAGCGCAAGTAAACGATATTTTAAAAAACATATTAGTTCCGGTATAAATTTTTATGCCAAAAAAAACAGCTAAGCGCCCTTCTTTATTTAAGTCATTTAAGCAAAGTGTATTTAATAAGTTATTAAAAAATAAACATTTAAAAAACTCAATTACACTTGAACACAGAACAATTTATGTATTGCCATCATCCCTAGGTTGGTACTTTGTAATTGTGGCAATTTTAAACTTTGTGATGGGCATTAATTATCAAAATAATTTAATTTTAATAATGTCTTATCTTATGTTTGTGGTGATGATTATTGCTGTATTAATGGGCTACAGTAACGCTAAAGGCTTAACAGTTAAATTTAAAGATGCATTTAGTAGCTACGCTCCTCAAAAACCGAGTATTGTATTTGAATTACAAAGCCCTTCTGTTACCCAATCTATTAATTTAACATATCAAGGTAGTGAGCAAACTCACAAACATACCGGCCAAGTTGATAGTAAACCTCAGTTACTTACACTCAACTTACCCTACAGCTCACGCGGTAAGTACTCAGTGCAACGTATTAAAATAGCGAGTAACTATCCCTTTGGCTTAATAACTGTTTGGAGCTACATTCAATTACAAGAAGGTGTATTTGTATATCCGTCGCTTGAACAAGTACACAGTGATGCGCATGTTTCTATGCTTGATGAGCAAGCCGATAAAGGTATTTCTACACAATCTGGTAGCGAAGAGTTTGAGTCTCTTATCCCACATTTACCAGAGATGGGCTTGCAAAGAGTGTCGTGGAAGCATTACGCAAAAACACAGCAGTTGTTAGTTAAAGAGTTTGTAGACTTTAAAACAGCAAATGCGCTTCTCGATTTTACGTTAATGAATGGAGATACAGAGCAGCGCTTAAGCCAGTTATGCTTTTTAGTGTGTGAAGCAACCGAAAAAAACACCCCTTTTATGTTAAAGCTACCGAATAAAACAATAAATACAAATACCGGACAGCAACATAAGCAGCAATGCTTAGAATTATTATGCTCATTTAATGGTGATGTGTAATGGACATACTTAAAAACGAAAAAGTAATAAATTATTCGCTGTCTTTTATATATGCATGTTTGATTGTATTTTTTGTATCACATTTACCGCTTGTTTTTGTTGGTGTACTTTCACTTATTTGTGCCTGGAATTTTTACATAACGCTGTGTAATAAACCAAAGCCAAATACTTGGCTGGCAAATATACTCGCAGGTGTGTCATTAGGTTTAATGCTCTACACAGTAGGCATGTCGGATACGGTTATTTTATTTGTGGCCATGCTGCTACTTGCTAGTTTATTTAAGCTGCTGCAGGCTAAAACCAAAAAACACTATCATGTAATTACAACGCTTACGTTTTTTTCACTCTCATCGGTGTATTTATTTAACCAAAGCATTTTAACGACTTTAACTGTAAGTAGTTTATACATATTAAACTTTGCAGTACTTGGCCTACTCGAGTCCAAACATAATTTAAAAATAGCCTCTAAACAAAGCGGTAAACTGCTACTTTTAGCGCTTCCTTTAGCTATATTTTTACTGCTTTTTTTACCAAAAATGTCCGCCTTTTGGCAGCTTCCTGGGCCTAAGCTTGCTAAAACAGGGCTTTCTGAACAAGTCGATCCATTCGATATTGCAAAGCTTTCAAACTCAGATGAACTTGTGTTTAGAGCTAAATTTAATGAAGAAAAACCTGTAGCGCCTTATTATTGGCGAGCAATAGTCCATGATGAGTTTAATGGCAATGCGTGGCTTACGTCTGACTTTTTAAAATATAATAATGTAAAAACAAATACGCAGAGCGAAAATGATGAGCAACTTATTGCAAGCTACTCAGTTATTACAGAGCCTGCTACACAAAAATGGCTCTATGGTTTAGCCTATTCCAGTAGTAACTCACAAAATGTTGAAGGTAATTCGCTAGGTTTATTGCGTAAAAAAAGTCGCCAAGCTAAAAACTTACAATACGATGTAAATAGCTTTAACTTCACAACTTTACCGCTTGGCGAATTTGAAGAAAAACGCTACAAATACCTCGCTTATAAAAAGAATGTAAAAACATCATCACTTGCTAAAACCTTAAAGCAAAATACACACTCTGATCGCGATTTTTATAACCGCTTATTACAATACTTTGCAGGTACGGGATTTACTTACACATTAACTCCCACGCCTATGAGCGGCGATAACACCATAGATCAATTTTTATTTGAAAACCAACGTGGCTTTTGTGGCCACTATGCCAGTGCCGCCGCGTACATTTTTAGAACCGCAGGTATACCCGCTCGACTAGTAAGTGGCTATTTAGGCGGTGAATTAAACCAAGATAATAATACGCTCACTGTTCGCCAGTACGACGCACATGCATGGGTAGAAGTATATTTACAAAACGAAGGTTGGGTTATTTTTGATGCAACTGCTGTTGTCGCACCAGAGCGTTTAAATGGTTCACTTTCGCAAAACGAAGAGCTGAATGACGAATTTAAAAGTAACCTTGATTTTGGTTTCGTGAGTTTAAGTAGTTTCCCCGCTATTAATTGGTTAAGGTTAGAACTTGAAAATCTCGATTATCAATGGTCTAGCTGGGTACTTGGTTTTGACGAAGAAAAACAAAATGATTTTTTAAAATCAATTTTTGGTAGTAAAAACATTTGGCTTGTACCATTAATGGTTTTACTAACAGCTGGTTTTTGTTTTATAGGTTATTTTATTTATTTAAACTTACCAAAACGCCCAGCTAAATTAGCGCCTATGGTTAAAGAGTTTTATGAAGTAAAAGCATGGGCTAAAAAACAAAAAATAAATACACCCGATAATTTAACACCGAGTCAGCAGTTAGACTTTTTTGCTGGTCAACTTCCTCATTCTGCACAATCTATAAACACTTTTAGGCAGTTATTTAACCAAGTACGCTATGGTAAAAAACCTTTTACGAAAGAGCGTAAAACTCAGGCTAAAGATCTGATAAAATTAATTAAAATTTCCAAATAGAGAATACTATGAATGCTGTTGTTATAGGCGTTATTTTAATGCTCGGGCTATCTCTGGCTCGCGTTAACGTCATTGTTGCCATGATAATAAGCGCGTTAGTTGCAGGTCTTACTGCAGGCTTGGGTATAAAAGAAAGTGTTGATGCATTTAACTCTGGCCTTTCTGCCGGAGCTGAAATTGCACTAAGTTATGCCATGCTCGGCGCGTTTGCCGTTGCGATTTCTAAGTCGGGTTTAACACGCATTCTCGCTGATAAGTTACTTGCTAAAGTAAATACTAAAGGCAGCGGGAATGAAACGTTTTTAAGTTACTTCATTTTATTAATTATTTTAGGTTGTGCGATTTCTTCGCAAAACTTAGTACCCGTACACATAGCGTTTATTCCTATTTTAATCCCGCCGTTACTCGTTGTTTTTAATCAGTTAAGATTAGACAGGCGTGCTATAGCGTGTATTTTAACATTTGGGTTAGCAACGTCTTACATGGTGCTACCTTATGGTTTTGGCGGTATTTATTTATACTCTATTTTGCACAAAAACCTGGTCGATAACGGCTTAGAGATTGTAAATACACAAGTTCCTATGGCGATGATAATTCCTGCATTAGGTATGTTTGTTGGATTACTTATTGCGGTATTTATTACCTACAGAAAACGTCGTGAATACACCGAGCTCCCATTAACAACTGTGAGTAAATCAGCTGAAGTCGAAAACCCTAGAAAAGTAATGATTGTCGGGCTTTTTGCAGTACTTGCCTCCCTTGTTGCACAAAACCTAAGTGGCTCAATGATTTTAGGTGGCTTAGTAGGTGTAATGATATTTAGTGTTTTCGGTGTAGTTAAGTGGGAAGAAAACGGCGACGTATTTAGTAAAGGCGTTGCGATGATGGCCATGATTGGCTTTATTATGATATCGGCACAAGGTTTTGCATCGGTTATGCAAGCCACTGGCGATGTAGCAAGCTTAGTACACAGCGCAGCCGCCCTTTTTGATGGTAATAAACCCCTTGCTGCCGGTGTTATTTTGTTAGTCGGGTTATTAATTACAATGGGAATTGGCAGTTCGTTTTCAACAGTGCCTATTATTGCAACTTTGTTTGTTCCTTTATGTTTAGACCTTGGCTTTTCTGTTATGGCTACCGCTGCACTTGTTGGTACTGCGGGCGCTTTAGGTGATGCAGGCTCCCCTGCTTCAGATTCAACGCTTGGCCCAACATCGGGTTTAAATGCCGATGGCCAGCACGACCATATTAGAGACTCTGTTATTCCAACGTTTATTCACTTTAACATTCCGCTGCTAATATTTGGCTGGATTGCAGCAATGGTGCTTTAAGATGTATTTATATAAGTGTTAATAAATGTGATTAAAAGCTAAATATAACTAAAAAGGTATATTAAAAGCATACCTTTTTAGTATCCAAATCCAGCAACTCACACCCCTATCAATTCCCCCCAGTTTGATTACTTTCTCTTAGTTAATACTAGCTCTGTTGTTGAGGTTATACTTAATGAATATTTAGTATGATGTGTTCTTTTAATGGTTTTATATAAGCACCAATTAAGGTGCTTATATAAATTTACTTTAGCGTATATTCAAAGCTTTAAGTTAATCAAAACCATAAATCATTTTGTCGCATACTACCGGAGTCGGTCTGTGGTTATCATCAACTGCAACAAACGTAAAGCTGCCACTAATGGCTGAATGCTTATCGTCTTTGTGCATAGTTTCTAATAATATATCTACATCAACTTTTAAGCTGGTGTTACCTACATGCACTACTTTAGCTATTAACTCTGCAAAAGTACCTGCTGGTATGGCCTCTTTAAAGTCGACTCTATCAGAAGATATAGTTACCAAAGGCTTACGGCAAAAACGAGTCGCTGCTATAAATGCCACTTCATCCATCCACGCCAGTGCATCACCACCAAATAAAGTATTGTGATGATTAGTACGCCCTGGAAACACGGTTTTAGTTACCGATGTGGTTGAGTCTTCAATACGCTGAGCAATTATTGCATCGCGATTTACGTCAGTCATAATCTCTACTTTTTGTTTGCTAATGTATCTTGCATTAGTAATGCTGGATCAAGGCGTTCGCCTTTCCAGTTAAAACGCCAATCTAGGTGAGGACCCGTTACACGCCCTGTTGCACCAATTTCAGCCACTTTGTTACCTTGCTCAATTTTATCACCCACTTTTACATCAAGCTTACTTAAGTGAATGTAAGTTGAGGTAATACCATGGCCATGATCAATAATTAATGTACCGCCTGAGTAGTATAAATCAGGTTCAGCAAATACCACGGCACCACTAATAGGCGCGTAAACAGGAGAGCCTGTTTTATTGGCAATGTCTAAGCCAAAGTGCGGACGACGTGGCTCGCCATTAAAATAGCGCTGACTGCCGTAAACACCCGATATGCGCCCTTCTGCAGGCTTTAAAACAGGGTCTAAAAAGTACAATAAATCAGACTCTACTTCTCTCGCTTTTCGCACAGCAACTGCTTCGCGGCTTATACGCGCACTAACCTCTTTTGGTGGAGATACATACTTTTTAGCTACGCCGGTAATTTTATCAATTTTATATTCGCGCTTAGTGATAGCTATTGATTGTGAATGCGATTTACCATTGTTATCTACCCATTTTAAAGTATGAGTAGTTTCAGCGTCACGCCCAAAACCAAATACAAAATCACCCTTTGGTGAAAGTTTTAAGCTTTTGCCATCTAAGCTTACTGATTTAGCGTTTTCTAGCTTTCCAGTAACTAAACCGCCTTGTGTTAAATGTCCTTTTAACTCAAGCGCCATAGCACTAAAGCTAGCAGAGGCAACAAGCGCTGTTGCTAAAAGTGTTTTAAACATAACTAATCGATCCTTTTCCAACACCTTCATAAGCGGTCACTTTCACTGCTTTTTCTGGGTATTGGGCTTTAATTTGGCCAGCTACATGTTCAGCAATACATTCTACAGTAGTATCTACTGGCAAAATGTCGCAACGAGACTCGCTAATAGCCATTTCAAAATAGCCTTGTGCCGATGTATAAGCAAAACATACATCACCAGCTTTGGCTGGTATGTGTTTTAAATCAGCTGCGTTAATTTGATCTTCACTGGTGGCTAAGTAAATATCTTCCCACTTTTGAGACCATTCTTTTTGCAAGCGCGGCATAGAGATACCATCTAGGCTAATACCAATTTGAGAACGATGCCCATGAATAATACGCTGGCAATTACCGTCATGCTTTTTAAGGCCATGGCTGTAATGATAGTAAAAACTTTGGCTATGTTCAGGCTTAAGAGACAGCTCAATTTTTTCAATGTTATCTGGTAGCTTCGGTAAAATAGTCGCAATTAAAAATTCGGTAACCGATTCAACAGTTACTTCGTCTGCGTTAATCATGCAATAAGCTTGATGAGGAGCGCTCATAGCTAAGTGATTATTTTCACCAAATGTACAGTCGAGTGTTTTATGCTCGTCAAATTCAGATACAGTGCCATTAAGCCCTGTAGGAATTGCTAAACGGTGATCAATACACTCATCTATAATGCCTTTAATTTGCTTTTTAACTAAACCAAAGTCTAAAACCATAGACTCTTCGTTAAGTTTACCGTGCAAAGTTAAATCAACAATCCAGCTCTCGCCAACGGCGCCGCGTTTGTTACATAAGTAAGAAAAATCAATCACAGTTAGTGAGTTAACAAAAAGGATCATAAACTTCCTTTAGACTGGTTATAAGACAGCGTTAATTATAATGATTTCTGATTGTAATTGCGCGGTTTTATAGTGCAAAAACCAATCGCGCTGATTGATTGATGATTTAATATGCAATATTTTGATTTTTTAACTGCTCCGAGTTGTTTAGCGTACAAGTGTACGCTAAAGTACTTGGCAATTTCTAAGCGAAGATAAGTGTTATGGAACCTAAAAATAGCTATACAAAAGAAGAGTTGATCCTGTGTGGTCAAGGTGAAATGTTTGGTGAAGGTAACTGCCGTTTACCAAGTGACAACATGTTAATGATGGATCGCATTACCTCTATTACTGCTGATGGCGGTATTCATGGGAAAGGCGAAATTGTTGCTGAGCTTGATATTGACCCTAGCCTTTGGTTTTTCGATTGTCATTTTAAAGGCGACCCAGTAATGCCAGGTTGTTTAGGCTTAGATGCTATGTGGCAACTAGTTGGTTTTTACTTAGGTTGGTCTGGTGGCCCTGGTCTTGGCCGTGCGCTAGGTGTGGGTGAAGTTAAATTTACTGGCCAAATTTTACCAACTAATAAAAAAGTAACTTACCGCCTTGTAATGAAACGCGTAATTAAACGTAAATTGTTCATGGGTGTTGCAGATGGCACTGTAGAAGTAGATGGCCGAGTAATTTACGAAGCTAAAGATTTAAAAGTGGGCTTGTTCCAAGACACTAGCGCGTTTTAATTTTTAAATGCGTACAAAAAGGCCTCCAACGTGGAGGCCTTTTTGCTTAAATTCGATTATTGATTTTAGGTTTTGTACATGTTGCGGTTTTCAATCGCTTCACGCCAACCTCCTAACCACTCTGATTTGGGATCTACTTGTTGATAAGGGCATAGCTCTTTTGAGCGACCTGCTAAACCTGCTTTAAAACCTTGAGAATGAGCTCTTTCTAAACGATCTCTTTTCTGTCTCTTCATCGGTAATATCCTCACCTTTTTTATTTATATATTGTGTAGCATTAGTGAAATCTACATTTAATGAATAGTTAATAAAAATGTAAAATTCAAATCATAAAAGCAATTAAATTGTTTGACTTTAACTAAGCTGCTGATGCAAAAATGAATTAACATTTAAAAAAGTAAGTGGTCATACAACATTCAATTTGACCGGTTTTATGCTAAATAAAATGCGACTCAATAATCGCTAAAAAGCACTTATGTGCTTTAATTGTGACCGACTAATATAGACTAAGTTCCAAACAAAAATGTAATCGTGACACTTTTATTTCATTAATCTTAAATTAGTAGCACGCCCCTAACTTGAAGTATTTTTAAACAATTTGAATTTATACTTGATTATTTAAAGTCGACCGGTCTAATATGTGTGCATGAACAAAAATACATCAACACCAATACGCCGTGGTCGCCCACCTAAAATAGCCAGAGAGAACGCCGATACCAAAGCGTTACTTATTCGCACAGGTCTAGAAACATTAACTGAATTTGGCTTTAGCGCCACGGGGCTCGATACTATTTTAAAAAAAGCGGCTGTACCTAAAGGCTCCTTTTATCATTACTTTAAAAGTAAAGAAGCCTACGGCATTGCGTTAGTTGATGCATACGACAGTTACTTTATTGCCAAGCTTACCCACTACCTGCAACAAGAAGATGTTCCCCCACTTGAGCGGATCGTTAATTTTACCCAAAGCGCAATTAAAGGGATGAAAAAATACGATTACAAACGTGGGTGTTTAGTAGGTAACTTAAATCAAGAGCTTAACCATTTAAGTGAAGAGTTTAAAATCAGGTTAATGCAAAGCTACACCGCTTGGCAAAACCAGGTAGAGGTTTGCTTAAATCAAGCTAAACAACAAGGCACAATTGCAAGCCATGTAAATACAAAACTTATGAGTGAGTACTTTTGGATTGGTTGGGAAGGTGCGGTAATGCGCGCCAAGCTCACAAAATCAAATACTCCACTTACTTTATATACAGAAATGTTTTTACGCGCATTATTAACCTAATGCGTTTTTATTTACCAATTAAAAGACGATCGGTCTAAAAGGATATCCCATGAGTAACCCAATTAAAGCCATTGTTATTAATAAAGAAGATAATAACTACAGCGCCTCATTATCGACTATCGAAAATAGTGATTTACCAAACGAAAACGTCTCTATCGACGTGCTATACAGTACACTTAACTATAAAGATGGTTTAGCAATTACGGGGAAAGGCCCCGTTGTACGCAGTTTTCCTATGGTGCCAGGTATCGATTTAGTGGGTACGGTTACAAATTCCACCAGCGATGAATTTAAAAATGGCGATAACGTAATATTAAATGGCTTTGGTGTAGGCGAAAAATATTGGGGCGGGCTTGCTCAAAAAACGGCACTTAATAGCGATTGGCTAATCCCCTTGCCTGCAGGTATCTCTCCAAAACAAGCGATGCAAATAGGTACAGCTGGTTATACCGCTATGCTAAGTGTTATAGCACTTCAAAAACAAGGCATTACGCCTGAATCTGGCGAAATACTGGTAACTGGTGCCAATGGTGGCGTAGGCAGCTTTGCTATTTATTTATTAAACCAGCTTGGCTACAACGTAACAGCAGCTACGGGTCGATTAGATCAAAGTGAATATTTAAAAGAGTTAGGTGCTAAACAAGTAATTGACAGAAACGAGCTTTCAAGCCCGGGTAAGCCTTTGCAAAAAGAGCGCTTTGCAGCGGCAATAGATTCTGTAGGTAGCCATACACTTGCTAATATTTGTGCATCATTAAAGTATGGGGGTGTAGTAACGGCCTGCGGACTTGCCCAAGGCATGGATTTACCTGCCTCAGTTGCCCCATTTATACTACGTGGTGTGTCACTAATAGGCATTGATAGCGTAATGCGCCCTAAAGCCGACAGAATTGAAGCGTGGGATCGTTTAGCTAAATTAGTAAACGCTGATTACTTAGATAAAATTTCGACTGAAATTTCACTAGAACACGTAATTGATAACGCAGAGCTACTAATGCAAGGCAAAATTCGCGGTCGTGTTGTAGTTAATTGTCAAAGTTAAGCTATTTACTCTGTTAAAGCCTCGTTATTAAATTTATAATGCAATTTGTATTTTAATAACGAGGCAACACCTATGAGCAACCAAGAACTTTTCAGTAATAACCCACTGCAAGGCGTTAAATTAGAACAAGTGGTTGAAGAGCTGGTTGAACAATACGGGTGGGAGCTCCTACACGCTTATTTACAACTTAACTGCTTTAAAAACAATCCTGATATAAAGTCAGCGGTTAAATTTTTACGTAAAACACAATGGGCACAAGAAAAAGTAGATAACTTTTACCTTTATCGCCTTAAAAACTTACCTAAGCCTGATGATGTTCAATACGAATTACCGCCACGTGATCGCGTGATCCCAGCTGATCATAAACCGGGGGAGCCGTGTGAACTTAGTTTTGTTGATGCTAAACGTATTATAGAAAAAAAAGCATCAAAGCAACGTGCTCGCGATCGTAAACAACGCTCTAACTCTAGTAACCCTTGGGGTAACTAAACACGCTAATTTAATTTTGTAGAGCTATTTTAAATGGCTCTACAATTCTCTTTTATTAATTTTTATTACATCCACACCATATAGCTAACAAATAGAAATCAATACCCTCGGTTTTTCCAAAAATCTGTTTCAGTACGCTCTGCCTCTAATGCCACCTTAAAAGTTTTATCAGCAATAATTTTCCCATTTAGCTCAATAGTCATACGCCAATCACCCAATTTATTCTCTATTGGCAACCAAAGCGTGTCGCCTAAATAAAAGTTCCAATCACTGTTTTTAACGTATACATCGCCTTCAAAGGGGTCCATTACATCACCTTTACTGTCTGGTATATCTGGATGGTATATACAATAGTGAAGCTTTTCGCCTTTACCCTTTTTAATATTTACGATTAAGCCAAACTCAACATCTACCTCAGCTATTACATTTGTTGTAAATTGCTCTATTTGTGGCAATGCTTTACTTTCGCTGTCCCACTTAGAGTAAATACCGTGACTTTGTAACGTCACTTCAGGTTTTGTTTTAGCCATTAAGGTAACCTTTTATATTAGCTATTTTTGCATTAGTTTAACTTTTTGAAATTTTAAAATAAAACACAATCCAATAAAGTTAAATCTCAACTTAGCTTTAATACTTCGCCTATTTACATCATTGCTAATTTGTCATCATTGTTTACACACTATTTGCACAATTGCTGATTATTGTTTGAGTAACTTAATTGATCAGGTAAGCAGCAATGAAACTACACGCAGTTAATATTAAAAACTCAAATCGGGTAAATGCTATAAAGCTAAGCACCTTGGCTCTAGTTGTTTCATCGTTAGTTGCTTGTGGAGGTGGAGAAGGCATAGTTGATACCTCAACAACTACAGATTCATCTCAAAGTATCACAGATAACGGAACAAGTACGAGTAGCTCAACCGAAGGCGTGCTTTGTGAATATAGCTACAGTGAATATAACGAGTCAGAATCAGTACAAGCCACCAGCGCTGCAGATTGGTCATGCACAGGAACTACACGCGACTTAGTCGCTAATGGCATACCTGATCACGAAGTAGGTACATTCCCTAATGCCGATAACCCAAATACTATTTCTGAACAATCAGTAAATGAAAGCTACACACTTGAGCCTGTAGAAACAACACAAGCAACCATGCTTGGGGGGCCTCGTGGAATGATAGGCGTTGTACTTAACGGCATTAAAATAGACGCCGGCACAGGCGGAAGTTGCGATGATTCAGGCACCGATTGTGATTTAGGCGACAACAGCGGTAATTGGAATATAGAAGCCTTAAGCCAAGACACGTTTAGTTTTGGAACAGACGACAACAATGCACACGTACAACCCGATGGCACATATCATTATCATGGTATGCCTGAAGGCTTTGTAACACTGCGAGGTGGCAATAGCTCCACTATGACTCTAATAGGCTGGGCAGCAGACGGCTTTCCTATTTATGCACGTTACGGCTATGCAGACTCAAATGATGCGTCTTCAGCGCTAACCGTAATGACCGGCAGCTACCAACACATAACATCTGTAAGCGCAAACCGCCCTTCTACCGATATATACCCATTAGGTACATTTGCACAAGATTGGGAATACGTAGCAGACTCTGGTGATTTAGATGAATGTAATGGCCGCGTTGGCGTAACACCTGAGTTTCCTCAAGGGATATACCACTACTACGCAACAGACACTTACCCGTTTTTTCAACGCTGCGTTAAAGGCGAAGTTTAATTAGGAGTAAGTTATGCCTTATATGAAAAATTATCTGTTAAGTGTGACCACATTGGGCTTATTGAGCACATCAACATTAGCAAACGCGCATTTAATGGTTGCAGAGCACGGTACGCTGAATTTTGTTGATAATAACGTGTTTATTGTACTTTCAATCCCTATGTCGGCTTTTAAATGGGTTGATGAAAACAAGGATGGCAAAGTGTCAATAATTGAGTTTTACGCTCATAAAAAGCTAATAACTAAACGAGTTAAAAAGAACGTTTATTTAGCGGATCATCAGTATAAATTTACTATTGACGGACTTTTGCTAAACCCAGAAGCGTCGCATAAACATAAAAGCGACAATATAGACCAAGTAAGCATTACTGGGCGCTACTCTTTGCCAAGTAAACTAACCAAAGTTAACTTTAACGTTAAGCTATTTAGTAACAATGAGCACAAGCAGCATTATCAAATTACAGCGACTAATAAAACGCAAAAGCTAACTCATCAATTTGAGCTATCACCAACGTCGCCCTTTAGTAAGGTGTTTAATAATTAGTAATACTTACCTAAATAATTAAGTGGCAAAGAGTACAAGTTAAACCAATTTGTGCTCTTTTTTATCTTTGTCTTCTTATTTAACACTCTTTAGTGAAGGGTTCTTTCTATAAAGATACAAGCTTGGGGTTTTTAGGAAAGTAATGCTCTTGTTGCTGCTCACATAAACTAAACTCACGGGTGTTTTTATATGGGAGTTTCATAAAGCCCGCAACACCCACGTCCGTAATATTTACCGCGTATTGCATAAGTTTATTTAGCAAACGTTTAAACTCAATCTCTTTGCTCGAATCGAGTAAGCGGTAGTAATGGTGAATCTTCATTCTGTCGGGCAGCGCTTCAAAAATAATACACCCAGTATGATGAATTTGGTTAAGCTCAAATACGCATTTAATAACTTTTTTAGGTAGCTGTAGTTGCTCATCAGGGTCTTTACCGTCTTCAAAGTATGAATGCGGGCGGGTTATGTCGTTTGCTTTCATGCTTACAACTTCGTATTCAAGCTCTGGTAGGCTATCAAACTTAAATGCACCGGTGCCATCTCGCTCTAACTGAATAGTTTTACGGGCATCAAACAAACAACACTTAAATAACCCTTTTTGATTAATCGCTTGCGCAAGCATCACTATGTTATTAATCGCATCACTAAACGCATCACCCAATGATTCGTCATGCATAATTAAAGACGATTCGACAAACATTGACTCATCCTTCCAATGAAAACTAAGCCCACCTACTACAGGGTACTTAGCTAATCGGCTTATTGATGCCAAAAATGCTTTTTCGGTATCGCCTGTATCAAACAAAAACTCTTTATAATAGCGGTCAAGTTGCGCGTCGTTTATATCTAGTAATTGCTGGTTATGATCGGCTTGGCGTAAAAACTGTTTTCGTGAACTATATACAACCGTGTCGGGCTGCTCGTCGTTGCCATACCAAAAAGGGATATCTGCTTTTCTTTGTTTTTTATCAAGCTCAGGTAAATACATTTTGGCCATAGTTGTAATGTTACGCATAAAGTAATCACCAGCACCATCACGTATGGCCTTACTTTTAGACAGCATGCCATCAATCACCTTAGCCAGCTCTTTTGGGAGCCCTAAGCTGCTTGCAGGAATGGCTTGTGCACCAAAGCGACACGACTGCGCCGACGCAAGCGCATACAACGTAGCGGCTACACCTTGTTCGTCAAATCGTGGGGATGATTGCTCCCCCGACATTTGCGCTTCACCAATAAAGTACACATCGCCCATACGGGCATTCGTTGTGCTTAAATCGCCCGACATTAAATCCATAAAGTTACTCGCAACAGGGTTACCATCACTATCGAGCTGTGCATACACAGAGCTGCCCCAATCAACTAACGAAAGCGCGTCAGTGTTTGCATCCCAAACAAGGTTTGAAGGTTTTATATCGCCATGCACTATAGGTTGTGGGCTAATGCCATTTTTGTGGTTGCGTAAATCAATTAATACATTACGTAACCTAACAGCTAACGCCATTATTTGCGCTGCACTAAAGCGCCCTGTTTTAAGCGATACTTTTTCAAGGTCCTCTCCAATGGCGCGCGCCATCATTAAAATCCCTTGTTTTTTAATTCGCTCAAATGCATAAAAGGTAGGGACTAAGGGGTTATTAATTTGCGAAAGCATATACGCTTCGTCTTCTAGGCGGTCACGTACACTTTGGGCAAGTGTAATACGCGAAAACTTAAATACCCAAGGTAAGCCGTTATCGTCATCACCTGCAAACACAAAACCAAAAGCACCCGAGCCAATCATTTCAACGTTTTTGTAGCCCAGCAGCGTTAACTGCTTAATACAAATATTAAGCCACTGGCGGTGTTTTTTAGCATCGCGGTGCGAAAGCAAATAAACAGATTGCTCTTCGTTGATATAAAAGTTGCGGATTTCTTTGGCTTTCAATACAGGTACTCAAACTTATAAAACTAACCAATTATTAGTTTTATGTAATGAGATTACAATAGGTTAAATAAGAGTTTTGAAATCGTTGAATAAAACAGCGCTAAAGTAGCGCCATAGCAGTAAATTTAAGTGTAAACATTAAAGCTCAAAGTGAGCTTTTACAATGAACTGTATATAAATACAGTGCGCTGCTTTTTGCTAACTTTCTATAACACGAAGCTGCTTAACTGATGTCACATCTATGTGCGTTTGATAATAATATTTATTAGTGGCTCTTCCACGGCTCATAAAATCGATAGTTACTCGTTTAGCTTCGCCTATTACTTCTATTGTTTTATCAATAAAAAAGGTGTCTGCTGGTTGTCCGTATTTACTTTGAAGCTCTGCTACCACATTAGGCTGTATTGATACCGTAATTGAACGCCTGTCGCGATAATCAATTTCGGTATTTAAATATAACCAACGACCCTGAGCTCCCGCCGCTTTAATTTGAAACTGGTAAGTGCCAGCAACACCCTTCGGTGCACTTTGCTCAGTAAAAGCGATAAGGTTCATATTTGCAGCCGTACTTTGGCTCATTTCAATTTTATGGGGAACAGAACTACATGCACTAAGCGTTAGCACACTTAGTAAGGCTAGATATTTCAAGACACAATTAGTTAGCGGGTATTAAGGTGCATTGCGCTGAGAAGGATCTGTTTTAAAGCTCTTTAGCAAACTTTGCGGGTCAACCACCTCGGTATGCTCTTTAGCAGCCTGCGCCCACCATATTAGTTGGCCAAACGTGCGTGAGAAATAATTAAACCACGATGATTGACTCTCTCCTGCAACAGGTTTGCCATCCTCACTAAACACATTTTGCGCTTTTGGCACGTGGATCATCGCCGATACCGGCAAACAGCCAAGTTCAGATAAAAACGTGCGCATACTAATGGCCGCTCTTACACCACCCCACTGTCCTGCTGAGTAAGTTACTATTGCACTTGGTTTATACGAAAATAGTGAGCTACCAAAATGATTAAGCAAGTCAGCGAGAGCTGGACTCATACTGTGATTGTACTCAGGGCTAATCATTATATATCCATCTGCGGCTTTAATTTTATCAGCTAATAGAGTGAGCTCTGTAGGTGCATTACTTTTAGCGTATGCAAAGTATGGTTTAAACACGTTTTCGCTAGGAAAGTCCAACGCATCAATTAGCTCAAACTCATGACTGCCAAAATGCTCTGTTAAGCATTCTATACAAGTCCTAGAAACCCTTAAGCCTAAGCGAGCTGGTTCTGGTGGAGTGCTATCGCGTACTGTGCCTAAAAATACTAAAAACTTCATATGTAATTCTCAACTTTTTTAAACGATAGCTAAACACTAACATTTTTTAGTTATTGTGTATTACACATACGCATTGTTTATTGATTCAAAGCATAATAATAATTAAATTTAAAACTGAGCTTTAGTAACCATTGGTCTGTTGATCTTTGTGGATTAAAACTAGCTAGTGAGTCAAGTAAGCCATAAGGGTAATCAGTGCAACATAAAAACCAAAACCGAGTAAGAAGGTTAAGTCGACTCTTCTAGCTTTACTCGCTTTATAAGATGCAAAATCTTTAAACTCGCTTTTATACAGCCCAAACGTAACCACTTTTAATAACAGCCAACCGGTCGAGTAAAATAAAAAGCTCAAGCCAGTATCAACTATTAGCCAAATAAAAATCTCAAATGCAATACTCATTAACTATGTCCATTAGTTTGTAATACAAAAACTATATCAGCTATGTGTTTAAAATACAGCCGGATTAGTTAATTAAGGTGTAACAGTAAATTTCGTTAAACCTATTAACTGACCTGATTCAGTGACTACTTTTACCTGCCACTTACCAACAGAGTCGCTAGGAAAATTTACCTTGTGGGTCCATGCTCTGTAACCAAGCTCTCTCCCGCCGTTTATATTTAACGTGATCCGATCAACTTCTTCTTTATTATGAAGCCACACATGAAATATTTTTTCATTTAAACCTCTTGGTGCTTTAACAGCGGTCCAACTATATAAACCTTGATGATGCAGTGTATAGGAGTCTAACTGTTTGATACTCCCTACTGGCTTTTTATGCTGTAAATCAACTTCATGAGCTAACGTAATATCGGTTAATCGCAGCGCTGCAGGAGGCACATAGCTTCTCAATTGCCACACAGCAGTGCTCAAAGCACATAAAATAAATACAAGAATAGGAAAACGCCACCAGCGTGCATTAGGCATTAAATTGTTTAAACTCGGTAGAGTAACCACTACAGCCGTTACAAGGGCTGCGGCTAAGCTTTGGCTCGTTGTAAGGTTTAACAAAATAGGTAAGGTAACAAGTAAAACAACAAATAAAGCAAAGTTATGAAACACACTAAATAACGTACGGTTTTTAGCAAGCTTCTTATAATAAAAGGGGTCGATTACCGATATAACCGCACACAAAACAATGAGGGAGGTAAAAAATGCTTGAGGATGGTCCCACTGCGTAACCGCTAAAAAAAACGGCAAAGCAAAAAATAGGCTTTCTTGTTGCACCATTTGTAGCGCAAAACGCATTACATTAGGAGATACAGCCACACCAAATTTTTCTTCTACTTTGTCTCGTAGCCAATTATCAATAATTAGCCACAACCAACTAATAAGTAAAAATATCGCAATAACTTGCGAAAGAGACTCTTTTCTATCTACAAGTGCAAAGCTGGCAACGCCCGACAAAAACGCCAACACAGCCAATAATCCAGGCCGCTTTTGCATCGCGCTTATAAATTTACCGATTATATTTTTACAGTAATCCATGTATGAGAGTTTCCGTACGGGTACGTACTTTATTATTTTTATTCAGAGTATGATTAGTTTAACCAAGTTTAAATGAACAACAGATAGACGGATGGATTTAAACGCGCCATTTAACAGTACATCAAACTAACCATTTTAATTAAATAAAAGCTCGGCATAGCGCGTCATTGTTACGTTTATTAATTTTTGTAACGCGTGAGCCTTAGCAAGTAATTCATCCTCACTAAGTACAGGCATTGTATTGTTAAAAGCAAAAACAATTTTATTGCCGCCTTCAATAATAAAACTAAGAATCTTTCCTGCAAATTCTTTCTCAAGAAGTTGATCGAACGCTTCTCTTTGCCCAACTTTGGTATGGCAAATATTAAGTACTAAAACCCCATCAAAAGTGAGCGCATTTTTACAATCGCGTAAGTAGGATGATTGCACTTGATCTGATTCCATACCTTCTGAGCTATATAAATCAGAAAAAATAACATCCGTTTTTATCTGCGTTTTTTTCATGTAGTTTGCCGCATCATCAATGTGAATAAACAAACGTTCTGACACAGGCAGTTCAAAATATTTTATAGCCATATCAGCCACGGCTTTACGGTATTCAACGGTATGTATGGTCAGTGCAGGAAACGCATGATAAAGACTTTTTGCTATAGAGCCCGCCCCAAGTCCCATTATCATCACGGTTTTTAAATTGGGTATAAAAAAAAGCGCAGCCATCATAGCTTGCGTATAAGCTAAGCTTAACCCATTAATATTATTTAACTTAATACAGCTTTGATAAATTTTTCCGTCAAAGCTGAGAATTAGATTCTTTTTTGTTTGATATACATAAACAGGGCCATGCTCATCAATAGTTGATGCAATACAAGTGCCTTTGATATCCACGAATACTCAATAGGTGAGGTGATGAAAAACGAGTATAACTTAGTTAACGTACTACCATTGCTACTAATATGGCTAATAACGCTTTTATTAATTTACAAGCATTTATATCCGTACTCAAAAAAGTCGGTTTATCATTTAGGTTAGATGAGCTGAAGTATCTGCTTTTATAGCTAATTAAAATTTATCCAGCGATGAATCTTAGTAAAAACAACGACTTAACATGCTGAAATTTGGCTAATGTACTGTTATAGCTATAAAAAACCCCTTTGAATATTCCTCATGTTCAACATGAATAAAGTGCACACCACCACAAAAGAAGTCTAAACGGCTAAACATCCATCCTTTACTTTTACTGATTTGTGCCTTTTTTTCGTCAACTGCTACGTAATCGAATCTAACAATAATGATTAATGAATATGACTCATGTTTTATGTGAAATTAAACCGTTTTTCTTCATATACCAATCAACGTATAAATTACTCATCCCTTAGCGCTAAACACTATTTAACAACTTAAAGCTGCTGAATACCTAAACCAGCTAAGCCAGCTAAGTAAGTTGCAAGGTTAATAAAGCGTAAAGCATCAATCAGGTTTAAATTATAAAATTGGATATAAACACGATGAAAAAAGATTTTACATTTAATATAAAGAGCGTTTCACTCGACGAAAATTATCATCCATCAACTAATACGCGTATCACAACCAACTTTGCTAATTTAGCCAGAGGTGAATACCGCAAAGCAAACTTGCGTAACGCCTTAAACATGATTAACAACCGTTTTAATGCCCTAGCCCATTGGGATAACACCAAAGGTGAGCGTTATGCTGTTGAGCTTGAAATTATCTCTGTTGAGATAGGTATTGAAGATGGCGGCGAAAGCTTCCCCTCTATCGAAATATTAAAAACAAATATTGCTGATCATAAAACTAATAAGCGCATTGAAGGCATTGTAGGAAACAACTTTTCATCGTATGTACGCGACTACGACTTTAGCGTACTCCTACAAGAGCACAATAAAGGCAAGTCTCAATTTAGTATTCCTGATGACTTTGGGGTATTACATGGCAAGCTATTTCAGTCATTCGTAAATTCGGGTACATACAAACAAAACTTTAAAAAACCACCGGTTATATGCCTAAGTGTGTCAGATAACAAAACCTATAACCGCACCGAAAACCAACACCCGGTACTTGGCGTTGAATACGAGCCAAATGAATCGTCTTTAACTGAGCAATACTTCAAAAAAATGGGCTTGCAGGTACGTTACTTTATGCCGCCAAATAGTGCCGCGCCTTTAGCATTGTTTTTCTTTGGTGATTTACTTAATGATTACAGCAATCTTGAGCTTATAAGCACTATTAGTACGATGGAAACGTTTCAAAAAATCTACAGACCAGAGATTTATAATGCCAACGCAACAGCGGGTAAATCATATAAACCAAACTTAAAAAACTTGGATCATTCACTAACGCAAATTGTGTATGACCGAGAAGAGCGTGGCAAGTTAGCGAATGAGCAAGGCAGGTTTGCACAAGAGCATTTTATCAAGCCGTACCAAACAGTTCTTGAGCAATTCTCTACTCGCTATCTGTCATAACAACTAATAGTAACAACCAGTAATAACACGCTTAACGCTACGTTTAATAATTAACTAAAATATACGGCATTATTTATTATGAAAAAATTACTACCTACATCTACCGCTGGCAGTTTACCTAAGCCTTTATGGCTTGCAGAGCCAGAAACACTTTGGTCACCTTGGAAATTACAAGGTGATGAATTAACCCAAGGAAAACACGACGCCCTACGTTTGTCATTATTTGACCAGCAACAAGCAGGCATTGATATTGTTAGCGATGGCGAGCAAACAAGGCAGCATTTTGTAACTACATTTATAGAGCACCTAAACGGTGTTGACTTTGAAAAACGTAAAACAGTAAAAATTCGTGACCGATACGACGCAAGTGTACCTACAGTTGTTAGCCCTGTTAGCCGTCAAAAGTCTGTGTTTGTTGAAGACGCTAAATTTTTACGCAAGCAAACCAAACAACCGATTAAATGGGCATTGCCAGGCCCAATGACAATGATCGACACGCTTTACGATGACCATTATAAAAGCCGCGAAAAACTAGCGTGGGAATTTGCCATAATTCTTAATCAAGAAGCAAAGGAATTAGAAGCCGCAGGCGTTGATATCATCCAATTTGATGAGCCCGCGTTTAATGTATTTTTTGATGAAGTAAACGACTGGGGAATTGCCTGTTTAGAGCGCGCAATTGAAGGTCTTAAATGCGAAACCGCAGTGCATATTTGCTATGGCTACGGCATTAAAGCAAATACAGATTGGAAAAAAACACTAGGATCTGAATGGCGACAGTACGAAGAAGCATTCCCTAAGCTTCAGCAATCTAATATCGATATTATCTCACTAGAGTGCCATAACTCCCATGTACCAATGGATTTACTAGAACTCATTCGCGGTAAAAAAGTAATGGTAGGCGCAATTGATGTAGCAAATCACACTATCGAAACGCCAGAGGAAGTGGCTAATACGCTGCGAAAAGCACTGCAATTTGTAGATGCCGACAAGCTCTACCCGTGTACAAACTGCGGCATGGCTCCACTACCTCACCATATAGCTAACGGCAAGTTAAATGCCTTGAGCGCTGGAGCTGAAATTATAAGAAAAGAGTTATTAGAAAAGAACTAGAAAAGTAGCTTTGAAATACAAATTGTAAACAATAACAGCTGTCGCACCATGTCATATTAAAATCCATAAACATGGTGCGTTAGATAAAATTTAAAGCACAAAGTTTAGGTTAGTTATTTAATTTTTTTATTAAAAAGCTCCAACCTATTTTTTGAAAAATCGATAACTGCTTGGTATTGAGTAAAAAAGGGAGAGCCTAACAAGCCATGTACTCCCTTTTCACCACCCGCTACCTGAACATGGTCAAGATTAAGTGACACAAAGCCTGGACTTTCAAACAGGGCATTTCCAAACTCAATTGAATGAACTTCTATATCCCCCATAGCGTGATCCGAAGTGCCCAAGCCTGCTGCATTCTCAACATTGAGTTTTTCTTCAATGCCTAACTCACTTAGGCATCCTCTGTCTAAAACAGATGTCCCAGCGCCAGTATCTAAAATAAAACGTAACAATTTACCGTTAATTTTAGCTTCAACAATTTGGTGGCCTGTTTCTGATATTTCAAACTCAATTACGGTTTTGCCTTCAGATAAATTCATATACGTTCCTTGTTATAGAGTTTTTAAAATATTACTTACTATTTTCAGCTTCCCACAATTAATAGCCAAATTTTACTAGTCGCCCACCTCAGCGCGTTTTGTTATATGGCTATTTTCTATCTAGCCAGCATTTTTCAAACACTACTTGGTTTGAGTTAGAAACAATTAACTTATGAACAAAACTCAAGTCACCCAAGAGAGCAGGATCATTGCCTACCATGTAAGTAACGCTTGATGAATTTACCCAATTACCATTAATACTAACTGACGCCTCATTTTTTAATAGTAATCCCTCGAATAGCCCTTGATATCCAGCCATAACATGAATGGCTTTACTCAACTCTCGTCCTTGCAAGCCATCTGTTGGAATTAAGAGGTTTGAGTGGTCTATAAGTTTGTTTTTTGGCATTTTAGATAAGCTTTCAAGTATGTAAGCTTTAGCGTCTTTTAAATATGCCTTATGGTTTGCCATATTATTTTTAACAAAGTCTATCGCTTTTGATACAGGTAAAATTACCTTTGAATAATTAGTTTTGTAGAAAATGGCTGGAAGCTCATAAGATTCGGGATGCACTAATTCAGATTCCCATTTAACTGGGTATTGGGTTGACTCACAAGGATCAAATTCTGCTTTCACAAAACCAGAAACTAAAATAACCGCTAAAACTAAAATTTTCTGCATACTTTCCCTAGCTATAGTCCAGCTTAGTTGGCTTGTTATGTGTTTATACCACTTTGTTTTTATTGGAAAAGCGACTGAACAAATAAACTATACCATACCAAGAAATACAACCAACAACATATACAACTATTTCGCGAAAACTGTAATAAGGTATAGCTCCGCTCCTTAAATCACCTATTGCGCCAATAAATAAACC
>NZ_JJNZ01000029.1 GCF_000690055.1 Pseudoalteromonas fuliginea
GATCAAGTCTGAGCTAGTACAAACTATGGTTATTATAATTCCCTTCCTTGGGCAAAGCTATGCGTTAAAATTGATACTTATACTCAACCGAAAACTCAGTTCCTTTTTCCTTAGAACGAGTTAATACTCCATCCGCTTCAATTTTTTGATCTTGGCCTAAAATATTCAACACTTTAAACTTAATGCTCGAATTGAAATCAGGGAAGTAAGTATAGTTTAAGTCTACAGAATGAAATGGCTGCTCCATCCAATCCTCTTGACCTTCAATACCCGGTATAATGATACGTTCACCAAATACATTATAAATAATTGTCGCAGCATGCTCTCCACTTGGCGCATCGTAGCCTAACTGCATATTTACCACGTATTTAGAGTGTCCGGTTAAACGTCTCTTTGTATTTGTTACAGCAGCTGAAACCCCAGTTTGATCCACAATTGCTTGTCGATCTAACTTTATTTCAGAATCACTTAATGTAACATTACCACTTAAAAAGATATCTTGGCCGATACCACCTAAAAAAGTAAAATCTTTTAGGTAATCAAATTCAATGCCTGCTACATAACCTTCCTCAGCATTCGCTATACGTACTAATGGAGGACCGTCTTGTGAAGGTGATTGCACTGATTCAATAGGGTCAGTCATATCTTTATAAAATAAACCTACTGAAAAGTTTTCACCTGTATCGTAGTAATTTTCCCATCGGAAATCATAGTTTTTGATTTGTGTTGTACGCAGGCCCGGTGTTCCCCCTACTGGATATTCTGTAAGTGGATCGATATATGTTGATTCTGAAATCTCACGTAAATCAGGGCGTACAACTGTTTCACCATAGCTTAAACGATATTGGGTTTCATCATCATAAACATATGTAAATGCTAACGCACCATAAACATCATCTTCTTGAAAAGCTAAATCTGCAAGCTCGTCGTACTCAATTGATGAGTCAAGACCCCCTGTAAATGGATCTAAAGGGACAGACACTTGCCTAAAGTCTTCCCAACGAATACCACCACTTATACGCCATTTATTATTAAAGAAAAAATCTGCTTCAAAATAATAAGCATCCGTTTTTTGAGCCGACCTATAATCATCACCGGAAACAGTCGTATCATTTAAAATAGGTAAATTAAGCTGAGCATTAGCAATCACATCGTCAGATAAAATGCTGTTTAATTTATTGCCATTTAAATCTACACCGCTAAAGGCACGCGTATTAATGTCAAAACGACGATTAGACGCTGAGCGTTCTTTTGATATAAAATCAGCACCTGATTTTAATTCAATATCAACGCCATCAAGCATAATAGGGAACGTGAAGTTAAACCCGTAATTCTCTACTTCATCATTTAAATCTTGATACGTATAGCGTGCTGCCGTTGTTGCATTAGTTAAAGCGATTTCATTTTGAACATCATAATTACCATCTTCGTTTTCATCAGTAACAATAAATCGCGTTGTTAAGTTACCTGGTGCATAACGATTTGAACGACCATTAGAGTATTTCCAATCAAAGCCTGCAAAGTTTAACCAATCAAACGTATGCGTGCCTTTAATCTGATTTACAATTAACTCACGCTCTTCGTAGCTAATATCGTAAGAACGAATGCGTTTGTTATCCGATTGATTGTTGTTCTCATCAATACCTAACCGGTCTCTAACTTTGTCTTCAGTATCACGAAGTATCAGCGAACTAATATCAATACGATGAGACTTATCGTACTCAATACCAAAATTAAACATCCCAGAAAGCTTTACGTTATGCTCACTAGAGGTCACTTTGTCATAACCTCGCGTAAGCGCAGCAGTAGACTCCCCTAGACGGAAATCTTGCCCTTGGTATTCTTCACCTACAAAATATTTATTATCGTAACTTACAGCAGATAAAAACCCATAACGCCAATCACCTGACTCAAAGCTATTACCCAGTGTTACAGTAAATTTAGTATTTGGGTCTAAACTCGTTTCAGTTGGGTCATAATCTCTATTTAAATCAAGTGCTAATGCACGACTTTGCTCAGGTGTAACATCATCAATTGATTGACCTGATTTATAAATAGCTTTAATAGAATCGGGCATTTCACGTGTGCCGTCATCAAAACCATACCAATCATCAGAACCGCCATTGTATTCAAGGCCATCATCAAAATTGTTGCTGTTGTAACCTAACTGACCTGTAACATCAAAAACAAACTGATTCGGAATACTTTTTAATCTTATATCTACATTACCACCACCAAATGAAGCAGGCATTGATGGTGAATAAGATTTTTGTACTGATAAGCTCTCGATTATACCTGCTGGAAATAAATCCAAAGGGATAACTGAACGTGTTGGATCAGGACTTGGCACAGCAGCACTATTTAATTGCGTACTCGAATAGCGCTCGCCTAAACCCCGTACATATATAAACTTACCGTCAACTAATGTAAGACCCGTTACACGGCGCAAAGCGCCCGCAGCATCGCTGTCACCACTACGGGATATTTGCTCTGCTCCCATGATATCGGCAACAAATGCTTGTTGCTTACGCTCTTCAAGTACAGCCGTTGCAGTGCCTTTTAAACGACTAGCACTCACCACAACTTCTTCGAGTACAGCTTCATCATCAACTTCAGCAGCATTAACTGACATGCTTAGACTACATAAAATTGCGGTACTTAAAGCTGATAAACTAAAATGTTTGGAAAATTGTTTCATGTTTACCTCTATCTGATATAAAACAGAAAGTTATAAAAAGGTGTTAAACAAATTTAACACCTGTTCTTACTGTGTTATTCCAGACCTACAGTCCAACCAGCGGTCCAATCATTAGTACTTGAAACTGCACCTATATGGTCAGTAGTATCAAAGAAGCTATCGATTGCCTTTACGTCTGTTGGAACTGTTGTATCTATTGTAAAAATACCATTTACAACATCAGGTTGTCCTGTTGCAACTAGATTACCTAAGGTTGTCGTCCACCAGTTTTGCGTATCAAAAGTAACGCCACTTGGGTCTTTAAAGTTTTCTGAGCAAGCAATAACTGAAGACTTAATCAATAAAGTTCCGTCGTTGGCATTATTCACTGTTTCGCTTTCAGTAAATAACGGGGTTCCAGAGTCATCTTTTGCAATACCTTCAATTTCTAAACACTCACCCATCCCTACTGGACCGGTAACAATAGTGTTATAGATTTGAGCGCCTGTGCCTTCACGGAAATACATACCTTCACTATCATCTTCACCATCAAAGGTATTACCTATGATAGTTAAGTTAGCAATAGTCGGATTTGATTTAGGTAATTTTGACGGTGATTTACCATCGTTATCTGATTCAATACCACGGTTTGCATCCGAATTATCAGCAGCTTGCTTTACAAGTACATGTTGTAATTTACCTTGGAATCCATTATCCCAGTCAATACTGTCATCTTGAATACTTGTAAGCACAACGTATTTTGCTTGAACGTTACCGCCAAAAAACTCTATTCCATCATCTGCATTTTGGTGAACCTGTAAGTATTCAACGGTTGTACCAGAGCCAACACCACCAAAAGTAATACCGTTTATTTCATTACCCGGTGAAAGTAAGTAGCCACCATTCATTACACGAACATAACGCAAAGTACCTGAGTTATCAGTCGTCTCTGTACCACCAAATACCGCTCCACTTTCTACGCCCTCTACTTGAAGAGCACAATCACCAGTATCTGGGCATTTGTTAGACGGGGCATTACCAAGAAGCACTAAACCGCCCCATTGTCCTGCAGCTGTTGCTTCGCCAGCTACATCTTGACTAGATGTAAACGAAATAGGCTTATCTTTTGTGCCGTTAGCTTCTATTTTAGAATCACGACCAACAACTAAATAATCTTTACCGTTTCTACCATAAACGGTAACACCAGGTTCAATTGTCAAAGTAGCAGAGTCTGTTTTATCACCCCCAACGAATACAGCGCCGTCAAGTGCATAAAGGTTACCAGCGGTTAGTGTTAAATCAGCTGTAATACGACCCGATATTTCACACGTTGTCGTTGTGCCATCACCTGGTGAAATTGAAGTTGTTCCTGTAGGGCAACCTGCAACGGCTTCAGGTGCGGTAACAATTCCGCCACCATAACCAAATGCCCAGCCTTCACGCCAATCATCAGAATCATTCAATGCACCCGCAAAATCAACTGTGTCGAAAAATGCGTCAACGGTATTAGCAACATCCTGACCAGCACCTAACAAAGGAGAGCCGGCAATAGGCTGACCATTAACACCTAGCATAGGTTTGTCATTAATAACGTTACCAGATTGCGCCGTAAACCACCCTTCTAACGCTAAAAGTACTGAACCATCTGCACCTTTAGGGTCTTTAAAGTTTTCACCATTAGTACAAGACATAAAAGTGTTTTGCATTAATATAGTGCCATCGTTAGCATTATTTACTGTTTCGCTATCAGAAAATAAAGCCGTGCCATCATCGGCCAATGCAATACCTTCAAGCTCTAAACACTCACCCATTTCATCAGAGCCTGTGATCACTGAGTTGTATAGGTGTAAACCGGTGCCTTCACGTAAGTAAATACCTTCAGCATCGTCTTCACCATTAAAGTTATTACCAACAATGGTTAGATTAGAAATCATAGGCAGCGATTTTGGATCTTTAGAAGGGATTTTACCGTCGTTATCAGCTTCAATTCCTCGGTTTGCATCAGTAGAGTTTTTATCTTGCTCGACATAAACAAACTGCATTTTTCCTTGGAAGCCATTATCCCAGTCAATGCTATCATCATCGATACTTGTTAAAACAACGTGTTTTAAATTAACCGCGCCACCAAAAAATTCAACGCCATCATCCGCATTATTATGAACTTGTAAGTAATCAACTGTTGTACCAGAGCCTACCGCACCAAATGTAATGCCGTTTAACTCATTACCAACAGAAAGTTCAAAACCCGCATTTTTAACGACTACGTATTTAAGAGTACCTGAACTATCAGTGTTATCAGTACCGCCAAACACAGCACCAGACTCAACACCTTCTACTTGAAGTGCACAATCGCCTTCAGCAGGACATTTATTTGAAATACCATTGCCTAATAACACCATACCGCCCCATTGACCTGCAGCAGTTGTTTCACCTAAAACATCTTGCTTAGATGTAAAGATAATTGGGTCGTTTTTAGTTCCTGACGCTTCAATTTTTGAGTCGCGACTAACAACAATGTAATCGCCTCCATTATTACCAAAGACGACAGCGCCTGGCTCAATAGTAAGCGTTGCACTTTCTGCTTTATCTTTACCAACAAAAACAGCGCCATCAAGTGCCCAAATTGCATCAGTTGAAAGTGTTGTATCTTGTGTTATGACACCAGAAAGAACCTGAACAGTAACAGAACGACCTAAGGCAGTAGATACCTCAGTTGATAAACTTTGGCTAAATGTACCGGGTAACTCTTCAGCTGTTGGTGGTGTTGGATTTGTAGGTGAAGTTGGTTGTTCAACCGTTTCTTCAACATTTAGATTTATATCACCGCCACAGCCGGCTAATGTAATTGCAGTAGCCACAAGGCTGACCTTGAATAAGTCAGATAATTTCATTGTTCACTCCGTTAAAGTATTTAATTATTTTGTTAGCGCTTTATTAAACTCAAGTCACCTTAAGGCACTTTTTAATGCATTAAGGTCACTTGAGTTCTTAGCTGCGACTACCTTACGGGAGCTGTATGACAGAGCCGTTACACTTTAATAAACATAAGATGACAAAGTTATTCTCATAAATTTCAAATGGTTAATTAAAAAAAACAAAAAAAACCGCCAAAAATAAATTTAAGGCGGTTTGCATAGTGCGATTATGAAATAGCTTGACGTGTATACCTGTTACCAAATAATCACGCTAGTTAAAAGTTAAAGTAACGCTGTTCTGAGTGTTTCTGCATGTACTTTTTCACGCTTCACATATTTGATCCATTGCTGTGCTAAACGCTGTGACTTTTTATGCTTTTGGGCTTGTTCAAACGCTAAAATTGATGCATCAAAATTTTGTAAATTGTACTGCGCCATTCCCAAAGCAACAAAAGCGTTTGATTCAAAATCAAGGTCACCTTTATCAAGCGCTTTACGCGCAGCATCGGCAGCTTTTTCAAACTGCTCAGTATTTACATACACTTCGGCTAAACGTTGGTCGTACTTACCACTTGGCGATAAATCAGCCGCCTTAGCAAAATACGTGATTGATTTTTCATCTTCTTTTGCCTGGATCATCGCCTCAGCAACAAAAGCATAATTTTTTGCAGTTTGCTCTGCAATTCCAGCATCTATAGCTTTACTCATAACAGTGGCGGCTTTATACGCTAAGCCATTATATAAATACACCTGAGCCAATTGGCGTAAATCAGATTTAGAGGTTAAAAAACCTTGCTGATACGCGGCTTCAATAACACTAAGCTGTTGCCTTTCTTTCCCTAATTCACCATACATACCCGATAACTGAACCCAGTATTCAGGTTTGTTGTAAAGCTTTACCATACGTTCCAATACATCAACCACTTTATCTGTTTGGTTAAGCGAGTAATACATTGCACGCTGTAAAACTAGCCAATTTTCTTTAGGTGTTTTACCTTCACTATCGCTTAGAGTAATTGCTTGGGTAATATAATTAAGGCCTTGCTTAAAATCTTTTAACTGATAATAGGTTTGTGCTCGCAATACATAATAACCATCAGTAATTGGTTTAGTATTAATAGCATCCCATTGGTCTAAAAATGCAATCACTTTTTCATAGTCACTATTAGCCATTGCCAATTGAGCTAAACTGAACGTCGTGCTCACACGCAGTGATTCTGGGATACCTTCCTCAGCAACTACTTTTTCAAACGCTGCAATAGCTTTTGGTAAGTCATTTTCATTGTAATATATGAAACCATAAAAATTATGCATCATCGCAATTTCGTACGAGTTCATACTCGATGAGCGCTCATTTATGCTATCAAGTGCTTCAAGTCCTGCCTTAACATCGCCATCATCGGCGAGCTTTTGTGCACGTGCCAGCTGGCTGTATACTTTTTCACGTAAAGCTGGCACACGTTTAGTTTTTTGCTCTTGCGCCGCATTGGCTGTAGCTACATCTACACTGGGTAAAATGCTCAGTGCACTAGGAGTAATAATACTTGTACTTATCGCTACGGTACAAAACAGTGTTAATTTTAAAAGTTTTGCCACAGGTCGTAATGTTGTCATTGATTTCATAATCGCCTCGCTTTTCGAACCATTTACTCGTAGATTTAATTAATCGCTAAATTAACCACTGATCTGGAAAGAAATTTTGTTCTGAACACCCGCAACTTCAACAGCTTCACCATTAACTACGCGCGGTTTGTATTTAAATTTAAGGGCTGCATCCATTGCAGCTTTATCAAATAGTGACTCAGGCTCTGCTTTTAAAACGTGGGGCTCACGCACAGTACCTTGTTTAGTTACAGTGAATTCAACAATAACGTAACCCTCAATACCACGTGACAATGCACGGCGCGGGTAAACTGGAGCTACTTTTACTATCGGTAAATATTCTCCATCACTTGAGTCCAGCGATAAGCCACCTGATAAATTGACGTCCGCATCAACATTGGCACCAAAGTCAAAGTTGTTAGCATTTGCATTAGCATCACTACTTTGCATTTGCGGTGACTCCATTGGTGGAGGCGGTTCTTTTGGTGTGGGTGGCTTTTGTGGTTTACGTTCTTTTTTTTGTACGCTTTCTTCTTTTTTAAGCCTTACAAAATCAAGTACGTTCCCTTTAGCGGGTTCACTCATCGCTCCATCGCCACCAGTTATAAGTGCTTGCATGCCTAAAAAAAGCATGAAAGTCACTACACCAGCTATAATTAATGCTACTAAATAACGCATTGCTAACCCTTATGCTTCTTGAGCTGCAATCGACACATCAAACACACCTGCGGCACGTGCTGCATCCATTACCTTTATCAATGTATCTGTTGTAGATTTTTTGTCTGCCTGAATTACAACACTGCCTTGAGGGTTTTCAGCTTTTAAACGCTCAATGTTTGCTTGAACAGCTCGTATATCAATTTGACGTTTATTGATCCAAATCTCACCTTTGTCTGAAATAGCCACTAGTATGTTTGCACGTTCCTTTTTTACAGCTGTTGCAGCTTCTGGACGATTTACATCAATACCAGCTTCTTTAACAAACGATGCTGTCACAATAAAGAAAATAAGCATTATAAAAACAACATCTAACATAGGTGTCATGTTTATTTCTTCTGCTTCATCTTCTTGCATTAAATTACCTAAAGGGGCTCTCATTTTTTATTCTCCTAGGATAAGCGAACTTGTAAGGTGCTTATCAAAATTTATTTAATGGTCTAACACCATGCTGTCTTCAAGAAGCTCTACTTCGCGCTTAGCTTTACGTTGTAAGTACGTTGAGGCAAACACTCCTGATAACGCACCTACCATACCTGCCATTGTTGGAATAGTTGCTTTAGATACACCTGACGCCATTGAGCGAGCACTACCGGTACCTGTAATTGCCATAACATCAAATACTTCTATCATTCCAGTTACCGTCCCTAATAAACCGAGTAGCGGGCATAACGCCACCATCACATTAATTAAAGGCAAATTGGTATTAAGGCGCATACTTGCTCGCGAGATCATAGCTTGACGTATTTGTTCAGCATTCCAGCTATTACGCTCATCACGAATAGTCCATGTGCTTTTAACACCTTTTTTATAACTGCGAAAACCATTGAAAAAGTAAATAAATCGCTCGAGTATCAATAACCACATCGCGAAGATTAACACCCCGATGACCAACAGGACTTGGCCACCGGTGTCGAGAAAATCACGGATAGCATTGATTGAATCAATCAATAGCACCATGGTTTATGCTCCCTTCTCGCTTCGCTCTGCGATAATACCTGCGCTCTGCTCTTGTAAAATAAGCAGTAACCCTTTTGAACGTGTATTAAGCAGCGTATATATGAACACAGTAGGAATCGCGACAACTAAACCTAGGACCGTTGTTACTAGTGCTTGTGAAATACCACCCGCCATGAGTTTTGGGTCGCCTGTGCCAAATAAAGTAATTGCTTGGAAAGTATTTATCATACCGGTTACCGTACCTAATAAACCCAATAACGGTGCAACAACAGAGATGATTTTAATGAGAGTAAGGTTACGTGTTATTTTTGGCATTTCACGTAGAATAGCTTCGCTTAATTTTAGTTCAAGCGTGTCGTAGGCCACATTTGGATAGTCGTCTTTTACTTTCATAACACGACCCAGAGGATTGTCATCTCGCGCTACATTATCTTTTAGCTGACGACGAATTTTGCCACCAACAAGTAATAAAGATACAAAGCGTTCTATCGCAATCAACAGTGCAAGTAAACCTACACCTAAAATAACATAACCAACCGCACCACCTTGGTGTACTTGCTCGGCAGTATCTGGGGCTTGTACTAATAAACCTAAAATTGAACCGCCTGTTGGGTCAAGTGCAAACTGAACTGCACCACTTTTAGCATTTTGTAGATCACTCGCTGTTGCGGTAAAACGTGAAACAGGCTGACGAGTAAGTTCACTTAACGTGTTTGTACCTGGATTGTACTCTAAGTATTTACCATTTGAGATTAAATTAAATGCACCAACACGAAGTACTTCTTGCTCAGCCTTGTTACCACCTTCGACTATGACGGTGGTATTAAAGCGACTTACTTTGCCCTGCTCAGTCATTTCACGTTGTAATTCGTACCATACTTTTTCAATATCTTCGATTGATGCAAGTTTAGACGTCGACCCCATTTTTTGGGCTAACTCATCCATAAATGCGCTGCGACCAGGGATTTGCGCCGATACGACAGATGTCGCAAATTTATTACTCGAATCACCAGCAACCTGCTGTAATACACCAAATAGTTCTTTAAGTGAGCCCATACGCTTTGATAAGGTATCCGTTAAATTGGCTAATTTAACTTCATTTTCTTCAAACTGCGTTTCCAGTCGCTCTGACTCTACAAGCATTTGATTACGTTTTGCTTGTGTGTTTTTTAACATCTGCACTTGTTCATTTTGACGCGTTGCAAACGCTTGCTCTCGTTGTTGGTTTTGTACGCTTTGGGCTGATTTCCCCTCTTCTAACGTTTTAAGTAATGAATCAAGGTTCATTGGCTCAGCGGCTAAACTCGAACCGGTAAAGCTAAGGCTTGCAACGAATAAAGCCATTTTTGTCATTTGAGTAAACAATTTCATTTTCAACCTCTTATTCTGCTGCATGTACTGGCAGAGTTAGCATATCTGGGGCAAGTTGTTTACGCGCTATGCGCAAACCTTTGTTAATTTGACTTATTGTCGAATCAGGCAGTGCTGCAAACGATTTCGTTTCTATATTCCAGCTACCTGCTTGTTTGCCATCACGTGTTAAGTAAATAAGTTCTAAACGGCCTATGCGTAAGAAATCAACTTCACGTTCTTTGCCACTAACTTCTAACAAAGCGGTGTACGCTTCGATTGTACGGCCGTAATCAACTTCTACTTGGTACGCTTCGAGAACACGACGAAACTTTTCGCTTGAAGTAATATCAGCACGATCCATCATCGTTTTTAAAGACGTTAAGCGTTTTGCACGTTCATCTTGTAAAAATGGCACATCAAGAGATATGAACTGTTCAAGACCAGTGATCATGCGCATCATTAAAGGTGTTATTTGACGTTCAATAATCGAAACCTGATCCATTGATAAATTCAATGATTCCATTTCTTCGATTTGATTATTTAATTGCTTAGTTAGCTGAGAGTTGTAAACTGCTAAGCCGTCAATTTCTTTATTTAGGGTTTTAAATTGCTGTAAACGTCCCTGCATTGAATCTGCAATCTTGTCTATTTTTGTTTGTGATTGCGCAGCGGATATATTAATTTCACTGCTTTTATCAATAACCTTATTTAAATCGTTTGCCTGTACTGCTGCACTTGCGGCCACAATACCAGCTAAGATTAATGGTTTAACGCCTTTCATCGCATACACCTTCACTCGTTAATTAGCAGATTTGCTAGTTTATTTTTCAAGGCCAAAAACTTTGTTAGACAAATAATTTATGGCTTGAGATTTCCAATGAGCAGAAGTTTATAGATAAAACATGACAGGGATGTTGCGCAAAAAAGTCTATTTTATGACAACTGAAACAATTAAGACTTAAAAGGAAGGAGTGAGTATTTGTTGAGCAAACACTCACAATAAAGAGATAAATTAATCTAACAGTTTAATAATTTGATTATACGTGTGGCGCCAGTCTTTATAATTAATCTCAATTGAATACAGCTTATCCTCACGAAGAAATACTAAAGATGGGAATCCATGAATAGGTAAACTCCGTGTATATTGTAATTCAGCTTTGAGTTCATTATTAACTTCATCTGATAGAAAAGCGACGGTAAATTCATTTTTATTTAAACCTATTTGTTCAGCTAAACAAATTAAAACGCTATCATCTGACGGGTTTTGTGCATTTAAATAATAAGCATGTTGAATTGCTTCGATCATTTCACTTTCTTTATTTTTTTTTCGTGCAATTAATGCAGCTCTACATGCTGGGTATGTTGAACGTCTTGGTTGGTTTTTCTGCCAAAATTCGAAATTAAATTGTGTACCTAATTCGCTCTCTATTTTATGCCATGTACTTTCAAGCCGCTCTTTCATATTTTGCGTCATTGCAGTTTGGCTATCAGGGGCTAAACCACCTACTTTATATTCAACCGTCAGTTTATTTTCAAGCTCAGCTTTTAATTTAAGCCAGGTTGGTGTGTAGCCCCAACACCAGCTGCACATTGGGTCATGGATATAAATAAGTTTACATTGATTCATATTAATCCTTAATCTTTTGTAGAAACAACCTTGTTACGACCAAGCGCTTTGGCGTTATAAAGATACTCATCAGCTTGTTTTAGCGCACTATTATAATCGCCTACTTTATCAACTTGTACCACACCAATACTACAGGTAAGTGATATTTGTAGGTTATCTTCAGCTAATAACACTTGTGCTGCTACGTGTTCACGAAAACGGTTAGCAATATCAACAGCATTCGCACTTGTTTCTTTTGGTAAAATAACAACAAATTCTTCACCGCCGTACCGTGCTTTTACTGCTGATGTAGGAAATTGTGATTCGAGTATTTTGGTAAATTCAATTAACACAATATCACCAAAATCATGGCCGTACGTATCGTTAAGTCGTTTAAAATGATCTAAATCCAGTAATAATAATGAAAATGGAAGGTATTCATTCGGTCGACTATCAACAAGCTTTAAAAAATGAGAAGTAATAAAGCGTCTATTAGCAATCCCTGTAAGTTGATCGGTATAAGCATCTTGTTTTTGTTCCAGTGTAATATCAGCAATTGCCATATGACTTCGATACCTAAAAAACTCACCAATAAATGAGAATATGTACACTAAGGTAAACGATGCTATAAATCGTGTTTTTTCAATATCACCATAAACAACTTGACCGAAATTTGGACCATATAAAATGGCGATACAACACAGTAATAAAGTTAAACCTAGCCATGTGCCCAGTCTTACACCTAGAGAAGAAAAGGTAACAACAGGATAAAACATGAGCCAATACAATGCAGTATTTTCTTTTCCTCCAGTATAAGTAAGGACAATACACAATATAAAAACAATACTCATACAAATTAATGCGACAGTTTCTAATTCCCCAGTTTTTATAAAGTAAAACATACTACAAATAATGGTTACATTAACTGCAATTAATGCACTTGTTAATATTGGTGAGTAAACATCATAATTCAAAAAAATTAGAATGCTAATAACAACAATAGATATAGCAATCATAGTGAATAAAGAAAACGCTTGACGTTGTTTGTCAGAACTATAAACACTGTCAATGTTAATTAAGTTTAGCCAGCTTTGTTTGTTAGAAATTTTATTCACCATTATTTTATTGCTTTAAATACTTTATGAGAGTTGTTAAATGCCTTGTAGTTCAATAAGAATAGTCGACAAGGAGGGTTTTCACTGTCATCATACTGGTATAAAGTAAAGCGAAAGCCATTTTTAATTTTTCTTCAACTTATTTATACGTATAGCCTATCAAAATAAAACCGCTTCATCATTTAGTAAAAATAACTGACTAAATTTATTCACATACATGTAATTAATCGAATACGGCTAAAATACGAAAGCTTAAATGCATAACGCTGCAATAGTCACCTTGCTATAAAGTTCAGGCTTAGCGGACATAAATGCATTATTCTTATATTCGTTAGCCTGTTAATTTTAGCAAAATTTAGAAAGTTTTCTTACTTAATAACCCCTGTAAGCTGCAATTTCATTAAAAATAAGAGTAAAGGACTAACTGACAGAACGTAGATTTTCTGTGCGATGAGTTAAACATAAAATTGGAACGTTCTACAAAGTAACGACTTGATTAGTAATTGAATACGTATTCAATCACTAAAAACATTGTGCATTAAGGGATGAATGTACGCTAACTAAATAAGGCTTAATCATTGCAGAGGAGTATTTACTATGGTCGGCTTATTTTCAGGCAGACCTATGTGGTGTCGTTATTTCCCGTAAATAACCGAGAATACAGTGTAAACGTCAAACATGCGCAGCGCGGTAATTAAATTTACTCGTTAGAGCAACTTTCGAATTGTAAAAGTTAGTAAGCCCAAACAAAATCTTCAATCGCCTTTAATAAAGGCAACAAGCTGAGCTAGTTTACTTGTACCAATCTGCATAGGTATTTGGACAACTTAACAAATTAAATTACCTCATATCTAAGCAGATTGGTATTATTTAAACCAAATATGATAAAAGC
The DNA here is from genome assembly GCF_000690055.1 of Pseudoalteromonas fuliginea. GTDB lineage: Bacteria > Pseudomonadota > Gammaproteobacteria > Enterobacterales > Alteromonadaceae > Pseudoalteromonas > Pseudoalteromonas fuliginea. The sequence continues at coordinate 13,838 of NZ_JJNZ01000029.1, forward strand.
TTAAACTTATAAAATTAAAAAGATTAAGTACAACGGCTCAATCACCATTTTTTCGCTAGTTTAACTACGTTCAAACCGTACCAAGCAATAAATACATAACACAACATTGGGACAAAGAAACTAGCTTGTATATTAACCGTGTCAGCAAAGTACCCTTGTATCAGAGGGATCAACGCACCACCGACAATTGCAAGGCATAACCAACCAGATCCTTTACTCGTTAATGAGCCTAATCGTTCTATTGCAACAGAAAAGATGGTTGGAAACATAATAGAATTAAATAAACCAACTGCTAATACTGAATATAATGCAATGTCGCCGTCGCTAAATATTGTTATCAATAATAAAACAATGACACTGCATGCATTAAAAGCAATAGCTTTAGATGGTGCAATTTTTTGTAAAAGTGCAGAACCAATAAAGCGACCGACCATGGCACCTCCCCAGTAATAACTAATGAGTTTAGCTGCTGAGTGTTCTTCAAGACCTGCAATATGTGCCTCGCCAAAGTAATTAACTAAGAAGCTTCCTATAGCGACCTCTCCTCCTACATAACAAAATATAGCTAACACACCCATTGTTAAATGAGGCGCTTGAGTTAGTGAGCGAGTTTGAGTTTGTTGATCGTTATTGTCTTTATGCGCTTCTATTTCTGGTAATTTAATAAAGGCAAAAATAATAGCAATTGACAACAGAGCTGCTGCTAGCAGTAAATAAGGAATTTTCACTGATTCTGCAGAACCTGCTGAAACAGCAAGGCTACCTGCAGCGCCAAAAAACAATAACCCACCAACATAAGGACCAACGGTGGTACCTAATGCATTAAGTGCTTGTGCTAAGTTTAAGCGCGACGATGCTGTTTTTTCAGGACCAAGAGCTGCCACATAAGGGTTTGCAGATACCTGTAAAACTGTAATACCTGAAGCAAGGACAAATAGCGCACTTAAAAAAAGCCAATATTCATGCACAACCACAGCAGGATAAAATAACATGCACCCAATCGATGCCACAACTAAGCCTGTTAAAATACCTTTTTTATAGCCTAGTTGTTTAACTAAAATTCCAGCGGGTAACGATACAATAAAATAAGCACCAAAAAAGCAAAATTGCACAAGCATTGCTTCAAAGTAGCTTAAATCAAATACGCTCTTTAAGCGGGGTATTAGTACATCATTTAATACCGTTATAAAACCCCATAAAAAAAATAGGGTTGTCATTGCAGTCAGCGGAAACAGATAATTTTTCTTTTGCTGTTCGTTGACCGAAAATGATTGTTTTGTATTTATTTCACTCACGTCGTTTTCACTCCATTAACAAATTGAAAACGATTTTACATGTTTATTTGTAAATAATACGCCACCCACTAGGAACGTTCCACTACAGCGTTTATTGTAACTAACCTAAACTCTGGTCAAGAGATTTACTAATGTATTGAATCATGATTAAATTTATTTTCTCTAACCGGAGATTTTCAGTGGAAACAAGGTGAATTTACGCGTCAATAGCTGACCTATTGCAGTAACCGAATGCAGACAGCGCTGAAAATAGCTGCTCGAGATAGATTTATTATTCACAGTTCAGGTTAACTAGTATCCACACTCAGAATTAAGGCTATCAATTAAACGTTGAGTTTCGCCGCTATTATTAAATTTATATAATCCCTTATTAATATCCTCCAAAACACCAAGCCAATTATGACTCAATTTACTTATTGCAAAATACAGAGGGTTATTTTGTAGTGGGATACTTTCTTCTTCGATTGAATTTAATAAAAATTGTTTTTGTGAATGACTTAGCGATGAGTATTGAACTGAAAACTTTAACACTGTCGGATCGCCAATAATTAAATCAACTCTTTTCGCCACTAATAGCTGAACAAGCTGTAAGTCATCAACTGAGTGCATTATTTGAAATTCATTATTGTCCATCATTGCATCAAACTCTGGCGTATTTTGATAGCCACGGACCACACCAATCCGTTGACCTTTGAGTGATTTCAAATTGCCAGAAAAGCGGTCAGCCTCATGCTTTCTTTTTAGAAACGCAATTTCGCCACCTTTAAATGAATTTGATAAACCTAATAAGTCGCTGCGAGTTTTTCCTAATACATAATCAGAAGGTGCTGTGTCTTCAATAAAATATTCAGGCATTAAAATATCTGCTTTGCCTAACTCAACATTTCTTACCGCTCGTGCCCAAGGTAAAAATTCAATATGGACGCTATAACCTTGACTATTAAGTAGTGAAACTGCAAATTGGTACACCCACCCTTTATTGCATAATTTATCACCAATGTACGGGGGCCAATCTAATGTCGCAATATGAAGCGTTTGTTTACTGTTATTTGCTTTATAGAGCGTCCCTGATTTATAAGGTTCACCGTGCAGCATAATATTATTACCGCTACTTTGATAAGTAATCGGTATTTCAGCAGCCGTCTCCGCAGTAAAGATCAAAAGGAGGATAAACAAAAATCGCATGGCATACCTATTAAAAAATAGTATTAATAGCAATAAGTGTAGGAGAAAATTTAACCTTGTGTGTTTATATTCTCTTTAATTAGCCTAATTAAAGAGTTAATAATGTTAAACATGACTTTACTTAATACTTACCAGCTTACTTAAATCATCGAAGCCAACTTCTACGCAAGTGAGATCAAGCAAGTGTAATTCGTTTACTCTATGTCCGAATCTTTTAAGTACAAATATATTAACTGCGGAATGCTGAATTAGGGTTATCATTTTTAAATAGGCAAAAACAACACCAACCTATTTAGATGCGAAAAGCTTAAACCTACAATAAAATTAACAACTTACAATGAGTTACGTGAGAAAAAAGATGAGCTAACATTTCACCCATTTCATTTTATTGTTGGTATCACGTGAGCTTATAATTGTTGTATCGCTGCTCTCAACGCCGCCTAATTTAGCCAAGCGGTCGTACAAAACCACATTACAAGTAGCCGCTAGGTTCATACAGCCAATAGTTGGAATATACACAACTTCATCACACCACTTTAGAACGTCTTTTGATACAGAGCCATCTTCGGGGCCAAATACATAAAATGCATTTTCAGGATGCTTAAACTCAGGTAAAGGTGTTGCACCTTCAATAAGCTCAATAACAACAACGGTAGCGCCCTCTGGTTTTACCATCTCTAAACTGTCGGTTTCAGTTAAAGGGATACGTTCAACCACATTTTTTGTATCTGTATGAAATTTTTTAGCATTTAAGTAGCGATTACCGGTAAAAAAAACTTGTTTAGCATCGTAACAACCTGCTGCACGCAATACACCGCCAACATTAGTCGGGCTTTTAGGATTGATTAAACCAATTACGGCTTGTTGCTTACTCATTAATTTACGTCCTTTGTTGGCCACTCTGCAATGTACAAATCAAAGTCGTCGAGTTTTACATCACAATCTTTTACTGTTTTGTCTTTTACAGAAATACCTAACTCATGCATACTCATTTTATCGCCATTATTTAATAACGGGTGCCAAGAAGCCAAACCACGACCTTCGTGTAAACGACGGTAACTGCAGCTTTGTGGCATAAAAAAGATGTCTTTAAGGTTTTCTTTTGTGAGTTTTACACAAGAAGGAACAAGCGTTTGGCGGTTTTCGTATTCGCTACAACCACAGGTGTTGTTATCGAGATACTGACATACAATATTGGTAAATATTAATTGCTCACCTTCGCGTAACTGATCGGTGGCGGTAAATTCGTCTTCATCTTCGCTATCAATAAACGTATTTAAACAACATTTTCCGCATCCATCACAAATGGCTTCCCATTCGTTTTGACTCATGTCGCTTAAGCTTTTTTTAAGCCAAAATTGTGTATTTGCTAATTGTTGATCAAACATAGTTTACTCGTGCCCCCTAAAGAGCGCGCATTCTACCGTATTGCTGTAAATGGCGCAAAGCCAATACCCTTTCAAAGTACTGGCTTTGCGCTACAAATTAGCTTTGAGATTTAACCCAACGCTTAATTTTTTCCTCTAATATTGGCATTGGTAATGCGCCATCTATTAATATTTGCGTGTGAAACGCTTTAATATCAAATTTATCACCCAGTTGTTTTTTAGAAAAATCACGTAACTCTTGAATTTTAAATTGCCCTAACTTGTAAGAAAGCGCTTGTCCTGGCCATGCAATATATCGCTCAACCTCTGCAATTACATCGCTCTTTGCCATAGACGAATTTGTAAGCATGTAATCTATTCCCTGCTGACGCGTCCACCCTTTTGCATGAAAACCGGTATCAAGCACTAAACGCATTGCACGTAATTGCTCATCCGATAAACGCCCGTACCACATGTAAGGGTCGGTAAATAAACCTAGCTCTTTGCCTAAGCTTTCTGCGTAAAGCGCCCAACCTTCTGCAAACACGGTATAACCACCAAATTTACGAAAATCAGGTAAGCCCTCTATTTCTTGCTGAAGTGCTATTTGAAAGTGATGACCTGGGGCTGCTTCGTGAATCGATAAAGTTTCGAGTAAAAATTTAGGCTGCGCTTTTAAGTTATAAGCATTGATATAAAAAATACCTGGGCGAGAGCCATCAGGTGCCGGTGATGCGTATGATGCACCAGCTGCAGACTGTGCTCTGTATGCTTCAACCGCTTTTACAACGTAAGGTGCTTTGGGTGCGATGTCAAAAAGCAGAGGCAAACGCGCGTCTATTTTTTTCTTAACGTTTTCATATGCCGCAATTAACTCCTCAGGCGTGTCGTAGTAAAATTCATCTGAATCACGTAAATGATCAAAAAATTCAGATAGTTCACCTTTAAAGCCTACGGTTTCTTTTACTTTTTTCATTTCGCTTAAAATGCGCGACACTTCACTTAAACCAATGTCATGAATTTCGTCTGCAGATAAGCTAAGCGTTGTGTTTTTCTTAATTTGGTATTCGTACCACGCTTTACCGTTTGGTAAATCACTGTAACCTACGCTTTCTCGACTATTAGGAATATACTGATTAGCTAAAAAATCACTCATGCTTTTATAAGCCGGTACTAAGTGCTGCATAATCAATTGACGATACTGCGCTGTAATTTTTTGCTTTTGCTGTGCGCTAAACGATTCTGGTAATTTTTTAATTGGACCCCAAAATAGTGAATCTTCGGCATTTTTAACTACATGAGCTGCAAATTGTGGCTGTAATTTTTCAGCAAGTGGCTTTGGTAACGTAATACCTAGTTTAATGCCTTGCGCCATTGAACGCTCTACACTTGCAAGCCACTTTACAAAACCTTCGCTACGCGAGATAAAAGCGGTGTAATCTTCAACGGTATTGAACGGCTGAGCACTTTGGCCTGAACCAAAACCTGCAAAGGTGTTATGCGCACCCGCCATTTGATTTATTGGTAGTAAATAATCAGGAAACTGCATGCCTTCTAATTTAAGTGCAAGGTCACGCTCTAATATTTCAAAACTTAAAAGCGATTGCCCTGTTAACTGTGCTTTATCAATAAAGTTTAAGCGCTGTTGATATTTTTTATAAAAAGCGGCTTTTTTAGCTCTATTTTCTTTTGAAATCACAGGCGTAAATTGATCGTTAAACTCGTTACGACCATTGTACGTTGCGCTGATGGGGCTATATGTAAGTGATTCATCGTAATACTGTGCAACAAGTACATCGAGTTGTTGCTTTGCCGAAAGCTCTGAAACAATACCTGCCGATGCGTTAACTGTGTTTGGCTGCGCACTGGAATTAGTGTGTGTACTAAGCTCAGTATTCATACAGCCACTTAAAGCAAACATAACGCCGCTGGCAACTAATGCTAATTTAATTGATTTCATGATAATCCTTTTTAATATCGTTGTTCAATTATGCGCATTAAACCGTGCTTAATAAAGAAATTACGATAGATTGCATTCATCGTATTAAATTTGCACTTTTATCTGAACTTGTTACATTTCTATTAATTCAAATATGATTTAAAAGAAAAATAAAATGAAAAAACAACTACTCAGCACCTCTATTGCCTTACTTTGCTTAACCACTTTTAATACCCATGCCGTTACATACCTATCGGCTAAAGCCATGGTTGATGTTAAAGATGGCAAGCTCATTAAATCCCCCTTAATTACTATTGATGATGGCGTGATCACTAATATTGAACAAAATAAAAAACCAACGCTGACTAAAGATGATAAACATATTCAACTACCTGATTTAACCCTTATGCCAGGTTTAATGGATATGCATGTGCATTTAACGAGCGATCCTACGGTGCCGCGCAGCGAACGTTTAGGCCAGTCAGTTCCTAGAATGGCGATTAAAGCGGCTCATTTTGCCAAAAAAACCTTAGAAGCCGGATTTACAACTGTACGTAATGTTGGCGCAGAAGGTTACAGCGTTATAGCGGTGCGTGACGGCATAAATGCGGGTGACATAGTTGGCCCTCGTATTTGGGCTGCGGGGCCATCACTCGGCATTACTGGCGGGCACTGTGATAACAACCGACTACCTCCTGAGCTTAAATATACTTCAAGTGGCGTCGCAGACGGTCCATGGGCTGCACGTATAAAAGTACGCGAAAACATTAAATACGGGGCAAACGCTATTAAGTTTTGCGCCACAGGTGGAGTATTTTCAAAAGGGACTAAAGTAGGTGCACAGCAGTACTCTTTTGAAGAAATGAAAGCCATTGTTGATGAAGCCCATATGCGAGATTTACCTGTTGCAGCTCATGCACACGGTACAAGCGGGATTAAAACAGCCATTAAAGCAGGTGTTGATAGTGTTGAACACGCCAGCTTTTTAGATGACGAGGCCATAGCGCTTGCCAAAAAGCATGGTACTTGGCTTTCTATGGATATTTATAATACCGAATACACGCTAACTTATGGCGAGCAAAACGGCGTAGACGAAGAAAACCTAAATAAAGAACGCCAAGTATCTAAAAGGCAGCGTGATAGCTTTAGCCGTGCTGTAAAAGCGGGTGTGAAAATGGTGTTCGGTACTGATGCAGCAATTTATCCGCACGGAGATAATGCAAAACAGTTTAGCCGCATGGTTAAGTTTGGCATGACAGAGCTGCAAGCAATCCAAGCGTCAACGATTAATAGCGCGAAACTATTAAAAGTGGATGATCAGTTAGGACAAATTAAAGCAGGCTTTGCCGCAGATATAATTGCCGTAAAAGGCAATCCATTAACAAACATATCCCTTTTAGAGCAAATCCCTTTTGTTATGAAAGCAGGTGTTGTGTATAGAGCTAAAAAATAATACCGAGCTTTGGGTAAAGCCGCTATTTTCAGCGCTAACTGTGTTGAACTTACTTACCAAAGGCCACAAAACCTAATAAAAGGCTGAATAATTAAAACTCAGCCTTAATTATTTTCTAACATATACATTTTCTATTTTACCAAACTACTCCCAAACTAAATGTTAACGAATTTGCATTAATGTTTATAAAAAATCACTTAAAGCTCAAATATAAAGCAATCAACTCTATTAAATAAAAATTATTGAATTTTTTATTCACTTTAAAAACAATAACCATTATCATTCGCGCAAATAGTTAAATACGAATGCTTATCACCTTATGAAAAAATTTAAATACTCATTACTTACCTTAGCTTGCTTGAACGCGCACGCAACAATCGCAGCGACAACCTCTGTTGAAGACGATATTGAACGCATCAGCGTATACGAAAAACAAAACCGCGTTGTAATGAGCTCTGGTCTTGCTACTAAGTCAGACATGTCTTTAATGCAAACACCCGCACCGGTTGTAGTTATTGACCGTGAATTAATTGAATCTCAGGGCGTTGATAGCCTTCAAGATTTAGTAAGGAACGTAAGTGGCTTAACGCAGGCTGGCAATAACTATGGTATTGGTGATAATTTAGTAATTCGTGGTTTAGACGCAAACTACACCTACGATGGCATGTACGGTGGCGCAGGTTTAGGCAATACATTTAACCCAACTCGTTCACTTACAAATGTTGAATCTGTTGAGGTTTTAAAAGGCCCTGCAACAGGTTTATATGGCATTGGTAGTGCAGGTGGCGTAATTAACCTAATTGAAAAAAAACCAGAGTTTGAAGAAAAACACAAAGTAGCGGCTGAGCTTGGCCAGTGGGATAGCTATTCATTATCGTTTGATAGCACTAACGCTATAACAGATGATTTAGCTTATCGTGTAATGGCTAAAACAGCATCAAGTGACGGCTTTCGTGATTTAAAAGAAGATCGCGACGAAATTTATACCTCACTTAAATACGTGCTTAATGACAGACAAAACATCATACTTTCTGCAGCCTATATAAAAGATGAAATAGCGGTTGATTCTATTGGTCACCCTATTCGTATTTACAATGCAGAAACTGCAAACGGCTTAAGCGCGGGTGAAGTAACTGGTGACGATTTAGTAAACGATCCGACAGGAAGCGGCGTACAGTTAAGTGATGCACAACGCGACCAACTTGCTAATTCACTATCGGCATCTGATGGTTTAACACCTTACAGCTTTGGCACAAATGGTATAATTTCGCCAATGGCAGATGCTAATGAAGGTGAAGAACTGCGTTTTAAATTAACGCATAACTATTATATTACTGACGATTTGTTTTTAAACCAGCAGCTACAGTACCGCAACTACACATCAAGTTTTGCACGCCAAACCGGTGCTTATAACTACGTTTATTCAACGCGCAGTAACATTATTAATAATGACCCTCGTGCACCTTTAGTTGAAGACGGCGTACTTTACCCGTATGCAGCACGCCGCCAAGAATACCGCCAAGTAGAAGCCGATGAAAAATCATGGCAGTACTTTTTAGATTTACGCTATGACTTTATGCTAGGCGACGTAGATAACGAGCTACTTGTTAACGCAAACTACGAAGATAGAGATATTCGTTTTAAACAATTCTCAATATGGGATCAAGATTACGTACTCACAAACAATGATGGTGATGTAACGTACCAAGGTTCATTGCCATATATTTACGACATCAGAGAACCAAATTGGCCATCGGGTAGCTTTGATGATTACGATCCGCTTAAAACAAGCAACTATAATAAAAAAGTACAAGCATGGGGCTTAGGTATTCAACATGTAGGTTATCTAACTGAAGAGCTTACAACGCGTATTGGCGTGGCATATAACCGAATTGAGCAAACTTACGAGCACTTTGGTGTAGATGCACGCTATAGGGCAAGCCGTGCAGAACCGACACCCGAAGCGAGTACATCAGATTCTGGCTTAACGTATAATCTTGGTGCGACGTATCAGCCATCTGAAGATTTATCTGTATTTGTAAATCATTCAAAAGGCCGTACAGCGTATAGTGTATTAGGCTCTGTGGCGGGTAATGAAGCTGACCGAGAAGATTCAGAGTCTATAAGTAACGACTTAGGATTTAGATTTAAAGCATTTGATGACCAACTACTGGCATCTGTTGTTATATTTGAAAGCGCTCGTACAAATTTAGAATATGCAAATCCACTTTATGACGCTTTAACATCAAGCTCAGATGTACCTGAAAGCTATTATGATGGTAAAGAGCAAACAAAAGGTGTTGAGCTTGATTTAAACGCTTACTTGAACGATAAATGGAAAGTAAACGTAAACGGTATTTATCAAGATGCACGTGACAAAAGTAATCCTAACAGCAGCAGTTACGACACACGCCAAAAAGGTGTGCCTTACGTAACAGCAAGTACGTGGGTAACCTACTACGCAGATATGTTTAACTTACCTGAAGCTGTAAATATAAGTGGTGGTATTACGTTTGTAGATAACCGCAGTACTAATTCAAGTTCGTTCTCGATTCCTGATGGTTATGTACCAAGCTACACGATTTACGATACAGCGGTATCGTATACAACTGATAAATGGCATATGCAGTTAAACTTAAATAACTTGTTCAACAAAAAGTATTACTCAAAAGCGATGTTTTTAGGTGGTATGCCAGGGGAAGAGCGTAATGCAAAACTAAGTTTTAGTTACACACTTTAACTAGTTAACCTGAACTCTGGATAATAAATCTATCTCAAGCAGCTATTTTCAGCGCTCAGGTCAGTTAAATACTTAAAAAGCACGGTTTTTTAGAAACCGTGCTTTTTTGTTTGATGAGCGCTTAATTTAGGTCAGATAGTAACCACTATGCGACCGTTAATTTCACCTTTGAGCATATCGTCAAAAATTTCGTTTATGTCCTCTAAGCGCTTTTCTTCAATAATTGCTTTTACTTTACCTTGAGCAGCAAATTCTAAACATTCTTGCAAATCTTTACGTGTACCAACAATAGAGCCCACTACTGACACGCCATTGAGCACTGTATCAAAAATAGGAAGTGGCATATCCTCTGGAGGTAATCCCACTAATACACATTTACCGCCACGGCGTACACTTTTATAAGCTTGTTCAAACCCCGCTTTAGAGACCGCAGTACACACAACACCATGCGCGCCACCTACTTGTTCGAAAATAGCTTCACTCGGAACCACGTCTTTAAAATCGAGTGTTATATCTGCGCCAAGCTCTTTAGCAAGCGCGAGTTTTTCTTTGCCTGTATCAACAGCTATTACATTCAAACCCATTGCTTTGGCGTATTGAACCGCTAGGTGCCCAAGACCACCGACGCCAACAATAGCAACCCACTGCCCTGGTTTAGCACCGGATACTTTTAATGCTTTATAGGTTGTAACGCCTGCACAAAATAATGGAGCCGCCTCAGAAAATCCTAACCCCTCTGGTATTTTTACAACGTAATCGCCATGGGCCAAGCAATACTCTGCATAACTACCATCAATAGAATAACCAGTATTGTGCTGCGATAAACACAGTGTTTCTTTACCATCTAAACAAAACTCACAATGCCCACATGCACTATATAACCAAGGAATACCCACTCTATCGCCAACTTTAAGGTGTTTTATGTTACTGCCTAGCTTTTCAATAACACCAACCCCTTCATGCCCTGGTACTAGTGGCATTTTGGGTTTTACAGGCCAATCACCATGACAGGCATGTAAATCAGTATGGCAAACTCCACAGGCTGCTATTTTTACTAGTACATCGTTAGTTCCAACCTCAGGAATTGGCAGGTCAGTAATTTCTAATTTACCTTTATATTCATTATTTATTGCAGCTTTCATAATCATTCCATCGTATGTAAGAAGTCGTAAGTTAAAAAAAGTATTTTCGTCAGGTTATTTAAATAACATAACCTAATATAGGCGGATACAAGTTAATCTAAATCAAACTTTAGTAGCGAAAAACAAATTTTACACTGCGTAAGATCTTGCTATCCAAAATCAGCGTGCTAGCATTTACTTTCTGAAATTATTGAAAGTTAATAAGCTATGAGTTTATCCGAAAAGAATTTTGCCTTTGTAATGCATTGTGGTGAGATGGGCAGCCGCTGGGGATTCAATCGTACCATCGGACAAATGTGTGGTTTGCTGATTATTACTAAAAACCCAATGACAGCCAATGAGATTGCAGATGCGCTTAGTATTTCTCGCGGTAATGTAAGTATGGGTATTAAAGAGCTGCAATCGTGGCAGTTAATTAAGGTGCAACATATACCTGGAGATCGAAAAGAATACTACGCCCCTGCAGGTGAGATTTGGGATATGGCTAATCGTGTTTTCGAAGAACGAAAAAAACGAGAAATAGAGCCAACGCTTACGCTTCTACGCGATAACTTACTAGATGAAGCCAGTAATGACGATGAACTTTACGCGCAAAAACAAATGGGGGAAATTCACAACCTACTTGAAACCGTCACTAAATGGTCATCAGAGCTGCAACGTTTAACGCCAGAGCAACTTAATAAGCTGATGAAGCTAGGTTCTGGAATTGGTAAAGTTATTGACCTAAAAGATAAGATATTCAAAAAAGAATAAAGCCGCAATTGCGGCTTTATTTATAGCTATATTTCAAAAATTAGATTTTTGGATAACCAATTCTATCCGACAAGTAACCTACGCTAGTAGCAAAGTAATACGAGCGATTCCAATGCATAAACACTTTGTAGTTATCGTACGCTAAATACATACGACCATTTATGTCATCAGGCATAACCAGCGCAGCACGTACGTCTACATTAGGTAAATCAGAACCATCAGCTTTACGGACACCCAGTGCTTGCCAATCAGCTAATGAGCGCTCTGAGTCGTTCCAATATTCTAACCACTGCTTGCGTGTTTTTGTTCCACGAACTAAAACATATTTACTATCAAAATTTTCAGGTAACTGAACTTGGCGACCCCAAGTAAGTGAGTCATTCCAACCCTCTTGCTTTAAATAATTAGCAATTGAAGCAAATGCATCTTCCTTTGTAGTCCAAATATCTTTGCGGCCATCGTTGTTGTAATCAACCGCGTAGGCATTAAATGAAGTAGGCATAAATTGTGTTTGCCCCATTGCGCCTGCCCATGAGCCTTTAAATTTATCAAGCGTTATATGACCTGATTTTAAAATATCCAGTGCAGCCCAAAGTTGGCGCTTATAAAGCGCTTCTCGGCGTCCATCAAAAGCAAGCGTCACTAATGATGAAATAACGTTATGACCGCCTTGAATTGTACCAAAGTTACTTTCAAGTCCCCAAAGCGCGACTATAAAGCGTGCTTGTACGCCAAACTCTTTCGCTACTTTTTCAAGTACCTCTTTGTTTTCTGCGTAAAGCTTACGTGCGCGGTCAATTTTCCATTGTGGTACACGTTTTGGTAAATACGTTTCAAGGGTTTCTTTTACTTCTGGCTGGTTTTTGTCAGCCGAAACCACTTTTTCTTTATACGTTGCTGTTGCAAACGCATCGTCAATAAGTTTGGCCTCATAACCTTTTGCAATAGCTTCTTGCTTTAAATTAGCTAAATAATCTTGAAAATCAGCCTGAGTTTTTGCAATCACAGGTGAGTTTAAACATACACCACATAATATAACGATAAGTTTTTTAATCACTATCGACTCCATTGTCTTTTCGTAATTGGCTTAGCAAATTTTGCTCAGGTGGTGGAATTTGTAAGTAGTAGCCTTTATCAGGGTTTGATAACGCTGCTTTTACAGTTTCTAAATCTGCCCCACCTAAATGCTCACGTTTTGCTAAATTGATGATCATCACATAAACAGGTTGACCAAACATAGTCATCAAAGGTTCCGGAACTTTACTAAAATCATCTCTTTTTTCAACAAATAAGAACGTATCCGCTTTTTTCTTACTTTTATATACTGCAGTGAGCATTATGGCCCTATAAATTCTTGCTTAACAATGCCGCACACTATAACATGAGAGTAATAATAAGTTAGAAAAATTAGATTAGAAATTTCATTAAAGGCCTTATTCAGCCTATGTTTATCTAAGATTAATTTCTGATCAGACAATTCAATTGAGCGTGTATGTCGGACCAAATTTTTGAGTTAAAAGGGAATCTTTTTACGTTATCAGTTTTGCATCTCTATACTACTGATATAAACCTTTTAGCAGAACAACTGTATATAAAAATAGCCCAAGCACCTAAGTTTTTTGAGGGTGCACCTATTGTTGTTAACTTAATTGAGATAAAAAATAGTTCACTCGATTTTGTTCACTTAAAATCATTAATCGAGCGGATGAGTTTTAATGCTGTTGGTGTGTGTAATGGTTCTGATGAACAACACATAGATGCGAAAGCTGCTGGGCTCTCTGTTTTAAATTATTCACAAGACGTTAAGAGTGAACCTGTTAAACAGGAAACTAATACGTCTATCATTGAAAAAAATGTAATTTTACCAGCACAAATTATCAATGGTGCTGTACGTTCGGGACAGCAAGTTTATGCAAAAGACAGAGACCTAATTGTGTTAGGTGCTGTAAGTCATGGCGCCGAAGTTATTGCCGATGGTAATGTGCATATATACGGAACTCTTCGCGGGCGGGCTATCGCCGGTGCAAAAGGATTAAAAAATGCACATATATTCTGCCAAAAATTAGAGGCAGAGCTTGTTTCCATTAATGGTAATTATTGGATCAGTGATTCACTCCAAGGTGAGCATTGGGGAAACGCCGTGCAAATACAACAAAAAAATGAATCATTAGAAATTTCAGCTTTGGTTAAAGGATAAATCTCATGGCAAAAGTAATTGTCGTTACCTCAGGTAAAGGCGGTGTTGGAAAAACAACATCAAGTGCTGCAATCGGCACAGGCTTAGCACTAAAAGGCTATAAAACTGTTATTATAGATTTTGATATTGGTTTACGTAACCTAGATTTAATTATGGGTTGTGAACGCCGTGTGGTTTATGACTTTGTAAACGTAATCAACGGTGAAGCAAAACTTAATCAGGCGCTTATTAAAGACAAGCGTGTTGATAAATTGTTTTTACTCCCTGCATCGCAAACGCGTGATAAAGACGCATTAACACGTGAAGGTGTTGAACGCGTACTAAACGAATTAAAAGAAGACTTTGATTACATTGTTTGTGACTCGCCAGCTGGTATTGAAGCCGGTGCAATGATGGCAATGTATTTTGCTGACGAAGCAATTGTGACAACTAATCCAGAAGTGTCGTCAGTTCGAGATTCGGATCGTATTTTAGGTATTTTACACAGCAAATCGAAACGTGCTGAAGAAGGCCTAGAAAACATTAAAGAACACTTACTATTAACACGCTACAATCCTGATCGAGTTGCTAAAGGTGAAATGTTATCAGTCGAAGACGTACAAGACATTTTAGCTATTGATTTATTAGGTGTTATTCCAGAATCTCAAGCGGTACTAAGTGCATCTAACTCAGGTCAGCCCGTTATATTAGACAGTGAGTCTGACGCTGGGCAAGCTTATGCTGATGCTATTAACCGCTTACTCGGTGAAACCGTCGATTTTCGCTTCTTAGATGTAGAGAAAAAAGGCTTATTTAAACGGATTTTTGGAGGTTAACGTGTCTTTACTTGACTACTTCCGCTCAGAAAAGAAAAACAGTGCGTCATTAGCAAAAGAGCGATTGCAGATCATTGTCGCGCACGAGCGTTCTCAACGAGGAACGCCGGATTACTTACCACAATTAAAACAAGATATTTTAGATGTGATCCGTAAATACGTGAACGTAAGTAGCGATGCGGTACAAGTTCAATTCGATCAAAACGAAGATGATCTAGCTGTTCTTGAGCTAAACGTTACGTTACCTGATGAAGAAAAGAAGTAAATATAAAATGGGCGCTTAAAGCGCCCATTTTATTTATATCTGCTTTGTAATAGCGGCTCTAAATACCTATGCTTTGATCCTCTGCGCTGAACTAAAAGTTTTTCACCATGCAAATCAACAGATAAATGTCACACAATTAAAGGGTATATTTAATCTTAAGTATCCCACTCTTTTAGCGCATCTTGAACATATGAATAACGCCAAGAGCTAAGTAAGTCAGGCTTTATATGACTCTTTTTTTGCTCATTAGTAAGCTTCCAATTCCAACTGATCAATTGATTAATTTGCTTTTTAGAAGCCATAACGTCTTCTGGTATATTGTGCTCTTTAGCTACTTTGGTGATTTTTTGCTTTATATCTTTAGCAACTTTTTTGTAAGTAGGAAAATCAATTAAGCGCTTAAGTACTTCGGGGTGCTCGTTCTCAGGTATTGCTTTAGCTGCTTCAATACATTTTAGTACCTCAACACCAGAACGATTAACTTCTATAGCTTCAACACCAGGAATTTGACGAAGAGCATTTAGACTAGAAGGGCCACGTTTTGCAATTTCAGTCATGTTATGTTCTTTTAAAACAAAATTAAGCGCTAAATTTTTTCTAATTGCTTTATTTCGTCGCCATACAGCAAGCTCTTTTAATACAGCCAGCTCATGTGGTTTAAGTTGCCATGCATTTTTAATATCTTTATATAAAAGTTCATCGGGTGTTTGAAACGCACGTTTATTAGCAATTAATTCGCTTTCATTAATAACAATATCAAATAAATCAGCTGCTTTAATACGCTCAATAATTAATTTAAAACACGGCAGCAAATGAAATGTGTCAGCTGCTGCATAATCAAGTTGTTTAGTCGTTAACGGACGTTGCAACCAATTAGTACGCGATTCACTTTTATCTATTTCAATACCCAGCAGCTCTTTTACCATAAGCGCAAAACCCATACAGTTGCCTTCACCTAGCAATTGCAGTGCAAATTGTGTATCAAATAACGGCGCAGGGACAAAGCCTGCGTATTTTTGAAATACTTCAATATCCTCTGAAGGTGAATGTAATACTTTTAGTACGGTGGGGTCTTTTAATATTTGCCAAAAATCAAACAAAGAAAGTTCAGCCAGTGGATCAATCAAAGCTAAATGCTCGCCATCAAATACTTGGATAAGTGCAACTTCTGGATACAAAGTGCGACGACGCATAAACTCGGTATCAATAGCTAAAATAGGCTTGTTTTTTATTTGTTCAACAAAAGTGTTCAGTTGATTTTGTGTTTCGATTAATTGATATTGCACTTAGTCTCCTACAATAAAAAAGCCGGCTATTGCCGGCTTTTTTATAGGTTGCTAATCTTTCAAGGCTCTTCTGAGTATTTTACCTACATTAGTTTTAGGTAATTCATCCCTAAACTCAACGAGCTTGGGAACCTTATAATTAGTTAAATTATCACGACAGTGATTTATTATATCTTTTTCAGTCAAAGAAGGGTCTTTTTTTACAACAAAAACTTTAACTTGTTCACCGCTTGCATCATGTGGAATACCAATAGCTGCTACTTCAAGCACACCTTCGTGCATAGCGATAACTTCTTCAATTTCATTTGGGAAAACATTGAAACCAGAAACAATAATCATGTCTTTTTTACGATCGACGATAAAAAAGAAACCTTCCTCATCATAGGTTGCAATATCACCTGTTGCAAACCAACCATCTTTTAAACATTCAGCGGTTGCATCTGGTCGCTTGTAATAGCCCACCATAACCTGAGGTCCCTTAACGCATAGCTCACCAGGCTCACCTTGTGCAGCCTCTTCACCATTATCAAGAATTAACTTTATATCAGTATTTGGCGCTGGTAAGCCAATAGAGCCGTTGTACGCTTTCAAATCGTAAGGACTGATAGTCACTAAAGGAGCACATTCAGTAAGGCCGTAGCCTTCCATTAATTTTGAGCCAGTTACTTTTTGCCATTTTTCAGCGACTGGACGTTGAACGGCCATACCGCCGCCTAATGACATTTTCAAATGGCTAAAATCAAGTTCAGCAAAACCTGGAGTATTTAACAAGCCATTAAATAACGTATTAACACCCGTAATGGCAGTAAATTTTGTTTGTCCTAATTCTTTAACAAACCCGGGCATATCGCGCGGATTAGTAATTAATAAGTTTAAACCACCATATTTCATAAAGGTTAAGCAGTTAGCCGTTAATGCAAAAATATGATAAAGCGGCAATGCGGTAACAACAACTTCTTTACCTCGTTCCAATACTTTATCTAAACAGCCCGATACTTGCTCAAGATTCCCCACCATATTACCGTGGCTCAGCATTGCTCCTTTAGATACACCCGTTGTACCACCAGTGTATTGTAAAAAAGCTAAATCGCTTAAGTTCATTTCCGGGCGTTTATATGCATCTGCATCTGCTTCTAACAAGTCAGAAAACTTAATCGTATTAGGTAAATTGTATGTAGGCACCATTTTTTTAACGTGCTTAACAACAAAGTTTACTATGTGTTTTTTAAGGCCACCAACCAAATCGCCTACTTGCGTAACTACGATATGTTTAACATCAGTATGTGCAAGTGATTTTTCAAGCGTATCTGCAAAGTTTGCAAGAATAAAAATTGCGGTGGTATCAGAGTCTTTTAATTGATGCTCTAACTCACGCACGGTATAAAGTGGATTAACGTTAACAACCACACAACCCGCACGTAAAATACCTAAAATTGATATCGGCGTTTGCAATAAATTGGGCATCATAACAGCGACTTTGTCGCCTTTTTTGAGACCTAAATTATTTTGAATGTAAGAAGCAACTTTTCTGGTTGCTGTATCAATTTCGTCATAAGACAATGTTTTACCCATATTAGTAAATGCAGGTAAATCTTTGTAGTCACTAAAACTTTTTTCGAACACTTCGAGTAACGAGTTGTAATGCTCAGGATCGATTGTTTCAGGCATACCCTCTGGGTAGCGCTTAAGCCAGATTTTTTCCACTCTTAGCCCCTGTTTATAATTATATTTTTATTAACCTTAATCTAAGTAAGGCACTTTAACAATTGAGCAAATACTCTAATGCGGGAATAATCCCACATTTATCGACAATATACAATTAACGTGCACCACTTTGCACCATAAATGCTTGAATATATTCAAAACATTCGTTACTACTTTGCATATGACAATGATGTCCACCACCAACATTAATTACACTTAAGTCACTGTAATAACTAATATACTTAGCTAAATTCTGTTTTACAAACGTATAACCTTCATTACCTATAATTAATTGACATGGTGCAATTAAATCTTTTATTGCACCAATACATTGCGCTTCATCAAACCTAAAACCTGAATGATTTTTAAGCTTTGGGTCAGTCGTTAATTCAAACCCTCCATCGATTGCTTTTATGTTTCGATTCATTAAAAGCATAATTAGTTCATTATTCAAATCGGTAGTTTGTGAGCGTGCTTCATAAATTAGCGTTTTCGATTTATAAATTCTCGATTTCTTATTTTTTAATCTTGCTCTATTTAATACCGCATTTTTTAACTGTTCGCATACATCTTGGCTAGGGGTTGTAACGCAGCCAATGCCTTCAATAAAGGTAACCGACTTAACATAATCGTTAAAACAGCTAGCAAAAAGTCCTGCCACCATGGCTCCCATCGAGTGACCAACTAAATGTACTTTTTTTACACCAAGCGCATTTATAAACTGGTATAAATCATCAATATAATCAACAAAATAATAGTGAGCATCTTGACTTCGCCAAGATGACAAACCGTGGCCTGCAAAGTCAATACAGTACCAAGTATGCTCAGGCTCAACGCCATCAAGCATAGGAGCAAAGCTATTACTATTATCGAGCCAACCGTGCAGTGCAATTACAACATCAGCGCCCGACCCTTTCTTTTGACCATGAATATTTAAATTGTTGGTTTGAATATTAAATGGCTGCATACCAAACCTCTTGTTGTTTTTAATGCATTGTCATTTATAGCATACAAGTTGTCAGACCACTAACATCTCCCTATTTGTTCAGCCTTGATGAGACTTTCACTCAATAAATAAAAAACAAAGTAACCATTAATTTTCAATAAGTTAAATAAACCCTAAATTTAAGAAAAGATCAATTTTCTAAAAACTAAACAGCGTTTTAATCTATTGCATGTTTTTATAAATAATAACGAGTATAAATACTGTGAATGACAACTTTAATTACTATTTATAACCTATCGGCTTAAATAATCCACCTACCGAAATGGTTTATTACAAATATTCATTTATTTATCATACTAACTCTATACAATAAAAGCGGCTATTAAATAAGGTACACTCATAAGGTACAACCATGAAAAAACAGATCAGCTTATTGGCACTTTTATGCGCCACATCGGGTGTTTACGCAGAATCAGCACCTAAAAATGTAATTTATATGATTGGTGACGGCATGGGTCCGGCTTACACCACTGCTTATCGCTATTTTAAAGATGACCCTGCCACTAAAGAGATCGAAGGTACTGTTTTCGATACGATTTTAAAAGGTATGGCACATACTTACCCTGACGATCATACTTATGTAACCGACAGCGCAGCAGGTGCAACAGCACTGAGTAGCGGTCATAAAAGTTACAATGGCGCAATTGCAGTAGATACAGACAAAAAATCAGTTAAAACCATGCTTGAAATAGCAAAAGAGCGCGGTATGACAACAGCGCTTGTAGCAACATCACAAATAAATCATGCCACTCCAGCAAGCTTTGCTGCACATAATGAATCGCGTAATAACTACGACGATATCGCCAACGATTATATTGATAATAAAATTGTAGGTAAATTACCTGTCGATTTAATGCTCGGTGGTGGTACTCAATACTTTATTAGAGACGAACGTAACTTAGTTGATGAGTTTAAAGCTGCTGGTTATCAATACGGTGACGATATTAAAAACCTTGGCCAGATAACAAAAATACCAGCCATTGGCTTATACGCACCTAAAGGGCTGCCTTTCGCACTTGATGAAAATCCAACTCGCCTAACTCAGCTCACATCTAAAGCGCTCAATTTGCTAGATGACCAAAACAAGAATGGTTTTTTTGTAATGATTGAAGGCAGCCAAATTGATTGGTGTGGTCACGCAAACGATATAGCCTGTGCAATGGCTGAGATGGATGATTTTGCTAAATCAATAGAACAAGCAAAAGCGTATGTTGATAAAAACAAAGACACTATATTAGTCATAACGGCCGATCATTCAACAGGCGGGTTAACCCTTGGCGCACATGGTCAATACAAATGGGAAACTGATGTAGTAAAAGGTGTTAAAGCAACTGCTGGTAAACTAACTCAACTTTTACTGGATTCTGATGATTTAAAACCAGTATGGACTGCTAACACCAATATTGAATTTACAACTGAAAACCAAATAAAACTTGAGCAAGCTAAAAAAATGGGTGAAAAAGCGCTTAATTTAGCTGTTAAAAGCATTATTAGCAATGCAAGCTTTACTGGCTGGACAACTGGCGGACACACCGCTGTAGACGTGCAGGTATTTGCTTATGGTAAAGGCAGTGAACAATTTATTGGATCGCAAAACAATACCGATATTGCTGATAAACTAATCGGCTTTATTGAAAAATAAAAATTATATTTCACTTTGAATGACAAAAAGCCCGAACACATGTTCGGGCTTTTTATTAAATCTTATAGCTATATTCAAGTAAAGCGCGGTAATGCACTTTAAGCGTATATATCAACGCCTATTAAATTTTGTACTTCTGCTCTGCGTTCTAAATTAGCAAATTCAGTATAAGTAGAAATCGCTTTGCTTACTTGAGCTGTCGGTTGGTCGTAAATTGTTTGCCTGTATTCATTGCTTTTAGCACTGCTTTTAAACAGCTGATTAGCCAGTTCAACACCCTCGACACTGCTTTTTACATAATCGGTATTCGTTTTTTTAGCAGCCGGTTGGTCTAATAAGCTCTGTGGTTTATTAGTAACAACTTTGGTAGAGCTAACCCTACCCGGAATATCTCCGGTAAAAAAACCTGAACCAATAGGCAGCGTCATTACGCGTCTCCAACCTTAATAATGCATAAAATTATGATTTAAAAACAACCAATTTGCAAATAATATGATTACTCACGTCCTGGTAGCTTTTTCCAAGTCACCGTATCGCGCACATATTTAGGCTGAGCGTCGCTCGCTTTTACAACATCACCCGCTAAAAACGCGGCTTCAACATGCGCTAGCATATAACGTGCATCGGGTAATGTAATTTCACTATTAATTGCCACATTTTCAAAGTCATTAAGCGCATCAGGATAGGTTTTAAAACCCGTGCCCACCGCTACAGATGGCTCAGTGGTTGCTATATAATCATTATTTAGTAAATCAGGTTTTATAACGCATTCTTGGTTAACTAAAAGCATTAAATTATTTTGCGCTTGGTAATGTGCAAAGTATATTTCACCCATACGCGCATCTATACTTGGGTAAACACTAAGACTGCCGTTTTGTTCAAACGCTTGTTGCGCCATAATAGCCAGTGTCGAAACACCTACTAGCGGTAAGTTAGTTGAGTACGCTAAACCCTGCGCTATTGCTACACTAATACGTACACCAGTGAAACTACCTGGCCCTTGGCCAAAACCGATTACATCTAAATCTTTTAATTTGCAGTTTGCTTTAGTTAACAGCTCATCCACGAGTGGAAGTATTTTTTGGCTGTGCTGCTGCGGACACTCTTCAAAATGATGAAATGTTTGGCCCTGAAAATGTAAAACAATTGAAAGCGCCTCAGTAGAAGCATCAAGGGCTAGAATGTTACTTTTTATCATTTTATTACTCTAATTAATTTGTTGTAAAAATTTATTGGCATCTTCTAAACTTCGTGTTCGGCGCATTGGCGGTAAGCTTTTTAAAAATACTTGGCCATATTGTCGTGTAACTAAGCGATTATCACATATGACAAGTACACCTTTATCTTTGCTATCGCGTATTAAACGCCCAACACCTTGTTTAAGTGCAATAACAGCTTGTGGCAATTGTATATGCGCAAAAGGGTCTTTCCCCTGCATTTGGCAATCTTGCATTTTAGCTTGTAATAATGGGTCATCGGGTGCTGCAAATGGCAATTTATCAATAATAACACAACTTAACGTACTGCCGCGTACATCAACACCTTCCCAAAAAGAAGCCGTGCCGAGTAATACCGCATTACCATGGCGGGTAAATTTCTCTAAAATAATACGCTTAGACATTTGCCCTTGCATATAAACTGGGTAGTCTATTTGTGTAGTTAGCCCTTCGGCTACCAAATGCATCATTCGATAGCTAGTAAATAATACAAAACAACGCCCTTGTGCTGATTTTATAAGCTCAAGCGTTAATTTTACAATTGCATGGGGCATATTATCAGCGTGTGATTCGGGTAAGTAGCGAGGTAAACACAGCAGCGCCTGATTAGGGTAATCAAATGGGCTATCTACCATCATGCTTTGTTTTGGTTTTAAACCTAGGCTTGCATTAAAATGCGCTAGTTTGTTGTCAACCGAAAGTGTTGCTGAAGTGAATACAAAACCTGCGCCCGTGTCTTGCATCATTTGAGCAAACTTAGCTGATACATTTAATGGCGTTATATTAATTGTTAAATAACGGCGCGTTGTTTCATACCAATAACTAAAGCCGGTTTGGGCTGTATCAAAAACCCGCTCTAACTGCCCTTTAAACGCAAGTGCACGTTCAAATGGATGCTCAATTTTGTCGCTTCTATCTAGGCAAAGCTTAAGTACTTGGTAAACAAAATCTAAATCACTGATCACACGATGAAGTGCTGCGCATATTTGTTTATCACTGAGCTTTTCACGCCAATCGCCACGGCTGCCATCAACGCCAAACTGTAATCGTAAATCAGCAACGCTTGTCTCAAGCTTATTTAAGCTTTTACCGAGCTGCAGCATATCGGGAATTTCGGCTCTATAAATAGCACGTAAGTCATTAATTAAGTCCACCAGCTTTTTAGTGCTAACACTTTCACCAAAGTAATCGCTGGCAATTTCGCTTAACTGATGGGCTTCATCAAATATGTAAGCATCTGCTTTTGGCATAAGCTCGGCAAAGCCGCTTTCTTTTACGGCCATATCGGCAAAAAACAAATGATGGTTAATCACGACAACATCGGCATCGGCCGCAGTTAAACGTGCTTTGCGTATATAACAACTTTGAAAGTCTGGGCATTCTTTACCTAAACAATTATCGGTTGTTGAATTTACATAAGGCAGTACTTTGGCATCATCCTCTATACCAATACAATCAGCTAAATCGCCTGATTGCGTTTCGCTGGCAAATTTAGCAACCATGGCTAGTTGATGCATAACATCAGAGTCGTCCGTAGGTACATGTGCAACATGCTGATTAAGCCTGTATGTACATAGATAGTTTGCACGACCTTTTAATAGGGCCGTTTTTTTAGAGGCGCTGAGCGCTTTAACTAATTGAGGTAAATCGCGATGATACAGCTGCTCTTGTAGGGCTTTAGAGCCTGTCGATATTATCGTTCGGCCTTTTGATTTAAGTGCTGGGGCTAAATATGCAAACGTTTTACCCGTACCAGTACCGGCTTCAACGACCAATTGCGAACTGTTTTTTAATGCATCAGCAACGGCGACAGCCATATCTATTTGAGGTTGGCGAGGAGTGTATCCATCTAAAGACAACGCCAAAGGTCCGGTTGCGCTAAACAGTTGTTTGATAATACCAATCACTTTACAATAAATAATAGCGGGATTTTACGTAAGCTAAACATCAAGGGCAAGTAATTAAGTAATCGGTTTGAGTATATAAATAAGGGAGCAGAGCTCCCATTAGTTATTATTGCGCATTTATAGTTAAGGTTATTCCACTAGCTGCGCTGTACCCCTTTAAGTCAATATACCACTTGCCCGCTTGCGGGCTGGTAATACTACACGTTTCAGCATTACCATTTTTATACGGTCTACATTGATATACAGATTCAGTTGATTGACTGGCAAAATTCACATATAAATCGGCATCGCCTGAGCCACCAGCCATAGTTATATTTAAAGAGGAATACCCTGCTTCTAAGTCTTGTGTAAACCGCCCCCAATCTCCCGTAGCAACACTAATATCAGTTTCTGTTCGATTAATGGGTTCAATCGCTGTTGTTTCACTATAACTGGCAATAAGAGAAACATTAGCAATAGCGTTCCATGCTTCTACCATAACGTAATAAATACCGTTTTGGGCACTCGCAATATCACAACTTTCATTGCTCGATGATGTTGTACTTTTACAATCAAAATTTTCTAATGTAGGCGCTGTATTAAATTTAACATATAGGTCTGCATCACCGCTGCCACCTGAGGTAGTAAAGTTTAAGTTACTTGCATTATTAGGTACCTGTAGCGTATAGATAAGCTGCGCTTTAGCATCACCTGCAAGGCCAGAAACTGCAACACCATTTTGTAACTCATTATTAGCTGGTGGCACTATATCACCAGCATTTTTTGCCATTTCAGCTAAATAACTCACAGCAAGTTTTGCAAATTTACTAGCGTGGTCAGCATCAAAATTAGCGTCATTCTGTGTATGAATTAGCGGATTAATATCAGCCATCCTAGATTCAAATGGCATTGATGCTGCAAAGCCTTGTTGATACCATGATGCATGATCAGAACACCCATACCCACATTGGTCAAAACCATAGGTAATGTTAGGTAAGTAGGTATCAATTAACTGACCTAAAAATTGGTTTTGAGCATTTGTAGTGTAATCAGTCATCATTACAATATCTTCGCTACTGCCATTGTTTCCAGTCATATCAAATTGCACCATGCCGATCACATTTTTTCCTTGTGATTTATAAGATGAAGCAATATCTTTTGAACCTCTTAAACCAACTTCCTCTGCAGCAAAAGCCATTATATGAATTGTTTTTTGCGGTTTATAATCATTTTCAACAATCGATCTTAACACTTCAGATAATACAGCAATCCCCGATGCATTATCATCAGCCCCTGGTGAGCGACCGTTGCTTGGATTTGATTGATTAATTGAGTCTAAATGCCCACCAATAATGACAATTTCATCAGCCTCTTCATCTCCTGCAATAGTAACAATGACCGACGACTGCGCCCAGCTATGAGTAAAGTAATCAACATTTATATCATTACGTGTAGCTGCTAACTGTTGCCAGTAATCTTTTAGCCATTGTGAGGCATCTACCCCAGTTTGAGCCGTGTAATAGCGATTATAAAAGCTACTCATCGAATTAACTGTGTTCGTCAAATTATTTGGACTAATACTATTTATTAATTGCTGAGTTGTTTGCGGATTGTCAATGCTATATGTAGCAGCTAACGCACTTAGATTTTGATTTTGAACGGCAGCTAACTGCTGAGTGTATTCATTAGCCTCGATTAACGAATCGTGAGCAACAAACCCTCCACAGCGATGATAATTATCATGCATAAACTCACTTAAATGAGCAATATTTGCAGGCCTTATTTTTAACAAATTCACTGTTTGTAATGTTGTATCTTGTATACTCAATAATTCATCATTTGGTTTAAACGAGTTTTGAACCTGTTTATAATGTTTGGCTGCAACGGGATCTATCGTTACCCAAACACTTTCAGTGTCTTGTGCGTATGAGGGTTGGGTAAGTAATAAAGTACTAGCACTGAATAGCATAATTTTTATCGCGTGTTTCATTAATTGATACCTTTTAAGTCGAGTATTGCCTTTGAGACGAGGGAGTTTTGAAAAATAAAAAAGGGAGCGAATGCTCCCTAGAAATTAACTTAATTGGCTGAAATACTTAATGTTATACCGCTTGCCGCGCTATAACCTTGTAAGTCTATATACCATGTACCTGCTTGAGGATTTTCTATCGTACACGTTTCAACGTTTCCATTTTTATATGGGCGGCACTCATAAGAGCTAGTACTAGATGCTGAACCAAAATTTACATATAAATCAGCATCACCAGAACCACCGGCCATTGAAATATCGAGTGAAGAATACCCTGCATCTAAATTTTGCGTAAAGCGTGTCCAACCACCTGAAGCAACACTCACATTGCTTTCTGTACGGTTAATTGGCGAAACACCTCCGCCAGTAGACCCGTCATAACTACCTGTTAATGAAACGCCTGAAATAGCATTCCATGCCTCTACCATAACGTAGTATGTACCCGCTTGAGCACTACCTATAGAGCAGCTTTCAGTACTTGTAGAAGTTGTACTGTTGCAATCATAAGTGCTAAGTGTGGGTTTGCTTCCAAATCGTACGTATAAATCTGCATCACCAGAGCCGCCATTAGTATTAAATACTAAATTGCTAGCACCCGCTGGTACATCAAGTGTAAAAAACAACTGCTCTTTAGCTGAGCCACTTATACCAGTACGAGTAACGCCATTAGATAACGCTTCATCTTCCGCTGGCGGAGTGGTTGTGCCACATGAACTACCCGAACTTAAATTAGAGTTTACGCCAACAGCACTTAGGGCTGCTTTAACAGCACTTGGATCGTAATTTAAATCACAAGCTGCATCCATAACGCCGTTACCAGCAAGATCCCAGTTAGTGCTTGCAGTCCAATATAATTGGTTTGCACGAGCCATCACTTTAAATGCCTTTTCAGTATCCCAACCAGATGTAGTTGCTAAGTTATAAAATGCTTTATTAAACACCCCAGAACTATAATGAACATCCATTCCTGAAGAGTAGCTTGATTGATTATCAATTGATCTACCATCTTGTGTTGGATTATTCATGTAACGAAGAGCACCGTTGCCTTTAAATATATCTTTACCAACTAACCAATCGTTTGTGCCTTTCATGTAAAATTCAGCCGCTTCACCAGCCATATCAGAGAATGCTTCGTTTAAACCACCTGACTTTCCACTGTAAACTAAACCTGAGTTTTGCTCAGTAAAGCCGTGGCTTACTTCATGAGCTGATACGTCTAGGCTAACAAGTGGATAAAACGTATTTTGGCCATCACCAAAGGTCATCGCACTGCCATCCCAAAATGCATTTTCATAGTTACTACTATAGTGAACTCGCATTTGCAGTTGGAATGAAAGCGGCGGCGTACCAATCCAATCGTTATACATATTAAAAATTACGTTACCAAAATAATGTGCATCATTAAGTGGCGAATAGGCACCATTAATTTCTTTAAAGGTATTTTCAGGACATGTAAATGAATATGCACTTGAGCCACTAGTACCACCATTTAGGTTAATGGTTTTTACATTTGTGGTATTCATTGAACAGTTATTGCCTGTCTGACTTACATTTAAGCTATCAAAATCAGTGCCATAAATGTATTTCCCGGTTTTTAGATTACCACCTGGGCCTGTCGCATCAGCATGTTGAAGGTTATCAAAGCTAAAAAGTACATCTCCAGAATTTGCATCTATGATTTGATATGGACGTGATGGGTTACTTCCGTAAGTAACATAAGACACTTCATAAACCAAATGCGCTTCACCTTGCTCATCAACCCAAATGGCTAATTGTGATTTTTCATTATGTTTTTCTAAGCCAACAGACTTTATCGCTGCAGATGATTTTTGCAATCCCTTAGCTACTGCCAATTTTTGATTTAACTTTGGAGTAACTGTGTCAATATCGCTTGATATATCATATACAGCAGCACCATGAGCACGTTTAAGTTGCCCATTATTGTTAAACGTCAAGCTCACCGTATCTCCAATTACCGGTAATCCATTATATACTTGTTGATAACGACGAGTTGTATCACCGTTATTACTTTTTATTTCTTTTAATACAACCAGCTCATTTCCTGCCTCTAAACCTACTAACTGATCAGGGCTAACCATCAATACAGAAGACACACCATTTTGTGCTGAATTATTTATATTTGCTTGTTGATTTAAATATTTTTTATTTGCAGCTACTGCGCTTGTTGCTTGTACCAAAGTAAAGGCAGCAAGTGTTGCTATTGTGATTTTTGATAAATTCACGTTTACGCTCCATTTGTTTATTTGTTTGAATATACTTTTATTAATCGGTACATCTTGTTCCCGATTAAAGCAATCCTAGGCTACAAATCATACAATTGAAAATGAAACAAAAAATTTACAATTAAAGTATTAAAAAATAAATTAAAAACATTTAATTCAACAGCTTAATAAAAAACCATCAAATATTAAAAACATTTAATTAACACAATGTAAACATTTATTTACTTTGAGTAACATATTGAAATAAAAATAATACAATTAAGTGTATAAATTTAATAAAGTGATTTTTACAATACAAACACTATTAAATTTAACAAAAGGCCTAAAAAACAAACCTATTTTTAAAGGCGTGGCTGAAGCTTTAACATCTTTAATTTGTTATTTACTAAAACTATTTTTATTAAAAATAAAAATACAAATTGTCTAACAAACACTGTGACATAGCTATATCTCGGGAGTAACATAGGCATGTTTAGATCCCGCTTAACCATATGTTTTTCTCGTTAATTAAGGTTATTAAATGAATGCTTGGTACCTCATTTGTTTTCTCTCTGCACTTGCAATTTTTATTGCATTTGCAAATCAGTACATCCTCAAAATGCAAACTACTATTGCAATAACTACAGGCTCGGTTGTTATTTCTTTACTTTTGATTGTTGCAGTAAAATTATTAGGCGATCAAAACGCACTTGAAATGACAAAAATCGTCTCGAGTATTAACTTTAACGAATTACTCCTCAAAGGTATGTTAGGTTTCTTGCTTTATGCAGGTGCACTGGAAATAAACCTGTTAGCACTTAGAAAACAACGCTGGGAAATAACGGTGTTGGTACTGTTTTCCACTCTTGTTTCTACTTTTATTGTTGGCTACTTAAGCTTTTACTTATTTGCTTTTCTTGGCTGGTCAGTGCCTTTTATTTATTGTTTATTATTTGGTGCGCTTATTAGCCCAACCGACCCTATTGCTGTACTTGCTATTATTAAACAAATGCGAGCGCCAGAAGGAATCTCAGTTCAAGTAGAAGGTGAGTCGCTATTTAACGACGGTATTGGTTTAGTAATATTTACGACCATTTTTTCGGTTGCTTTTTATGGCACCGATGCACAATTTGGCGATATAGCAGAACTCTTTTTTGTAGACGCCCTAGGCGGTATTGCGTTTGGTTTGGTTATCGCTTTGGTTGGCCACTTTTTAATTATTAACAGCCGCGATGTAAATATTCGTTTATTGATAACCTTAACTATTCCTACTGCAGGTTTTGCTGCTGCAAATATTTGGGAAATATCAGGCGCACTTGCCATGGTAACGAGCGGCATATTAATGGGTAACATTACTCGTACTAAAGCAACCGAGCGCACGGGGCCTGAAGATACTCGTTACGTAAAAGATTTTTGGCATGCAACCGATAGCTTTTTAAATGCCCTACTGTTTTTAATAATTGGTATGCTAATTGTGACTATGCCTATTACAATCGGGGAAATTGGCTTAGGCTTACTAATGGTACCTGCAGTATTACTAGCACGCTTTATTAGCGTAGGCGCACCCTTTGTTATCTTTAAACGCTTTAGAACTTACGACAAGCACAGTGTTAAAATATTAACTTGGGGTGGTTTACGTGGCGGACTTGCACTTGCAATGGCGGCAGCAATCCCTCGCGAGCAAGTTTTTGTAGGCGGCTCTGACTTACACAACCTTATTGTTATTGTTACTTACGTTGTGGTTATATTTTCTATTATTGTACAAGGTTTAACTATCTCGCCGCTTATTCAAAGCAGCATTAAGTCAGCTGAGCAAGCAAAGTAATAAATGCTTTGTGAGCAATCAAATCAGTAACCAAGTTATTATATAAATCACTTGGTTACTGTTACTTTCGTGTTACAAAAACACTTTAAAGTTCTATAAATTGTTATCCTTTTTATTTATCTGCTTTGTTTAAATTAATCCGCTTGAAATACAAATGAAAACAATTATAATTTTGGCTTTTCCTCTGTAGGGCTTTTCAATGTCCAAAAATAATTCTCACGTGTTTTTTAATTTTGTATCTCTGGGCAAACATCAATTTCATTGTTTTTTTGTGCTTTTTATAATGGCTATGGCAAGCTTTAATGTGTCGGCCTCACCTAATGAGCAAACAAAAATAAAACAAATTGCACAGCTTGCAGAGTATGTAGGTGTAGATTACGTGGCAGCTGTTGGAAATGGTGAAATACTTGACCCTGACGAATATCAAGAAATGACTGAATTTTCGCACGTCATTATTGAGCAAGCTGGACAGCTATCAGGCCAAACCAATGAGTTTGATACAGTAAAAGCACAAGCTAAAGCACTGCATACAGCGATTGCTAATAAAGCGAGTGTTGTAGATGTACGTGCAGCAAGCTCAGCACTTCGTGAGTCACTACTTACCTTTATGCCGCAACTATCGTTACCTACATCACTACTTCCCGTTGAGCAAACTAAAGCGCTTTTTGCTACTAACTGCTCAATGTGCCACGGCCCAAATGGTCAAGGCGACGGCCCGCTTGCAAAAAACTTATCGCCAGAGCCTACCAACTTTACCGATGAAGAACGCGCAACAAACCGCTCTTTAATGGGGTTGTTTGACGCTGTAAGTAACGGCATTGACGACACACCTATGGTTGCTTTTACCCAATTTAATGAACAACAACGATGGTCTTTAGCTTTTTATGTAGGTAGCTTGGCATTTAAAGATGTTCAAAAACCACAAACTGTAGAACAAAACATTACCGCTTCGCAGATTGTAAACCTAAACCCCGCACAATTATCGGCAGGTCAAAGTGAAGCACAAGCACATTACGTTAAATGGCTTCGTGGTAATCCAGAGCAATTATTTAGCGCTAACAAAAATCCGATAACAGTTACTCGCACGCAGTTACTTGCAGCGCAAGCCGCACATGCTAAAGGCAATTACTCACAAGCAAGTGATTTAGCAATTAGCGCATACTTAGATGGCTTTGAGCTTGTTGAAAACAACTTAAATGCCTACGATGAAACACTGCGTAAAAACATCGAAGTACGACTGATGAACCTGCGCCAAACATTCAAAAACGAAAAAGATACGGCCGTTGTTGCCGAAAAAGTAAGTGCCGCACTAACTCAACTCGCTAAAGCAGATAGCATGCTAAACGAAACTAAGCTAACTGACGGCGCGCTACTTTCAGCAAGTTTAGTTATATTACTGCGAGAAGGCTTAGAAGCACTCTTAGTTATTATTGCCCTTATGACTGTGCTTATTAAAACTAAACGCAAAGATGCGCTAAAATATGTACATATTGGTTGGATAACAGCACTTATTGCTGGTGGTTTAACGTGGGCTGCTGCGCAAACATTAATAGAAATAAGTGGTGCGAGCCGCGAAGTAATGGAAGGTGTTGGCGCATTATTTGCCGCTGTAATTTTACTGTATGTTGGCGTATGGATGCACAGTAAAACAAGTGCGCAACAATGGCAAAAATATATAAAAGACAATATAGATAAGCGCCTTGAGTCGGGTACATTATGGGGATTAGCGGGGCTTTCTTTTATTGCCGTATACCGAGAAGTATTCGAAACCGTGCTGTTTTATCAGTCATTATTAACGCAAAGCTCGCCTGCTCAATATTCATCTATCGCATCGGGTTTTGCGATAGCTATAGCAATACTGGCTATTATTACGTGGGTATTAATTAAATACTCAATTAAATTACCGGTGGCTAAGTTTTTTTACATTACCACTTACCTACTATTTGCACTCTCGTTTGTACTTATGGGCAAAGCCGTTATTGCATTACAAGAGGCCGATATAATAGGTATTGCGTCGCTACCAATAAGCTTTGATATAGCATGGCTTGGTATAAAATCGACATGGCAAGGTATTGTGGCTCAGGTATGTGTGTTTGCAATATTTAGCTTTTATATATTTAAAAGCAAAAACCAAGAGTAATGCTAATCTGCTTAAGAGTTTAAGCTAATTGGCATAAGCAAAAAGGCCCGCAAGGGCCTTTTTGAGTTAATTGCTTATGTATTTAGTAAAGTTGGTATTATCAAGCCCATGTATCTAAATGGGGGTTTTCGTCATCGTCTACGTTAGACTTTTTTTTACTATTTTGATCATCAAGCATATTGAGCTGTTTCTTTTTTTGTAACTCACGCCTTTTTTTATTCTCTAGTTCAACTTTTTCAGTAGCCGATCCACTTTGCACACCCGCAATATGGAAAGCGCCTTTTGACTCAACTTCTAGCCTGGTGATTCTTCCTAAATAAGGGATCATGATATCCATACGTACTTCCTTATTTAACTGTTTGATTATCAAAATGCTAAATTTGAATGATAAACAAACAATTATTCGCTAAAATTGCGCTTATTATCTTAATATTATCGACAGTTATAACATATGCTTTAATTAAGCTAAAAAAAACTTGCCATAATATGGCCGTTTATGTTTTTATGAATGCGAAATTTATTTAAACAAATAACAACTGCACGTTTGCGAACTTACGGGCAGTTACATAGGACAAAAAATGCGCTTAAACCTGACAACAGTACATCATCACCACCATTCACCGGAATAACCTGTCAGGTCTTTCGCTGAGAGGTTATTCCTAAAAGGAACCTCTGGCGATTCAAATAACATTGATTCATTTTCGCCCTGAGGTTCCCCTCGGGGTTTTTAGTTTTTAAATTAAAGGAAAATGAATAATGAACAACAGTAATCGTCTACGTATCGCCATCCAAAAAGGCGGCCGCCTATCTAAAGATTGTCAAGATCTGTTAAAACAGTTAGGTGTTAAACTTAACCTTCGTGAACAACGCTTAATTGCACACTCAACTAATATGCCAATTGACGTACTACGTGTGCGCGATGACGATATTCCGGGTTTAGTAATGGACGGTGTATGTGACTTAGGTATAGTTGGCGAAAACGTACTAGTAGAAGTTCAAGCAGAACGTGAACGTCAAGGTGTTCCCAGCGAAGTAAACAAACTTTCAAAACTAGATTTTGGTTACTGTCGTCTTGCACTTGCATGGCCACAAGAGCTAGGCGCTCGCGATAAAAGCTGGTTTGAAGGCAAACGTATTGCAACTACCTACCCAGAAATTTTAACTCAATGGTTAAAGCGCGAAGGCATTAACGCAAGTACAGTAATGCTTACGGGCTCTGTTGAAGTAGCACCACGTGCGGGTTTATCTGATGCAATTTGTGATTTAGTATCAACTGGCGCAACACTTGAAGCTAACGGCTTAATTCAAGGTGATACAATTTTAGAATCAAACGCATGTTTAATTCAAAATAAAGATCTGCAAGACGCTGACAAACTAGCACTAATCAATAAGCTTATGCCGCGCCTACGTGGTGTTAGACAAGCTAAAGAAAGCAAATACATCATGCTACACGCACCAAAAAACAAACTTGATGAAATTTGTGAAATTTTACCTGGTTCTGGTCAACCGACTCTACTTGCCCTTGCGGGTAATGAAGAATACGTAGCACTGCACATGGTAAGCAGCGAAACATTATTTTGGGAAACAATGGAGCAGTTAAAAGCCCTAGGCGCCAACTCTATTTTAGTTATGCCAATTGAAAAAATGATGGAGTAAGTACCATGCTTCGTTGGAATGAGGAATCTTCACAAGTACAAGCAGCGGCGCTAATGCGCCCTGCAGTTTCTGTAAGCGCAAAGGTTGAAGCAATATGCAAAACTATTTTAGCTAACGTAAAAGAGCAAGGCGATGAGGCCTTACTTAGCATGGCCAAAGAGTTTGATAATAGAGCTAACCCACGTTTGCGCGTACCGCTAGATGAAATTAACGCATCTGAGCAAGCACTAAGTGCTGAGCTTAAATACGCAATTGACACCGCTTATGCAAATGTTAAACGTTTTCACGAAGCGCAGTTGCCAAAAGATATTAAATTATCAACCCAACCAGGCGTTGTATGTGAACTGAAATATCAAGCCATCGAAGCAGTCGGTATTTATGTACCC
Source organism: Pseudoalteromonas fuliginea (assembly GCF_000690055.1). Classification (GTDB taxonomy): domain Bacteria; phylum Pseudomonadota; class Gammaproteobacteria; order Enterobacterales; family Alteromonadaceae; genus Pseudoalteromonas; species Pseudoalteromonas fuliginea. The sequence continues at coordinate 47,988 of NZ_JJNZ01000029.1, forward strand.
GGTGGCAGTGCTCCACTGCCATCGTCGGTCATTATGCAAGGTGTATTAGCACAGTTAAGCGGCGCTAAAACCGTTGTACTAGCTACGCCGGTACAAGGTGATAAAGCAATTAACCCTGCTATTTTATATGCAGCTAAGTTATGTGGCATTACTACTTTGATAGAAAGTGGTGGCGCAGGCGCAATTGCAGCAATGGCTTATGGCACCGAATCGGTTCCTAAAGTAAACAAAATTTTTGGCCCAGGTAATAGCTTCGTAACAATGGCTAAACAGCTCGTTGCGCAAACTATCCCAGGTATGGCCATTGATATGCCAGCAGGTCCTTCTGAAGTATTAGTTATTGCAGATGAACGTGCAAACCCAGAATTTATAGCCGCCGATTTACTCTCACAAGCAGAGCACGGCGCAGACTCGCAAGTTATTTTATTATGTAACAGCGAAAGTATTGTAGAACAAACTCAGCAGGCACTTACACGCCAATTAGCTAGTTTGAGCCGCAAAGAAACAGCCGAGCAAGCGCTCGCTAATTCTTCACTTATTTTGGTTGATTCAGTTGAGCAAGCATTTGACGTATCGGCGCAATACGGCCCAGAGCACTTAATTTTACAACTAGGCGATGCAACACCTTACCTAGATAAAGTTAAAAATGCAGGCTCAGTATTTGTAGGTGACTACACACCAGAATCTGCAGGCGATTACGCATCGGGTACTAACCACGTGTTACCAACATATGGTTACAGTGCAACATACTCGAGTTTAAACTTGCTTGATTTTTTTCGTACATACACAGTGCAAACAATTACTAAAAGTGGTTTAACGCAGCTTTCAAAAGCAATTTTACCACTTGCAGATGCAGAAGGCCTTGATGCCCACGCTAATGCGGTTTCAATTCGTTTAGAGGCAATTAAAAATGAGCAATGAGAGCGCACAAGCGTCTAGCTTATTACCTAAGAATATTGCAGCCCTTGCTGCATACAGCTCTGCAAAAAGTGAAAAGCTAACCGGTACTACGTGGCTAAATGCTAACGAAAGCCCGTATGCTAAAAATCTTGAACTGAGTATTGAGGATTTAAATCGCTACCCCGACCCACAACCGCAACTGGTTATTGACCGTTACGCCGCTTATACAGAGCTTGAAAGCGAAAATGTATTAATGACGCGCGGCGCAGATGAAGGCATTGAGCTTTTAGTGCGCACATACTGTGAGCCAGCTAAAGATAGTATTGCGCTATTTTTACCAACCTACGGTATGTACAAAGTTACCGCCGATACACACAACGTTAGTATTAACGCGCTTACCCAAGAGTTATTATTAAGTGGCAGTGCTGACGAAATAGTCGCAGCTGTTGGCAGCTCAAAACTAGTATTTATTTGTAACCCAAATAATCCAACGGGCAGCCTAACACCACTTGATAAAGTAAAAGCGATTGCAACAGCACTTGCAGGTAAAGCATTAGTTATTGTTGATGAAGCCTATATAGAGTTTTGCCCAGAGCAAAGCGCGACTAAGCTTATTAATGAGTTTAGTAATGTAGTGGTTTTGCGTACGCTTTCTAAAGCCTTTGCGCTAGCAGGGCTCAGAACAGGCTTTACGCTTGCACAAGCGAGCGTACTAGCGCCAATTCGTAAAGTCATTGCGCCGTATCCAGTATCTGGCGTTGTAGCAAGTATTGCAGCGCAAGCAATTGCACCCGATGCAATTACATCAATGCGTCGCCAAGTTACTATTTTAAATAGCTTAAAAGCTAAGTTGGTAGATTGGCTAAACGCCTCCCCTGCTGCATTAAAAATTCTCACTGGTGAAGGTAACTTTGTTACTTTAAAATTAGCCGATAAAAACTATTTTAAAATTGCACTTGAGCAAGGTTTGGTTATGCGCGCTTTTACACTATACGGTGAAGACGACTGGCTACGAATTTCAATTGGCAGTGAACAAGAACTTGAACAAGTAAAAATTTGGTTAGATGGCTTACAAACGCCGGCTACCGCAGCATCTTTAGCAGGAAACGAAGTATCATGAGTAACCCCTATTTATTTATAGACCGCGACGGCACTATTATTGAAGAGCCAATTACCGACAAACAGGTAGATAGCCTTGAAAAGCTAGCATTTTTACCTGGCGTTATCCCTGCGTTGTTACAATTACAAGCGGCAGGTTACCGTTTAGTAATGGTATCTAACCAAGATGGTTTAGGCACAGATAGCTTTCCTACTGCTGATTTTGACATAGCACAAGACAAAATGATGGACATAATGCAAAGCCAAGGCATTAGCTTTGACGAGGTATTAATTTGCCCACACTTTGACGAGCAAAACTGTGATTGCCGTAAACCTAAAACGGGCTTACTTACCGAGCTTATGCGCTCTGGCAAAGTAGACTTAGCGCGCTCTTTTGTTATTGGCGATCGCCAGACCGATATTGGCCTTGCTCAAAACTTATGTTGTGAAGGTATTTTATACGACGGTGATTGGAGTGCGATAGTGACAAAATTGACCACCGCAAACCGCGAAGGTCGTGTTACACGCAACACCAAAGAAACCCAAATTGATGTAGCCATAAACTTAGATCAAACTAAAAATGGCAGCATAGACACCGGACTTGGCTTTTTTGATCACATGCTTGATCAAATTCGCACCCACGCAAACATTGGCTTAAACATTAAAGCCAAAGGCGATTTACACATAGATGAGCACCACCTTGTTGAAGACATTGGTATTGCTCTTGGTGTCGCACTTAAACAAGCGCTTGGCACTAAATCGCAAATTGCACGCTATGGTTTTGCGCTTCCTATGGACGAGTGTAAAGCCGAAGCACAAATTGATTTATCAGGTCGTGCATCATTTGTATTAAACGCTAACTTTAGCCGCGAAAAAGCAGGCGACTTAGACGTGCAAATGGTTGAGCACTTTTTCAAAAGCTTAAGTGATAACGCCGCTATTAGCCTTATTTTATCGGTAAGCGACGGTAACTGTCATCACCAAGTAGAAGGCTTATTTAAAGCGTTTTCACGTGCTCTTCGTATGGCAGTAGCACAAGACACGACCCAACAAACAGCCAGCTCTAAGGGATGTTTATGATTGCCATAATTAATACCGGTTGTGCCAATATAAATTCAGTACGCTTTGCGTTTGAACGCTTAGGCCAAACGCCAACAGTAATTACTTCACCAGAACAATTAGCGGGTTTTGAGCGCGCTATATTGCCAGGTGTAGGTCACGCGTCGGTTGCTATGAAACGCCTAGTAGATAACGGCTGGCAACAAGCTATAAATGAATACCAGCGCCCGCTTATGGGCATTTGTTTAGGTATGCAGTTACTGTGCGAAAGTACCGAAGAAGGTAACGTACAGTGCTTGGGTAAAATACCAGGGCAAGTAAAAGCGCTTGATGTAGGCAATTTAACGTCGCCGCATATGGGTTGGAATAACTTAAGCGTTAACAAAGAGCATGCATTAACTAAAGGGCTGACGCTCGATGAGCAAGTGTATTTTGTTCACAGCTTTGCGCACACCGTAAACGACGCCACACTCGTGAGCGGCGAATATGGTCAAACCTTTTCAGCCATTGTTGCTAAAGACAATTATGCAGGCATGCAATTTCACCCAGAGCGCAGCGCAAAAGTTGGCGCACGTTTATTACAAAATTTTGTTGATTGGCAGTTATAAGCTGCCCATTAACTAACAAAAAAGAGATTATTTGTGATTATTCCAGCATTAGACGTATTACAAAATCAAATTGTGCGCTTGTACCAAGGTAAATACGACACAGCACAGTTTTACCCTTTCGAACTTGGCACGCGTTTAAAAGAATACGCCGACAGTGGCGCAGATAAACTACACCTTGTAGATTTAGAAGGTGCACGCGATCCAAGTAAAAAACAGTGGAAACATATTCAAGCTGCAACCAAAGCACTTAACGTACCGTACCAAGTGGGCGGCGGTATTCGCTCGGAGCAAGATGTAAGTGATTGGCTAAAAGCCGGTGCAAACCAAGTTGTTATTGGTTCAATGGCAGTAGAAAAACGCGAACAAGTAAAAGCCTGGATTGAGCAATTTGGCGCAGAGCATTTTGTAATTGCCCTTGATGTAAATAAAACAGCCACGGGCTGGGCGCCAGCAACACACGGTTGGTTAAGTGAATCTGAGTTTGGTTTACTTGAGCTGGTAGATTTTTATGTAGGCTTAGGTGTTATCGACTTTTTATGTACGGACATCAGTAAAGATGGCACCATGACGGGTCCATCGTTTGAGCTTTACGAAGATTTAACTCGCCATAACAGCACAATTAAAGTGCAAGCCTCAGGGGGCGTAAGCTCACTAGATGACATTAAAAAGCTTAAAGAGCTAGGTGTTGGCGGCGTTATTTTAGGTAAATCATTGCTTGATGGCGCATTTAGTGTTGAGGAGGCGTTGGCATGTTATCAAAACGCATAATCCCATGTTTAGACGTTAAAGACGGCCAAGTAGTTAAAGGCGTTAAATTTAAAGGCCATGAAGTTGTTGGCGATATTTTAACAATGGCTAAAGCCTACAGCGAAGCTGGCGCCGATGAACTGGTTTTTTACGAAATCAGTGCAAGCGTTGAAAAACGCCTACTTGATGTAAATTGGGTAGAAAGTATTGCACGAAATATCGATATTCCATTTTGTGTAGCGGGCGGTATTAAATCAGTGGCTGATGCAGCGCGTGTTTTAGAACGCGGTGCTGATAAAATAAGCATCAACAGCCCTGCTATTGCGCGCCCTGAACTTATTAAAGAATTACACGATGAGTTTGGTAAGCAATGTGTTGTAGTCGGCATTGACAGCTTTTTTGATGAAATTACTGGCGAGTATTTAGTGTATCAATTAACCGGCGATCCTAATGCATCAAGCCGTACGCGCTATAAAACACAAGAATGGGTTAAACGCGTACAAGACCTAGGCGCAGGCGAAATTGTATTAAACTGTATGAACCAAGATGGCGTTCGTAACGGTTACGACAACGAGCAACTAAGTAAAATTCGCGAGCTGTGTGATATTCCTTTAATCGCCTCTGGCGGTGCGGGTAGTATGCAAGATTTTGTTGATGTATTTAAACAAAGCAAAGTAGATGGTGCATTAGCCGCCAGCGTTTTTCATAAAAATGTGATTAACATTGGCGAACTAAAACAATTTTTAACAGATAACCAAGTGGCAGCAAGATTATGCAAGTAACACAACAAAACCAAGCTCAAGTCGATTTCGCTAAAAGTGACATGATCCCTGCTATTATTCAAGATGCCCGCTCGGGTGTTATTTTAATGCAAGGCTTTATGAACAGCGAAGCACTCGCTGTTACGCTTGATACCAATAAGGTAACGTTTTACTCGCGTTCAAAATCGCGTTTATGGACTAAAGGTGAATCATCAGAAAACTACTTAAACGTAGTATCTGTGCATACAGATTGTGACTACGATTCAATTTTAGTACTTGCCAATCCAGAAGGCCCAACGTGCCACTTAGGCACACAAAGCTGTTTTGGTGATGAAGCAAAACCAAGTTTAAGCTTTTTAGCACAATTAGAAGATGTGATTGTTGAGCGTAAAAATGACGACCCATCAAAAAGCTACACTGCCTCATTATTTGCAAAAGACTTAAGCCGTAGTTGTCAAAAAGTAGGTGAAGAAGGCGTAGAAGTTGCCCTTGCCGCTATGAAACACGATAACGATGAGCTAACAAACGAATCTGCTGATTTAATTTATCACCTGACAGTATTACTACAACGCCAAGGCTTAGCCCTTGAAGATGTAGTTAAATGCTTGCAAGGTCGCCATAAATAGCATTAGTTGTGACTAACAAAGAGGCTCATATTTATATGGGCCTTTTTATTTTTACAGTAAATCACGTGTGATATAGTGCGTGGCTAAATTAATCGGTTACTGTGAACTATGAAAAACTATATTATTCTTCTTATCATCGCGTTTATTTTAGCGGGCTGTACCAGCAAAACTAATCAGACTACAACAACCACTACTACAACGAATCAGTCTGTAAAAACCACAGTAACACCCGGTGAATGCAGCACCATGAATAACCTATTAAATGGTTATGAGTCTGGTTTTAATTCAATCAAAACAGATAAAGTAAATAACCAGTTTACTAATCAATGGCGTACTAATACTCATATGATTGGAGCAAACTGTACGGTTACTTTAAATAAGTCAGGGCAAGCAAGCTACCAATGCCAAACACCTGTTAAAACACAAACGCAAACAATAAAGTCACATCAAAAACTGGCTAAGCAATTACGCCAATGCTTAACCAAAGCAGGCTGGTTTGAAAGCCAAAAAGAAACAGCAAGTTCAATTTACAGCACCTTTGTACTTGATACTAAAACCCCTGTCATTACACTTGCTACTAATCAAGAAGGTAATGGGTTTTCTTCTCGCTTTGAAATTGCACCACCATTAGGACTTTAACAATGCGCCAATTAAATCAAAACAAAAAACCGTCTAAATTTAAAACTGATTGCCTAGGAATATGCGAAAGGCGCAGCGGTTACTGCACCGGTTGTGGGCGTACCAACGAAGAAATATTTGATTGGATAATATTATCTGAAGATGAAAAAAAAGCGATTTTAGAAACACCACGAGTTGATATAAGAAAAACATAATAAAGCCTCGATACCTCAAGGCTTTAAATTAACGTTATGCTTTATCGAGCGCTTGGCTTACATCGGCAATTATGTCTGCAATGTTTTCAATACCGACTGACAAACGGATTAAATCGCGACTTACACCCGCATTAGCAAGCTCTTCATCATTTAGCTGGCGGTGTGTAGTTGACGCAGGATGGCACGCAAGCGACTTGGCATCGCCAATATTAACTAAGCGTAAAATCATGTTTAGCGCATCAATAAAACGAGTACCCGCTTCTAGGCCACCCGTAATACCAAAGCTTAAAATACCCGATGCTTTACCACTGGTAATTTTTTGACTCATTTCGTTATACGGGCTTGATTTAAGCCCTGCGTAATTAACCCAAAGCACTTTTGGATGATTTTCTAAATACTCAGCCAGGTGCTGTGCATTTTCGCAGTGGCGATCCATTCTTAAGCCTAAGGTTTCAAGGCCGATTAAAATGTCAGATGCGTTTTTAGGGGCAAGCGCTGCGCCGGTATTTCTAAGTGGCACTACTCTACAACGTCCAATAAATGCAGCTTCAGCAAAAGCTTCGGTATAAACCACATTGTGATACGACGGATCGGGCTCGTTCATCATTGTAAAGCGCGTGGCATTCGCTTTCCAATCAAATTTACCTGAGTCGACAATCATGCCGCCAATGGCAGTACCGTGCCCGTTTATATACTTTGTAAGTGAGTGAACCACTATGTCGGCGCCCAGCTCAAATGGGCGGCATAAATACGGCGTAGCCACGGTATTATCAACAATAAGCGGCACACCTTTGCTGTGTGCAATACGTGCTAAACGTTCAATATCAACAATATTACCTGCCGGGTTACCAATAGATTCACAAAAAACAGCGCGAGTGTTGTCGTCAATTGCATTATCGAACGCGGTAAAGTCATCGGCTTTAATCATGCGTGCTTCAATACCTTGCCTAGGTAGTGTATGAGCAAATAAGTTATATGTGCCACCATATACTTGGCTGGTGCTTACAATGTTAGTACCGACTTCACACAAACATTGAATAGCATACGTAATAGCAGCCATCCCAGAGGCAACAGCCAGCCCACCAATACCCCCTTCCATCGCGGCAATACGTTGTTCAAGTACAGCATTGGTTGGGTTCATTATGCGGGTGTAAATATTTCCAGGTACTTTTAAATCGAATAAATCAGCACCATGCTGCGTATTGTCAAATGTATAAGAAGAAGTGTGATAAATAGGCACGGCTGCCGATTTGGTCGTAGCCTCAGATTCGTAACCGTGGTGCAGTGCTAATGACTCTAATTTCATAATTATTTCCTTCAATTAATTTACCACTAACCTAGCACTTCTTGGTTATAAAATGCACATGAAATATACTAAAGGATGTTGAGGTAGTGTTGAGGCTGTTTGATTTAAGTTAAAGGCGACGGTTAATGGGCATTCAAATGATATTTAACAACTAATCAGTCCTTTAACTAACAATATAATAACCCACCTCGGCATAATATTTATAATTGGTAATAACTTACACAATTTGCTATTAATAGAAGTCCATAAAATAAGAACATTTTTCGCGAAAAAATAGGAAATGAGGCCATTAAGAAAGCTGGTATTAAGCCCTGCTAGCCTCGGTTTAAAATTTAAGGATTGAATATATTAATATGACTGTTGAACACACTAAAGCAAAATTCTGGAAGTGCGCGCTACAAGTAAATCCGGCAAGTTATATAACGTATCGGGGACAGAATCAGGATTGTTCAGAAGATGACTATAATAAGAAATTATTAGAGGTTTGTCTTGAGGAATCAATAAAAGTTGTAGGGATAGCGGATCACGGCAATGTTGATTCAGTTGCAAAAATTAGAGAAACTTTTAATGCACAGGGAGTCATCGTCTTCCCAGGTTTTGAAATTGCAACTAGCGAGAAAATACATTTAGTTTGTTTATATCCAGAAGATACAAGTATTCAGACTTTAAATAATTATTTATATGAGTTTGATATAGACACATCTAACGGTACAAAGCCATCAACTAAAAGTGCAGACTTTATTCTATCTACAGTTATTGAAAAAGGTGGCTTTGTATATGCTGCACATTGCACAGATGACAGCGGTGTTTTAAAACAAAAGCTAAACAATATTTGGAAAAACCAGAATTTATATGCCGCTCAAATCCCAACTTCATTAGAAGCACTTAAAGAACAAGGCGACCAAGCAAATCATCAGATCCTTCAAAATAAAAATCCTGATTATAAACGTGAAAAAAATATTGCGATTATAAATGCTAAAGATATAGAAGATCCTGAAACATTGAGAAAAGAAAATGCGACTTGCTTAGTAAAGATGTCAAAACCTTGCTTTTCCTCATTTAAACTAGCATTTTCAGATTCTGAATCCCGCGTTCGCCTTAATTCTGATATTAAAGAAAAATATTACTCAAGAATAGAGTCTGTTAGGTTTGTTGGTGGATTTCTCGATGGAATCAATATCAACTATTCCGAGCATTTAAATACCTTAATAGGTGGCAGAGGAACAGGTAAATCGACTTTAATAGAGTCAATTCGTTATGTGTTAAAAATAGAACCTATTAGTAAAGAAACAAAAGCACAGCATCTTAAAGTTATAAAGCAAAATCTTGGTTCAGGGTTTGCTGAGTTGACTGTTAAGTCAGCAGTAAAGCATGGAAAGTTATATAAGATATCAAGACGCTTCGGTGAATCCCCAATAGTAAAAGATGAAAGCGGATCCATCTCTACTTTTTCCCCCTTAGATTTATTGCCTAATATTGAAATTTTTGGTCAAAATGAAATTCATGAAATAGCCAAAGAATCAAGTGAGCAACTAAAAGTAGTAGAGCGGTTTTTAAATACGGATAAAATTGAGCAAGAATCAGGTATTTCAACAGTTAAAGAATCGTTAGTCACAACACGAAATAATATCACTGGTTGTAGTGGTACAGTGATTTTGGCCACCCATTAAGAAAGAAATGTTATGCTAATAAGCATACAAATTTGGGTGAAAAAATGACGAAATTAAAACGCG